>DASSSV010000069.1:0-26776 GCA_035708265.1 Thermomicrobiales bacterium | reverse complement strand
TACCTCGTCAGCGTCCTGGTCGCCGGCCGGGAAGCGTCCCTCATCGCCGCCCTGGAGACGATGGCGGAGGAGGAGCCGAACCGTGACAAAGCCGCGATCCTCCGCGACGCCCTGGCGCTGCGCTGAGGCGCCCGCCGGCGCGCGAATTGAGATAGCATAGCGCCGTTGGCCGATTGGCTCGGCAATCTACCGTCTATCGTCTACCGTCTACCGACCCGGGAGGTGACGATGCGCCTGGCCCTGCTCGGCTACTACCACGAGACCAACACCTTCTCGCCGACGCCCACCGACTACGCCCGTTTCGAGCGCAGCGGCATCCTGCGCGGCGAGGCGATCGTGCGCGAGCACGCCACCGCGCAGTCGACAGTCGCCGGCTTCCTCGAACTGGGCGGCGAGCCGGGCATCGAGGTGGTCCCGCTGATGTTCGCCAGCACCGGGCCGCTGGGCCTCATCACCAAAGACGCCTACGACCGTCTCACCGGCGAACTGCTGGACCTGCTGGCGACGCGCGGGCCGTGGGACGGCGTGCTGCTGGCGCTGCACGGCGCGGCGGTCTCCGAGGAGCACCCCGACGCCGACGCGGCGTTCACCGAGCGCGTCCGCGCGCTGGTCGGGCCGGACCTGCCGGTCGGCGTGGCGCTCGACCTCCACGCGAACCTGACCGAACGCCTCGTCGCCAATTCGACGGTGACGATCCTCTACCGCACCAACCCGCACCTCGACGCCCGCGCCCGCGCGCGCGAGTGCGGTGACCTGATCGTCCGCACGATCCGGGGCGAGATCCGCCCCGCGCAGGCGCTGGAGACGCCGCCGCTCGTCGTCAACATCGTCAGGCAGTGCACCGGTGAGGAGCCGATGCGGGGCGTCGAGGCCGACGTCGACGCCGTCATCGCGCGGCCGGGGATCCTCTCGGCCGGCGTGGCGATGGGCTACCCCTACGCCGACGTGCCCGGCCTCGGCATGGCCTTCCTCGCCATCGCCGACGGCGACCCCGTCGCCGCGCGCGACGCCGCCCGCTGGCTGGCTGAGCGCGCCTGGGACCGCCGCGCCGACTTCGTCGGCGACACGCCCTCGCCCGACGAGGCGATCGCGATGGCGGTGGCCTTCCCCGAGCGCCCGGTCGTGCTGATGGACGTCGGCGACAACATCGGCGGCGGCAGCCCGGCCGACTCGACGGTGCTGCTGGAGGCGGCGCTGCGCCTCGGCGCGCGGGACTACCTGCAGACGCTCTACGACCCCGAGGCAGTGCGCGCCTGCATCGCCGCCGGCGTCGGCGCGACCGTCACGCTCGCCGTCGGCGGGAAGACCGACGACCGCCACGGCGCGCCCGTGACCGTCACCGGCCGCGTGCGCGTCATCGCCGACGGCCGGTTCGAGGACCCGCGCCCGACGCACGGCGGCTGGCGCTTCTTCGACGGCGGCCCGACGGTGGGCCTGGAGTGCCCGGACGGCTACACGCTGGTGCTGACGAGCGAGCGAATCGGCAACACCAGCATCGAGCAGATGTACTCGCTCGGCATCCGCCCGGAGGAGAAGCGGATCGTCGTCGCCAAGGGTGTCGTCTCGCCCCGCCCGGCCTACGAGCCGATCGCCGGCCGGATCATCCTGGTCAACACGCCCGGCGTCACCTCGTCCGACCTCTCCACCTTCACCTACTACCACCGCCGCCGGCCGCTCTACCCGTTCGAGGGGGACGCGACGTACGAGGATGAGGACTAAGGGCTCAAGACTGAGGACTAAATCAAGGCATCACGGCTGGCAAAACGTCACGGGGATGGGCTGGGTCATGCCACGTCCCCACCCTCTTAGTCCTGAGTCCTGAGTCCTGAGTCCTTCATACCGGCCCACGAGGAGCAGAGATGAAGTTGACGAGGATCGAGACAATCCACCTGGCCGACTACCCGAACATCCTCTTCGTCGCGCTGCACACCGACGAGGGGCTGACCGGCTACGCCGACACCTTCTACATGACCGACGCGGTGCGCGGCTTCATCCACGAATTCGCCGCGCCGATGCTCCTCGGCCGCGACCCGCTCGCGATCGAGCTGCACTGGCGGCGGCTCTACGAGGTGATCGCCCACATCGCCGGCAAGGGCGCGGAGATCCGCGGCCTGTCGGCGCTCGACGTGGCCCTCTGGGACATCCTGGGGCAGGCGGCCGGGATGCCGATCTGGCAGGTGCTCGGCGGCGCGGCGCGCGACCGCATCAAGACCTACAACACCTGCGGCGGCCCGGCCTACGGCCGCCCGACACGCGGCGGCACCGGCTACGGCACCGACACCGGCGGGCAGGGCCGCTACGAGGACCTCATCGCCTTCATGACCGACGCCGGCGCGCTGGCGCTCGACCTCCTCGACGAGGGGCTGACCGCGATGAAGATCTGGCCCTTCGACTACTACGCCCACCGCCCGGGCGGGCCGGAGGACTGGCGCGCCTTCCGCGGCGCGTTCGACCCCGCGCTCGCCACGCTCGGCGGGCAGCGCATCGACCCGGCCGACCTCGACCGCGCGCTCGAACCGTTCCGCCAGATCCGCCGCGCCGCCGGCGACCGCATGGAGATCATGGTCGAGGGGCACGGCTTCTGGTCGCTGCCGGCCGCCAAGCGGATCGCGCAGGCGCTCGAAGAGTTCCGCCCCTACTGGATCGAGGACCTGATGCGCGCCGACGACGTCGCCGCGCTGGCCGAGTTGCAGCGCAGCACGACGATCCCGGTCCTCGCCAGCGAGTACCTGACCACCCGCTACGAGTACCGCCCGGTGCTGGAGCAGCGCGCGGCGGACATCATCATGATCGACCCGACCTGGGCGGGCGGGATCACCGAGGGGAAGAAGATCGCGGCGCTGGCCGAGACCTACAAGCGGCCGGTCGCGTTGCACGACTGCACCGGCCCCTGCACCCTCTTCGCCGGCGTCCACCTGGCGATCAACGCGACCAACGCGGTCTACCAGGAGTCGGTGCGCGCCTACCTGCGCGTGACCTACCCCGAACTCGTCACCGAGCTGGTGCGCGTGGAGGACGGCCACATCCTCGCGCCGACCGCGCCGGGCCTCGGCACCGCGCTCTTGCCCGAGGTCCGCCGCCGCCCCGACGCGACCGTCGTGGCCTCGGAGTAGGACTCAGGACTCAGGACTAAGTTAGGGCACCATGGTTAGTAGAACGCTACAAGGAAAAGCCAGGCCGTTCCGCACCACCCCACTGAGTCCTGAGTCCTGAGTCCTCACTCGGCGCCTTCGAGCGCCAGCGCGCGCTCCTCGCGCGGGCCGGCCGGCTGCACCTTCATCGCTTCCAGCACCGGGTCTTTCAGGAACCAGCAGAGGGCGAGACCGACCAGCGTCAGCGCGGCCATGGCGAGGAAGGCGTCGTCGAACGCCTTCGCCAGCAGCGGCAGCGGCGCGGTGCCGGAGGTGATCGTCATGCCCGGCGCGGCGCCGTGCCACGACAGGCTCGCCACCATCACCGATGTGAGGATCGCCGTGCTGGCCGCGCCGAAGATGCGGAAGAGCACGTTGGTCAGCGCGGTGGCGCGCGTCATCTCGTGCTGCGGCACGGTGTTGTAGGCCGCCGTCTGGATCGGCATCATGCACAGGCCCATCGCCAGGCCGCGCAGCGAGGCCAGCGCCACCAGGATCGGGATGCTCGTCGTCGCCGTGGTGCGGCTGAAGAGGCCCGTGGTGATGAACAGCACCACCATCCCCGGGATCGCCAGCCGCCGCGGCCCGACCCGGTTGTAGAGCCGCCCGCCGCCGTTCATCGCGATGAAACTGACGATCCCGCTGGGGAACATCGCCAGGCCGGTCGCCGCCGCGCCGAGGTCGTGCCCCTCCTGGAAGAGCAGCGGGATGACGTAGCCCATGCCGAAGAGGGAGAACTGCGTCACGAAGTTGATCGCCATCGCCAGCGAGAAGATCGGGTGGGCGAAGAGCTTCAACTGCAGCAGCGGCTGGTGGTGCTTCAGTTCCGCCACGATGAAGGCGCCGAGCGCGACCACGCCGCCGCCCAGCAGCCCGAGGACGAGCGGCGAGGTCCAGCCCAGTTGCTCGCCCTCGCTCAGGCCGAGCAGGATGGCGGGGAAGGCCAGCAGCGAGAGGCCGAAGCCGCGCAGGTCGAGGCGGGCGTCGGCGCGGCGCGGCCGCTCTTTGAGGAGCCACCAGGCCAGGACGAGGTTGAGCAGGCCGATCGGCAGGTTGATGTAGAAGATGAAGCGCCAGCTCGAATACTGGACCAGGTAGCCGCCGAGCGTGGGGCCGAGGATCGGGCCGAGCAGCATCGGCAGGCCGAGCAGCCCCATGAAGTAGCCGCGCTCGATCGGCGTGATCAGCGTGAAGACGAGCGCCATGCCGAGCGGCTGGAGCATCCCGCCGCCGAGCCCCTGCAGCGCGCGGAAGCCGACGAGGCTGTCGAGGTTCCAGGCCGAGCCGCAGAGTGCCGATCCGAGCGTGAAGCAGGCCAGCGTGATCATGTACATCCGCTTGAGCCCGACGCGCTCGGCCAGGAAGCCGCTCAGCGGGATGACCACTGCGAGGGCGAGCAGATAGATGGTCAGGACGAGCTGGCCATCCTCCAAGTTGGCGTGGAAGTCCTTCATCACGCTCGGCAGCGCGATGTTGACGATCGTGCTGTCGAGGATCGACATGAACGAGCCGATCGTCGTCACGCTCAGCGCCAGCCAGCGCTGATCGAAGCCGCCCTCCCGGCCGGCCGCCCCCCGCCGTAGCCGCATGGCTCCCTCCTCGCCGAGTCCCACCACCCCGGCCGCGCCGCCGCGTGGAAACGATGCGCGCGATTGTCTCACAACCCCGCGCCCGCGCAAGGGCCCGGGGACGTTCACCGCAGAGGCGCAGAGGACGCAGAGGACGAGGAGAGAGGACGAGATACACATTCGTACTTCATACCACTCTACTTTTCGCTACCTTGAGGGCCGTTGAGGCGCCGCCCACGAGGCGGTGTCCCGCGAGAAAAAGCACGGGAAAGCCAATACTGCCCGCACCGGCGACGGACCCACGCCGCCCTCCGCGCCATGCTCGCCGCCGGCGCGGCGGGAGGCATCGCCCGACGCCAAAGCGGTGCCCCCATGTCCTGATGAAAGCCCGCGCTGAAGTCCTCCTATCGCGCTCGACTTCGCGCGTCGGCGTCGGACAACGCGGATGCTCTGGCGGCTTCGCGCCGCACGCATCCCGAAGTCGTGGGGCCGCGCACCGACAGCTGTCCCGTTTCCGAGTTCACTCCGAAATGGGGAACGGGGGGCGGGGGGATAGCGGCGCTCGCAACCTCACGCGTAATACTCCGGCAGCTTGTTCAGCCCTGCCCACTGGTCCCCGTCATGACCAAAAATCACCAGCCCAACCTGCTCCCGTTCCACCAGATCGAGCAGCTTATTCGTGCTGGCGCGGATCGCTGCGGCGTCCGGGTCGCTCCCGTCGTCCTGCTTGTCGCGGGTAAAGCCCTCGCCGAAGGGTACCGCGTCAATCGTCAGGAGCACCGCACCCGTGTTGGGCAGCCGCACCAGCACCGATTGATGTCCCGGCACATGCCCGCTCGTCTCGATCAGCTCCAGCCCCGGCAGCAGTTCGGTGTCCCCGTCCACCAGCCGAAGGCGCTCCATCGGCTGATCCCATTGGGGTCGAATGGCCGCATACCGTGGGTTGCTCGCCGCATCCGCATGATGCACACGCTGGACAACATATCGCGCCCTCGTGAACGCCGCGTGTCGTCCGGCATGGTCGCCATCGTAATGCGTCGAAATGACGGTATCGATATCGTCCGGTTTCAAGCCGATGCTCGCCAACTGCTCGATCACGTCCCGCCCATTCGCGAACTCCGATTCTCCTTCAGGGATAACCTCCGGCAGACCGCTGTCGATCAGGATATTCTGGCCGTCACCCGTTTGCACCAGATAGCACACGATCGGAATCTGGTATTCCGGCACGGACCCCACCTGCATCAGATACAGACGCTGCACGGCACTCTGGCTCATCATCTCCTCCCCGGATCGGGTGACGTTGTCGCAGGGGCACGACCTGTCCTGCCCGCTCGTATTGTAGAACTTTTGTTCCATCCGTCAACTCTCCGGTGTGCGGTAACGCAGGCTGCTTCGGCAAGGGTCGTGGGTGTGGCGGGCGTGGCCGGGGTACGCCGCCGCTCCCAGCATCCCTCGGGGAGCTGGGCCGTCGCGGACGCTTGTTCGCGGAGGCGTGCGGGCGAGGGGAAGGCCTGCGGGAAGGGCGTGCGCGCCGGGAACCGCCGGAGCCGGCCGGGGGTGGGCCGCGGCCGCCGGTCCCGGCAGCCGGTGGGGATCGCGGGCGCGGCGGCGGCGGCAGAGGGCAGCACGGCCCCGGCGCGGACGGTGCGTTCCGGCCGCCGCCGGCAGGTCTCGGGGGCGTGGACGCACTGGCGGGCGGCCCCGAGCAGCTGCTGCGCCGCCGAGGGGCGTCGCGCCACCGGCCGGCGGTCGCGGTAGCGGTCGCGCGCGGCGCGCAGCGTGCGTGCGAGCGCCGTGGCGAGCGGCAGCGGCTCGCGGCAGCGCGGGTCGTGGCTGGCGAGCACGGTGACGGCGGGGCCGTCGGCGGCCGCGTCGGGCCGGACCGGGTCGGCCCGGACCGCGGCGCGCCGCCGGAGGGCGTCCTCGCGCCACGCCTCGACGCGATCCGGCGGGGTGGCGGGGATCGTGCGCCTCTGGTGCGTGCGCGCCGGCGGGCGCACCTTCACCCCGCGGGTGGGGGGCCGGCCGCGCCCGCTGGAGGGCGGCGCCACCCCGAAGCCGGCGTCCAGCACCACCACCGCAGCGGCGGCACACGGCCGCGCCGCCTCGCGGACCACGCGCCGCGCGCGGGCGCCGGGCGTCGGGTCGGCGGGGTCCGCCCGGCCGAAGGCACGCGGCACTGCCGGCCGCGGCGCCCCTGCGCGGCCGACCCCGGCGCTGCGGCCGCGCGGGATGGCCGGGAGCGCCCCGCCGGCCACGCCGTGGTCGTGGGCGGTCGGGCAGCCGCGCAGCCGGGGGCGCCAGGACCCGGGACCATCGACCGCGACGGGCCGATAGCCGCCATGCGCGTGGGGCTGCAACCGGCCTTCCCGCGCCACCACCCCGGCCCAGCGGCCGATGAACCGCCCGCTCGTCCCGGCGCCCCGCCCCGGCGCCGCCCACGCCCGCCGCGTCGCCGGCGCCGACCGCCCGCAGTCGGCCAACCCGGGGAACCGCGCCCCACGCGCCCCGAGCGGCCACCCACCCGCCGGCATCCACCGTGGGTGCAGCAACCCTAGATTCGTCCCGATCGGGCAAGCGACGACCAGGGGACACGACGGCGTCGGCATCCGGCAGACCGCATCCGGCATCAGGCGGCCCTTCCGGTACCGCATGGTCTCAGCGCCCGCACCCGATCAACGGAATCTGCCCGGTGCCACCCCACTTAGCGAAAACTAGAGTACCTCGTACTTCTTCCGTCTCCTCTCCTCCGTCCTCCGCGTCCTCTGCGCCTCTGCGGTGAATCGTCCTACGGCGCGGCGAGGGCCTGCCAGGCGAGTTGGGCGACGTCGTGCATGAACTGGACACAGACGTCGTAGTCGCCCTGCGTCAGCACGGTCAGGTAGATGGCCCGGCCGCCCGGCAGGAGGAGGATGCCGGCGTCGTGGACGACGTCGTCTAGTTCGCCGGTCTTGTGCGCGAAGGGCGTGCCCGCGGGCAGGCCGGTCGGCAGGAAGGTGTTGACCTCCTGCGCCTGGAGGAGCGCCAGCATCAGGTCGTAGTCCGCCGGCGCCAGGTCGGGGTCGAGGTCGCGCGCCAGCAGGCCGCGGAAGAAGCGCGTCACGTCGGCCGCCGTCGTCGTCGGCTCGGGCAGCAGCGCCGTGTGCGCCAGGCCGCGCTCACGCGGCAGCGGATCGACCGCCGCCCAGCCGCCGACCGCGCCGACGAGCGCCCACGCCGCGGTGTTGTTGCTCTGAGTGATCATCAGCCGCCGCGCGTCGGCCACACTGATCGTGCTGCCGTAGGGGCCGAGCTGGTAGCCGTCGTCGGCCGAGTCGTCGTTGTCGGCGGTGAGTTCGAGCGGGGTGTCGTCGGCGAGGTGGCCGGCGCGGATCTCCAGTTGCACCTTCCAGAGCACGATCAGCTTGTAGAGGCTGGCCGCGGGGAAGACCTGGTCGGGCGCGATCGCGAGATCGACGCCGGTGCGTTGATCCGCGACGACGATGGCGGCGCGGCCGAGGCCCTGCGCGGTGTAGCGCGCGAGCAGCGCGTCGAGGTCGTGCCCTAGCGTCGCGGGCGAGCTCGTCGGGGCGGCCGGCGCGACGGCGGCCAGAGGCGCCGGTGGGGTCGCGGCGAGCGCCGCGGCGGGCGTCGCCAGCGCCGGGGTGGCGGCGGGCGCGTCGGAGGCGGCCGACGTGGGCGTGGGCAGCGGCTGGCCCGGCGTCATCGTGCAGGCGGCCAGGGCGAGCAGGGTGACCAGGAGGGCCAGCGTCGGCGCCCGGCACACTCGGCGGCGCTTCGTCACCCCGCGCCGCGCGCGGTCTCGTCTGCCGGGCCGGTCCACGTCAGCACCCAGTCGCGAGGGTCAGATTCGCAGGATCGCCGCGCGCCGGGTCCGCCCCCGCGTGCCCATGCCATCGGGCGTGGGCAACACGGCGTGGCGGACGACGGTCTCGGTCGTCCCGGGCGTCCGTTGGCCGGTCGGCCCGGCCGGGCCCTGTGCCGCGAGAGTATAGCGGACGAGTTTGCGATTGCCCAGGCTGGCGGGGTTGAGATTCGTCGCCAGCCGGCTCGGCAGGTTCTCCGGGATCGTCACGGTGGCCGGGTCGCCATCGCTGATGTAGCGCAGCGAAGGGTACTTCTCGAAGTAGTCGCCGAACCACTTGACCAACTGGTCGCCGCTGCCGCGGATGCGCGGCGTCCACAGCAGGTCGCGCCGCTTGTCGAACGGCGAGGGGGCGGGCTCCGCGCCGACCATCATCGCCGCCTTGAAGCCGTAGTGACGGCCGTCGAGGTCGAAGCCTTCGAGCAGCGTCGTGTCGCCGTGGGGCGGGTACATGCCGAAGGGCAGCGCGATCGTCTCGACCGGCGCGGTCGGCACGTAGCTGTGGATCCCGTCGGTGCCGCCGGCGATCTCCTGCATGATCTGCGGGTTGGTCATCTTGCTCAGGTCGGGGTGGTGGACGGTGTGGTTGCCCAGCTCGTAGCCGTGGGCGAGGAGGAATTCGAGTTTCTCCTTGGCGTACGGCCGTTGGTGGTTCTTGTCGTCGTCGTTGGCGAAGGGCGAGAGCGGCAGGATGTAGAAGACGCCCGCGCGCCCGAAGTCGGGGTGCTCCTTGTACATCGCCTCCAGGATGCCGAGCGCGCAGTTGGGATCGATGATCTTGGAGCCGTCCGGCTGCACCAGGTAGCGGAACTGCGACTCGGCGCCGTCGTCGAAGGTCAGGATCACCGGGGTCTTGCCGGCCGGGATGTCGATGTCGCCGGTGACGAAGTCGTGCATCGAGGTCAGGTAGTAGCCGTGGGTGTAGAGGTACTGGAGGTCGCCGCGGAACTCGTCGGGCGTGCGATTCCAGACGTCGTCGGCCTCGCTGACGCCGGGGAGGAAGGTGTGGTACATCAGCACCGGGATCTCGCCCAGCTCGTTCGGCCGGAACTTCTGGAGCTGCGCCGGCGTGAGCGGCTGCGGCGCGGGCGGCGCGGTGGCCTGCGCCGCCCCGGCCGGCGGGCCGGCGGCCTGCTGGGCGCTCGGCGGCGAGGCGACGGCCGGGGCGGCGCCGTTCGCCGTCGCCGTCGCCGTGGCCTCGGTCGCGGTCGGGGTATCTGCCGGGGGAGTCTCGGTCGCCCTGCCCGGCGCGCCGCACGCGGTCGCCAGCAAGAGCAAGACCAGCGCCACGCCGCCCCACCCGATCCGCTTCGCTCCCCTCACGATCCCGCCGCCTCCTGCCGTTCGCCGCGTCCCCCGCCCGGTCGGCGGGCCCGCCGACCGGGCCACAGTATACCCGCTCCCCCTCCACACGGCCATACGAACGCGGCTCGCGCGTATTGCGCCCGTGGGGCGAGAGGCGCCCGCGCGTTGACAGGCGCCGGCCGGCCCTCTACCCTGGCGCGGCGGATTCACGGCGACGGGAGGGAGGAGGCATGGGGGGCCGGACGCACGTCGGCATAGAGGGGGAGCGGTTCACGATCGACGGCCGGCCGACGTATGAAGGGCGCCGCTACCGGGACTGGCCGATCGAAGGGCTGCTCCTCAACAGCCGGATGGTGCAGGCGCTCTTCGACGACCGCAACCCGGCCACGCGCGACCGCTGGGCCTATCCCGACACCGGCCGCTGGGATCCCGAGCGCAACGTCGCCGAGTTCCTGGCGATGCTGCCCGAGTACCGCCGCTACGGCCTCCTCGCGGTCGCGCTCAACCTGCAGGGCGGCAGCCCCGAAGGCTACTCGCGCGAGCAGCCCTGGATCAACTCGGCCTTCACCTCGGACGGCGACCTCGACCCGGCCTACCTCGACCGGCTGGCGCGCGTGCTCGACCGCCTGGACGATCTCGGCATGGTGGCGATCCTCGGCCTCTTCTATTTCGGGCAGGACGAACACCTGCGTGACGAGGCGGCCGTGCGCCGCGCGGTGGACAACGCGGCCGACTGGCTCGTGGCGGGCGGCCACACTAACGCGATCGTCGAGGTCAACAACGAGTGCGACGTGCCGCGCTACGAGCACGAGATCCTGCAACCGCACCGGGTCCACGAGCTGATCGCCCGCGTGCGCGAGCGCGGCCTCCTCACCGGCACGAGTTATCGTGGGCGCAGCGTCCCCTCCGAGCGCGTCGTCGCCGCCTCCGATGTCATCCTCCTGCACGGCAACGGCGTGACCGACCCGACGCTCATCGGCGAGATGGTCGAGCGGACGCGCGCCCTGCCGACCTACCGCCCGATGCCGATCGTCTTCGACGAGGACGACCACTTCGACTTCGACCGCCCCGTCAACAACTTCCTGACCGCCGTCGCGCACCGCGCCTCGTGGGGCTACTTCGACCCCGGCGCGGGCGCCGGCGGCGCGGGCGCGCGCTCCGACTACGTTGCGGGCTACCAGAACGTGCCGGTCAACTGGGGAATCAACACCGAGCGCAAGCGCGCCTTCTTCGCCCTGCTGGCCGAGGTCGTGGGAGCGTGAGAGCGCGGGAGCCTGGGGCGATCGGCGCGAACGCGTCTCATGTCCGGCCCGGCTGCGGGCGGCCCGCGCCACCCACGGGGGCGGCGGAGCGCGGCAGCAAGACCCAGATGACCGCGAGCGAGACCAGGACGCCGACGCCGGCGGCGACGAAGATCGCCCGCGGCGAGAGCAGCGCCAGGAGCGGCCCGCCGACCGCGTAGGCCAGGCCGGAGGCGATCGCCACGCCGCTGTAGGTGATGCCGAAGACCCGCCCGAGCATCTCGGCCGGGACCGTCTGCCCGATCAGGGTGTCGTCCGCGACGTTCTCCAGCCCGTTGCCGACCCCGCCGAGCGCCTGGCAGGCGAGGGCCACGCCGACGGTCGGGGCCAGGCCGGTCAGCGCCGTCCCCGCGCCGAAGAGGCCGACGCCGGCCAGTTTCAGTGCTGCCGGGGCCGCGCGGAGGCGTGGGTGGAAGACCGCCAGCGGCGCCAGCACCATGCCCACGCCGTAGGCCGCGGCCAGCAGGCCGTAGCCGGCGTCGCCCGTCCGCAACGTGTCGCGCGCCAGGAAGACGAGGGCGACGTTGTCCACGCCGCCGAAGACGACGACGAGGAAGAGGCCCAGGGCGACGGCGCGCGCGGTCGGGTGGCGCACGAGGTAGGCCAGGCCGGCGCGCGCCTCGCCGAGCAGGCGTCGTTCCGCCGGCCCGCCGCCAGTAGCGCGCACCCCGCGCGGCAGGCGGGTCACGAGCAGGGCCGACAGCAGGAAGGAGAGGGCATCGAGGGCCAGCGCGACCCGCGCGCCGAAGGCCGCGACGGCGATGCCCCCGATGGCGGGGCCGACGGCGATGCTCACGTTCAGGGCGCTGCCGAGCACGGCGTTGGCGCTCGCCAATTCGGCCGGCCCGACCAGTGCGGGCACCGTGCTGCGCCCGGCCGGGCTGAAGAGCGTCGAGAGGATCCCGGCCGCCAGGATGAGCGCGAGCAGCGCCGGGAAGGGCGGGAAGGCGAGCGCGATGGCGCCGAAGATGAGGCAGCGCCCGAGATCGCAGCCGATCATCAGGCGCCGGTGGTCCGCGCGATCCGCGACGGCGCCGGCGAGCGGCCCGAAGAACTGCGGCGCCACCTCCGCCAGCAGCAAGAGCCCGACCGCGACGCCGCTGCCCTCGCGCTGGTAGACGGCGAGGACGAGCGCCACGGCCGCGATGCGGTCGCCGAACAGCGAGACGGCGCGCGCGCCCCAGAAGGCGCGGAAGGCGGCGGATCCCAGCGGCCCGAGCCGCCCCACCCGCGCCTACCGCCAGTCCAGATCGGTCGGGAAGCGCGTCTGGCAGCGCGTAATGTGGGCCGGGCCGGCCAGGACGCCCGACTCGACGGCCGCGCGCCAGACCTGGTAGTGCGGCGCCTCGCCGTGCGCCTTGAAGGCCGCCTCGTCGCGGTAGACCTCGTAGTAGAAGAAGTGGTTCGGGTCGGCCTCGTCCTCCAGCACGTCGAAGCGCAGGCAACCCGGCTCGTCCTCGCGCGAGCCCCGGCCGTCCTCCTCCGCCGCCTTGAGAAAGTCCTCGCGGCGCTCCGGCCGCACCTGCAGCGATACGATCAGCGCGAACATGCCCCCTCCTTGGGAGGCGTTAGGGGTTAGGCGTTAGACGTTAGGATCTCGCTCCTGGCATCTGTCTATCCGTTTGACCGCTGCCCGCGCAAGGCCCCCTAACGCCTAACGCCTAACCCCTAACCCCTCCCGAACAACTCCGTGCCCGGCCGCAGGTACTTCGCCAGCGCCTCGTCGTTGACCTCCAGGCCGATGCCGGGCTTGTCGGTCAGGACGACGTGACCGTCCTGGATCACCGGTTGGTCGCCGGTCGCCAGCTCGTCCCAGCCGGGGTAGTCGATCCAGTGCCACTCCAGCACCAGGAAGTTCGGGATACTGGCGCAGACGTGCGCCGAGGCCATCGTCCCGAGCGGGCCGCAGACATTGTGCGGCGCGAGCGGGACGTAGTAGACCTCGGCCATGTTGGCGATCTTGCGGCACTCGGCCAGCCCGCCGCACTTGGGGATGTCCGGCATGATATAGTCGACCGCCTGCTGCTCCAACAGGTCGCGGAAGCCCCAGCGCAGGTAGAGGTTCTCGCCCGCGCAGAGGGGCGTCGGTGAGCAGCGCTTGACCTCGCGCATCGCCGCGACGTTCTCCGGCGGCACCGGCTCCTCCAGCCACAGCAGATTGAAGGGCTCCATCGCGCGCGCGACCGCGATGCCGCTGGCGATGTCGTAGCGGCCGTGCATGTCGACCGCGAGGTCCACGTTGGGGCCGATCGCGTCGCGCACCGCCGCCACCCGCTCGACCATCCAGGCGACCTCGGGGCCGGTGGCGTGCCAGTTCCAGGGGTCGGTGCGGAAGCCGGCGCGCGTCTCGTCCACGTCGAACTTGATCGCGTCGAAGCCGAGCCCGACCGCCTCCCGCGCGCGCTCGGCGTACGCCCCGGGCTCGAAACTCTCGCCCGCGTGGCAGTCGCAGTAGAGGCGCACGCGGTCGCGGAACTTGCCGCCGAGCAACCGGTAGACCGGCAAGCCGAGCGCCTTGCCCGCCAGGTCCCACAGCGCGATCTCGATGCCGGTCATCGCCGTCACCGTCGCGCCGGCCATCGCGCCGTTGAAGACGTTGCGGCGGCGCATCTTCTCGAAGAGCGCGTCCACGTTGAGTGGGTCCTCGCCGACGAGGAGGGGCTTCAGCATCTGCACGACCTGCGGGCAGCCGTCGGTGCCGTGGATGCACTCGCCGTTGCCGACCAGCCCCTCGTCGGTGTAGACGCGCACGTAGGTCGAATACCCGTGCCCCTTGACCTCCGCCGTGCGGATGTTGGTGATCTTCATGGCTCACTCCGTTCGTAGACGGCAGACGGCAGGCGGCAGACGGCAGAGATGGCTTCCGTAGGCCGACCCGGTCAGCGAGAGCAAGCCGGTACTGCCGACTGCCGTCCGCCGCCTGCCGACTCGTCAATGGACCCGCCGCCCGGTCTCGCGCTCGTACTCCGCCTCCTTCTCGGGGGAGGGCGGGTAGTAGTCGTGGACCGAGCCGCCGGCCGCGATCTTGTCGCGGATCCACATCTCCAGGTCTTCCTTCGCCGGCCCGACGGCGGCGAGGTGCTCGGCCAGCTCCAGCGGCATCGCCAGCGCGCCCTCGTCGTCGGCCAGGATGATGTCGCCGGGGAGGACCTGCGCGCCGGCCATGTCGATCGGCAGGTCGTAATCGACCGGGACGAGGTCGCGCCCGCTGGCGGAGGGGTGGAAGGCGGCGCTGAAGACCGGCAGGCCGACCTCCTTGATGTAGGGCGTGTCGCGCACCGCGCCGTTGATCAGCGCCGCGACGACGCCGCGCGCCTTCAAACGAGTCGTCAGGATGTCGCCGATGATGCCGGAGGTCGGCACCCCCAGCGCGTCGACGCAGAAGACGTCGCCCGGCTCGATCGACTCGATCAGGACGATCTCGGCCGAGCGGCGCCGGCGCTCGGGGTCGCGCCCGCCGGCCGGGCCGCGGCGCATCAGGTAGCGGCAGGTGCGCGCCCGCCCGACGAGCCGCACGCCGAGGCCGAGCGGCTGGAGCGGCAACACCCCCTGCATGTAGGTGTTGCGCCAGCCCTGGTCGTGCAGCAGTTGGTAGGCGGACGCGGTGCTCACCTTCGCGAGATCGTCGCGGATGGCGGCGAGGCGGGCCGATTCGTCGGGTCCCCAGGCGAGTTCGGGCATGGCTGTTACTCCTCTCCGTGCGCGGTCGAACGAAAGGACTCAGGACTCGGGACTCAGGACTCAGTAGCGCCGAGATTGGAGAAAACGCATCTCCGCCTGTGAGCCCACTCAGTCCTGAGTCCTCAGTCCTGAGTCCTCGGCAAAACGACGTGGGAGGGGTGCTCCCGGTCGTGGAGGATCTGCTGCTGGGCGACGCGCACCTCGGCGTCGGCGCCGAAGGGGTGGCCGGTGTTCGGGTTGCGGTCCCAGCGCGGGAAGTTACTCGACATAACATCTAGGCCGATGCGGTGGCCGGCCTTGAAGACGTTGCTCGTCGCCCAGAGGTCGATCGTGTACTCGTAGGGCCGGCCCGGCTCGATGAGGGAGGGCGCCGCGCCATCGGCGAAGTCGCGGTAGCGCGCGCGGATGATGCCGTCGGTCAGGTTGATCGCGCGGCCGTCGGGGAAGACGTCGGTCAGGCGTGCGACGAAGTCGGTGTCGGGGGCGGAAGAGGTCGCCCAGAGGTGGACCGTGATCGGGCCGGTGACCTCCGTGTCGCGCGCCAGCGGCGGCGTGCGGTAGACCAGCACGTCGGACCGGGCCTCGATCGGGCGCTGGTCGTAGGGGCCGGGCGGGTACTCCGGCGTCATGAGAGTCGCGCCGCCGCGCGTCGGGACCGGGTCGGCCGGGTCGTAGGCGTAGCGGTCGGGGGCCTCGTCGCCGGGCGCCTCCGGGTTGAGCCCGCCGTCGGCGCGCAGGTAGTAGGGGGTCTCGACGGCGCGGGCCAGCGGCCACTCCTGCTCGTCGCGCCAGACGTTCGCGCCCATCACGAAGAGCCGGATCGGCGGCTCGGCCATGATGCCGGTGTCGAGGCCCTTGAGCCAGTGATCGAACCAGCGCAGTTGGAGGCTGCCGAGGTCCATCTGCAGGTTGATGAGCGCGGTCTGCGCGCCGAACCCGAAGTTGACCTCGCCGACCGGGTTCATCCCGCGGCCGTGGGCCCACGGGCCGATGAGGAGTTTCGTGGGCCGGCCGAGCGCGCGCATCGCGTTGAAGTTGGCGATGGTGTCGGCCAGGAAGATGTCGTACCAGCCGCCGACGTTGAAGGTCGGCACCCGCACCCGCTCGTGCCGGCCGAGGATCGTCCAGGGCGCCTCCCGGTCGCGGTCCATCGGCCGCTCGATCGCGTCGAAGATGAACGGCGCGACCTCCTGCCTGCGCAGCGGCGCGTAGTCCGCCAGCGGCAGCGCGCGGTAGCCCCCCGCGCCGAGGGCGTCGAGTTCACCGACGAGCGCTGTGATGCCCGCGCCGAGCGCTCGCGGATCGCCATGGTGGCGACGGACCAGCACGTCGAACCCCATCTGGAGGTTCCAGGAGGCCATCACGCCGAGTTCCAGCGCGCCGCCGCGGTAGGACAGCCCGTTGAGCGGGTCGGCCCAGGTGATGTACGGCACCATCGCTTGCAGCGCGGGCGGCTGCTGGAGCGCGGCCGACCACTGGGTGAAGCCGAAGTAGGAGCCGCCGTACATGCCGACCTGGCCGTCGGCGTGGGGCAGGGCGGCGGCCCAGGCGACGGTGTCGAAACCGTCCTCGCCCTCGTGGCGGAAGGGGTACCACTCGCCCTCGGAGGTGAAGCGCCCGCGCGTGTCCTGCACGACCACGACGTAGCCGCGGCGCGCGGCCTGCACGGGGTCGAGCATCGCCGTCCCGAGCGGCAGGTCCTTCCCGTAGGGCAGGCGGGTCAGCAGGACCGGCCAGTGGCCCTCGTCGGCCGGGCGGTAGACGTTGGCGCGCAGGGTCGTCCCGTCGCGCATCGTCGCCGGGACGTCGAAGTCGACCGTGAGCGCCTGCGCCCGGCTCTGCGTCGTCATCGCGCGCTACCTCCTTCCGTGCGTGTGCCCATCGCGGCGCCGGCCGCGCGTCAGAGCGCGATCGTCGCGACCAGGCGCGTGTCGGCGTCGCAGTACCAGAGTTCGCCCTCCCGGTAGGTCAGCCCGTGCGGGTTGGGTCCCTCGTCCGGCCCCGGCTCCAGCGCCAGGACGCGGCGGACCTCGCCGTCGAGCGTGTAGCCGGTGATCGTGCGGTGGTTCGTCTCGGCCACCCAGAGCAGTTCGCCGTCCCAGGCGAGGCCGTGCGGCCGGGTGCCGGGCGCCGGGAACTGCCGCAGGACGCGGCCGTCGGCGGGGTCGAGTTCGTAGGTCGTCGCGGACGGCGGCACCGTCACCCAGAGCCGGCCGGCGATCCACTCCAGCCCGTGCGCCCCGCTGGCGACGCTCGCGCCCGGCGTCGGCAGGCGGCCGAGTTCGACGCCATCGCCGCTGAAGCGGAAGAGCTCGATCGGCGGGAAGGTCGAGGCGACCCAGATCTGCTCGCCGTCCCAGGTGATGCCGCTGGAGTGGTGTGTCGCGGTCTGGAACTGGCGGAGCGCACGGCCGTCGCGCCAGTCCAGCAGGTAGACCTGCAAGTCGTCCTGGTCGATGACCCAGAGCCCCTCCGGCGTGGCCTGGAGGCCGTTGGGTTGTGGGCCGGGCGTGTGCCAGCGGGGCCGTGCCCGCACCCGTTCGACGCGCGCCGCCGTGTCCGCCATGGCGCCCTCCCGAAGTAGGGAGTAGTTAGTAGTGAGTAGTGAGTAGTGAGTGACGGCTGCCACAGATCAACCCGGTCCACGATGGCGCGGCCGGTACTCCCTACTCCCTACTCCCTGCTCGCGACTCTATAATGGCGGCATCATCGCACGGACGGCGGCGCGAGTCCACCAGGGCGCGGAAGGAGAGGACGCATGGCGCGGCAGCCCCGCATCACCCGGCTGACGGTCCACCAGTACGCCTACCCGCTGGACGACATGGGCTACGACTACAACGGCTTCAACCTCGTCTACCAGCCGGGCAACCGGCTCGACCTGCGCGGCTACGTCTTCACGATCGAGACCGACGCCGGCGTGACCGGCGAGTACGCCGGGGGCGACGCCGTCTCCTACGCCCAGGTCGGGATGGTCGCGCACTACCTCCTCGGCAAGAACCCGCTGGAGCGGGAGCGGATCTACAACGGCGTCAAGCGGGCGCTGCGCAAGCACGACCGCTTCGGCCTTGGCCCGATCGACATCGCGCTGTGGGACATCGCCGGCAAGCTCTACGACGCGCCGGTCTACGAGCTGCTCGGCGGCTACCGCACCGCGCTCCCCGCCTACGCCAGCACCTACCACGGCGACGAGAACGGCGGGCTGTCGAGCCCGGCCGCCTTCGCCGAGTTCGCCGTCCAGTGCCGGGAACGTGGTTACAAAGCCTTCAAGATTCACGGCTGGGGCCACGGGCCGATCGAGCGCGAGGCGGCGACCGTGCTGGCCGTGCGCGAGGCGGTCGGGCCGGGGATGGACCTGATGCTCGACCCAGCCTGCGAGTACGAGACCTTCGCCGACGCGCTCAGGGTCGGCCGCACCTGCGACGAGGCCGGCTTCTTCTGGTACGAGGACCCCTTCAAGGACGGCGGCCTCTCGGCCTTCGCGCACCGCAAGCTCCGCCAGCTCATCACGACGCCACTCCTGCTGGGCGAGCACGTGCGCGGGATGGAGTTGCACGTCGACCAGATCGTCGGCGAGGGCACCGACTACGTCCGCGCCGACGCGGACTACGACGGCGGGATCACCGGCGTGCTGAAGATCGCGCACGCGGCGGAGGGCTTCGGGCTCGACTGCGAGATCCACGCGCCCGGCCCGGCCCACCGGCATTGCATGGCGGCGCTGCGCAACAGCAACTACTACGAACTCGGCCTGGTCCACCCGCAGGCCCCCAGCACCGGCCACACCCGCCTGCTCTACCGCGACGGCTACTCCGACGACCTCGACGCGATCGACGCCGACGGCTGCGTGCCGGTCCCGCGGGGCCCCGGCCTCGGCGCGGCGATCGACTGGGACTACGTGCGGGCACACGAGACGGGCACGGTGGTCTACGAGTGAGAGTGTGGGAGCGTGAGAGCGTGAGAGCGTGGGCCGTGGGCCGTGACCGCGGGCTACGGGATCGGGCGCTTGCTGCGACGTCGCCGGGGCCGACCCCCGTGCCGGCCCGGTGTCCCGGGTGCCCGCCGCGCCCGCGTCAATTGCCCAGACTGCATTGCGGTCAGCCGGGAGCGTGGGCCCCTGCGAATCCACGCCCCACGCCGTCACCCCTCGGCGGGGAGGCCGGCCGGGCGGCGGTCCCACCTCTGGCCGGCGAGTTGCCTGCGCGTGAGTTTGAGGCGGATGCGGCTGTTGGTGAAATCGGCGATGGCGTCGAAGGGGACGTAGAGATCGCGCCCCCTGGCGCCCTTGAAGCCGGAGAGGCGGAAATAGCCGCTGCCCTCCTTGCCGACCGCGCGCGCCAGCCCCCCGCCGCCCGCGTAGTCCTCCGGCCAGGCGCCGCTGACGGCGCCGACGTGCTGCGCGTCGAGGGAGAGCACCTCGGTCTCCATCCCCAGAATAGCCGTCCAATCGATCATCCGTCCGTCAACTCCTCCTCGTGTCTGCCGGGCGCGCCGCGCGGCCGTGTGCCCGCCGAGTATACCGGACCCGCGCCCGCCGCGGCGTCCCGGCACGCGACGTGCAAGGAGCGCGCAGCGGCGGGCAGAACTCTCGTCACTCGTCACTTCGCGCGGCGTGGTAGAGTACGGGTGTCCGCGCCGATGCGGCATCGGGACGCGGGATGGGAGGGAAAGGGGGCACAGCGATGGCGGACGAGCGGCACAACGTCGCCTTCATGGTCGGCGTGATCCTCGGCGCGCTGGCGGGCGCGGTGGCGACGTTGCTGCTGACGCCCCTCTCCGGCCTGCAGACGCGCTCGCAGTTGAACGCCTCGGCGCAGCGGCTGGCGAGGCAACTCCCGGGCGCCACGCCGCCGCCGAGCGCGGCGCCGCTGCCGCCGGTCTCCGAGGTGGTGGTGACGACGGTGCCCGCCGACGCCCCGGTGGTGGCCCCGCCCGCGGCCGCCCCGGCGCCGCCCGCGGCCGCCGCGCGGGGCGAGTGAGGCGAATCGCGGTGCCCGGCGCGGGCCGGCGCACGGACTGAGCGGAGGATGCGACGGTGCGGACGGTGCGGACGGCCTTCAAGTATTTCGTCTACGGCCTGTTGATCGGCCTCCTCTTCGCGCCGCGGCGCGGCGACGAGACGAGGAAGATGGTGCTCGACTGGGCCGGCAACGCCGTCGGTGGCCTGCTCGGCGGGGGCGAGGCCGAGGGTTAGGCGGGCGGCAGACGGCGGACGGCAGACGGCGGTAGAGTCGAACGTTGGTGGTGGGGACCTTATAGAGGGCGGACCTGGGTGGCCGTCATAGTGCTGCCCGGGGGAACGGGCTGGCGGCTGAAGTCGCGCCTCTCGGCTCGCTACCGCTCGCCACGAAGTCCGCCTGCGCGGACTAGGATCGGGGCGAGGCCCAGCCCGCGGAGGTGGGCTTTGTGGCCGGAGGCCGATAGGCGGGGCTTCAGTCGCCAGCCCCGCGCATGATGATGAGGCGCGTCCCGCGAATCTCGCGCCGCCCCTACACTATCAACCCGCAGTTACCCGCTACTGCCGCCTGCCGCCTGCCGTCTGCCGTCTCCGTGAGGGGCGCATGATCCCGATCGGCGACTACGCCGGCCGGCGGCGGAGTTTCCCCTTCGTCAACTACGCGCTGATCGCGCTCAACGTGGTGGTCTTCCTCTACGAGGTCTCGCTGTCCGGCGGGCAGTTGCAGCAGTTCATCCTGCTGTGGGGCGCGGTGCCGGCCGCGATCGTCCGCGGGACGGGGCTGCGCCCGGTCCCCGCGGTCGGCGTGATGACGACGCTGCCGATCTACGTGACGATCCTCACCGCGATGTTCATCCACGGGAGTTGGCTGCACCTCGGCGGCAATATGCTCTACCTCTGGGTCTTCGGCGACAACGTCGAGGACGCCTTCGGGCACGTCCGTTACCTCGTCTTCTACCTCATCTGCGGCGTCGCCGCGAGCCTCGCGCAGATCTTCGTCTACCCGAACTCGGCGGTGCCGACCGTCGGCGCGAGCGGCGCGATCGCCGGGGTCATGGGCGCGTACCTGGTGATGTTCCCGCGCGCCAGGGTCCGCACGCTGGTGATCCTGGTGATCTTCATCACGATCGTCTACCTGCCCGCCATCCTGGTCATCGGCATCTGGTTCCTCTTGCAACTGAGCAGCGGCATCGGCTCGCTCGGCGTCCAGACGCAGCAGACCGGCGGCGTGGCGGTCTGGGCCCACGTCGGCGGGCTGGTCGCGGGCGCGCTCCTCTCCTTCCTCTTCCGCCGGTCGAGTTACCACGAGGCCGCGCCGTCCATGTACGGAGGCGGCTACCGGGACTTCCGCGGCTGAGGGCGGTGCGGTGCTATACTGCGACATGGGAACGGCCGCGCCGCGGCCGCGGGCAGGCGAGCGAGGCGAGGAGAGGGCGATGAACGTCGTTGACGGCCTGGAACGGGTGCGCCGCATGCTGGAGGACAACGGCGCCGCCCCGGCGACGCTGCAGGCGGTCGATGCCGTCTTGGCCAACGCCGACCGGATCAGCGGCGGCAGCAACGCGCAGGCGCAGTCGCTGCTGCGGCTCACGCGGATGCTGATGCGCACGCCCGCCTCCCAGCAGGACATACGGGTCTACAACGACCTGGCGCGCCTGGAGGAGCAACTGGCGGAGCGCGCCGAGTCGGCGCAGCGCGAGCGCGAGGCGCTGGACTCGCGGCCGATGCCGAAGGACCACAAGTTCTACAAGGCGCAGAAGGCCCGCGAGAAGGCGGCGAAGAAGAGTGGGTAGTCGGGAGTCGGCAGCCGGAAGTCGCGGCTCCCGTCGAGCACCCGGTCAATGATGGGATAGCCGGTACTGCCGTCTGCCGTCTGCCGACTCCCGACTACGGAGGGAACGATGCAGCGGGGGGACGGGGGCACGGTCATGCGCACGATCCACTACGGCATCGGCCCGATCGGGGCCGAGATCGCGCGGGTCGCGGCGGCGCGCGAGGGCGTCGAGATCGTCGGCGCGGTCGACATCGACCCGGCTAAGATCGGCAAGGATCTCGGCGAGGTCGCCGAGCTGGGGCACCCACTAGGCGTGACGATCACCGACGATGCGGCCGCGCTCTTCGCCTCGACCCCGGCCGACGTCGTCCTGCATACGACCGGCTCGATCCTGGAGCGGGTGTACCCGCAACTGGAGCAGATCGTCGACGCCGGGTTCAACGTCGTCTCGACCTGCGAGGAACTGGCCTACCCGAGCGCGCAGAACCCCGACCTCGCCGCCGACCTCGATCGCCGCGCCCGCGAGCGGGGCGTGACGGTGCTCGGCACCGGCGTCAACCCCGGCTTCGTGATGGACACGCTCGCGCTGGTGATGAGCGGCATCTGCCAGGACGTCCGCGCCGTCCGCTGCCAGCGCGTCCAGAACGCCTCGACGCGCCGCCAGCCGCTGCAGAAGAAGATCGGCTCGGGGCTGACGATCGAGGAGTTTCAGGATCTCGTGGACAAGAAGCTCGTGCGGCACGTCGGGCTCTACGAGTCGGTGACGATGATCGCCGAGGGGCTCGGCTGGCGGCTGGACGAGGTGCAGGAGACGACGCTGCCGGAGATCGCCGAGCGGCCGGTCAAGACCGACTACTTCGAGGTCGCGCCCGGCCGTGTGACCGGCGTCAACCAGCTCGGCAAGGGCATCATGGGCGGCAAGGAGGTCGTCACGCTCTCGCTGCGGATGTACCTCGACGCCGAGGACCAGCGCGACGAGATCCAGATCGAGGGCACGCCGAACGTGGACCTGGTGCTGCGTGGCGGCACGCACGGCGACCGCGCGACGACCGCGCTGGTGGTCAACACCGCCCGCCGCGTCGTCGCCGCGCCCCCCGGCGTCATCACGATGAAGGACCTGCCGCCGGCGACCTGGTTCAAGTAGGGCGTGGGCCGTGGGCCGTGGACCGTAGGCCGTGGGGCGTAACGGCGTTGCCGGAGGAGTTTGCTCCGACTCTCCTACGCCCTTCGCCCTACGGCCCACGGCCTACGGCCCACGGCCCACGGGGGGAAAGCGATGGCCGCGCAGTCGTCGAACGGGCGGGCCGGGGCGAACATCCTGCGCTCCGGCCACATCGAGTATCGCGTCACCGACCTCGGGGCCGCGCGGCACTTCTACGTGGACCTGCTCGGCTTCGTCGAGACGGCCCGCGACGGCCAAGCGCTCTACCTCCGCGGCCTCGAAGAGCGCGAGCACCACAGCCTGACGCTGCGCCTGGCGGAGTCGCCCGGGGTGTCCCATTGCGCCTATCGCGCGGAGGACGAGGACGACCTCGAACGGCTGGCGCGGCGCTTCGAGGAACTGGGCCTGCCGACGCGCTGGCTGGAGCCGGGCGAGGAGGAGGCGCAGGGCCGGGCGCTGCGGGCGCAGGACCCGCTCGGCCTGCCGCTGGAGTTCTACTGCCGGATGGAGCCGGTGGAGCGGCTGTTGCAGCGCTTCGACCTCCACCGCGGCGCCCACGTCATGCGGCTCGACCACTTCAACTGCCAGGTGCCCTCGGTGCAGGTGGCCAACGACTTCTACACCGCGGAACTCGGCTTCCGCTGCTCCGAGTACACCGAGACGGAGGAGGAGCCGCCCCGGCTCTGGGCCGTCTGGCTGCACCGCAAGCAGAACGTCCACGACCTCGCGCTGATGAACGGCCCCGGGCCGCGCGTCCACCACGCCGGCTTCTGGCTCCCCGACGCGCTGGCCGTCCTGCGCGCCTGCGACGTCCTGGCCGGCGCCGACCACCAGGCGGCGATCGAGCGCGGGCCGGGCCGGCACGGCATCTCCAACGCGCTCTTCCTCTACCTGCGCGACCCCGCCGGCAACCGCATCGAACTCTACGCCAGCGACTACCAGATCGCCGACCCCGACTTCGAGCCGATCCGCTGGCGGATCAACGACCCCAAGCGCCAGACCTTCTGGGGCCACGCCGCGCCGGCCTGCTGGTTCGAGGAGGCGTCGCCGGTCGAGTCGATCGTGGACGGCCACCTGCTGCCGGTCTCCGAGGCGCTGCTGCAAGACCGCCCCGACTTCGTGACATAGGCGGCGCGGTCAGCGGGGGCGGGCGCCTAAAGACGCGCCTGGGGGCCGCCATCGCGGCACGAAGGCCGCCTGCGCGGCCTGACGAGTTCCCCCCGCGTAGGCGGGCTTCGTGCCGCCGCAGCGCCATTCAGGCGCGGTTTCAACCGCCGGTCCGCCCCCCGGCCGGTGCGCTCGGCGCTTGACGCCCAGCGCGCCGTCGCCTACAGTCCTCGACGCAGCCCGAGAACCGCCGTTACACTTCGCCACTCGTGACCGGCACCCGGCCAGCGGAGCGCGACACCGTCGAGCAGCACCGGAGCGACAGGAGGACGATCATGGCCGAAGGGACGCCGAAGACCGCCGCGCAGATGGTCGCCGCCGCCAAGCAGCGCGTCCAGAACCTCACGCCGGAGCAGGTGGAAGCCGAACTCGCGCAGGGGGACGCGGTGCTCGTGGACCTGCGCGAGAGCGAGGAGCGCGCGCAGACCGGCGCGATTCCCGACGCCACGCACGTCCCGCGCGGGATGCTGGAGTTCTACGCCGACCCCGCCAGCCCCTACCACCGCCAGGAGTTCGACCCGAACCGCCGGGTCATCCTGCATTGCGCCTCGGGCGGCCGCTCGGCGCTCGCCGCGGAGACGTTGCAGCAGATGGGCTACACCAACGTCGCCCACCTCGACGGCGGCATCAGGGCGTGGCAGGAAAGCGGCCGGCCCGTGGAACAGGTCCGGCCGAAGTCGTAGGGCCGCGCGGGCCGCCGGGCCGGCTCAGAGCCAGCGACGGACGCGCGCCCGGTAGTCGGTGTACTCCGCGCCGAACTTCCGCGCCAGGTAGCGCTCCTCGCGCGCGATCACGCCGAAGCGCATCGTCAGCAGGACGGCCGGCAGGAAGACGAGCGGCCAGCGGGTGTTGAGGACGCCCGCCAGGCCGACGTAGAACGCCGTCATCGAGGTGTAGGCCGGGTTGCGCGAATAGCGGAAGGGACCCCAGGTGACGATGCGCACGACCGGCTCGGTCGGCTCCATCGGCGTGCCGGCCCGGCGCATCGTCGCGCCGAACCAGCCGGCCCCGGCGAGGCCGCCGAGCAGGAGCGGCCAGCCGAGCAGCCGGGCGAAGCGCGGCGGCCCGAAGGGCGCGGGCCAGACCCGCTGGAGCAGCAGCCCGAGGGCGAGCGGGCCGCCGAAGATCAGGGGCGGCGGCGCGATCACGCCCGCGTTGTCCCGTTCGACGTCAGGCATCGGCGGTGCTCCCTGATCGCCGGGGGCCGGCAGTTTCCACCGCCGGCCCCCGCTGACCCCTACGACGGTTCGGCGAGGCCGAGGGCGCGCTCGACCTCGGCGCTGTGGTTGATCGAGTGCCGGCCGCCAGCGCCCGCCAGGGCGTCGCCGAACGGGACGGGCCCCTGCGCGCGCGGGATCGGCTTCTGGAGCAGATCGTCGGGCGTCTCCCGCACCCGCGCGATCAGGGCGTCGTGGACCTGCCGGAACTCGGCCAGCAGGTCGTCGCGGCTCTTATTGATCCGCTCGTCGATGCGCTGGCGGTTCCAGTCGTCCACGTTGAAGCCGGCCATGCCGCCGGGCGGCGGGCCGGACTCCGCCATCTGGTAGGTGCGGTCGTAGCCCTGTTGCCGCCCGGCGAGATGCGCCAGCACCTCCTTCGCCGTCCAGCCGCCCTCGCCCTCGTGGACGCGCGTCGCCAGTTGCGCGTCGGTGAGGCCGCCGAAGGTACGCGCCACCCGCTCCTCGCCCTGCCGGATCGCCGCGATGATCTCGTCTTTGGTCGCCATCGTCCCCCCTCGCCGGCGTGTCCGTACGCCAGCGCGTTCCCGTATGCTTACCGCTCGATCACGTACTTGAGCAGGAACGCCTCCATCTTCGCCATGTAGTCGAGCACGGTGTCGACCTTGCGCCAGCCGTGCCCCTCGCCCGGGTAGGTGACGTACTCGACGAACTTCCCGGCCTTATGCATCGCCTCGACCATCTCCTCCGACTGCCGCGGCGGGACGCGCTTGTCGTCGAGGCCCTGGAAGATCAGGAGCGGCGCCTTGACGTTGGCCGCGTGGGTGACCGGGGAGTTGCGCTCGAAGAGCGCGAAGTTCTCCGACATCGGCCCGAGTTCGCTGGCGAAGAGGTGGCGCGCCAGCCGGTCGGTCTGCTCGCCGAAGGAGACGAAGTTCGACACGCCGAAGAGGTCCACGCCCGCCTTGAAGACGTCCGGCTTCAGCGTCAGTAGGGAGAGGGTCGCCAGCCCGCCGCCGCTGCCGCCCCAGGCGACCGCGCGGCCCTTGTCGATCAGGCCCTCGCCCGCCAGATAGTCGACGCTGTGGACGTTGTCCTCCAGGTCGATCTCGCCCCAGCGGAAGTGCATCGCGTCGGTGTAGGCCCGGCCGTAGCCGGTGCTGCCGCGGAAGTTCGGCGTGATGACGACCCAGCCGCGCTGGACGTAGTACTGGATCGTCGGGTCCCAGCGCGGCGTCGTCTGCGCGGTCGGCCCGCCGTGGATCTGCACCAGCAGCGGGTGCTTGCCCGGCACGCGCCGCTCGGGCGTGAAGAGGAGCGCGTGGACCGCCGCGCCGTCGGCGCTCGGGTATGTGACGCTCTTGGGCAGGACCAGCCCGGCCTCGGCCAGCCCGCCGACGGTGTTGCGCGTGATCGCGCGGCGCTCGCCGCCGGCCAGCGGGGTCACGTAGACGTTCGACGGCGAGACCGAACTCTGGTGGGCGTAGGCGACGCGCGCGCCGTCGGGCGAGACCTCCGGGCCGGTGTGGACGCCGGGGGTGTCGTCGAGGACGCGCGGCTCGCCGCCCTCCGCCCGGACGACCATCAGGTGGATGTTGCCGTCCACGTTGCGGGTGTAGACGAGCGCGCGGCCGTCGGGCGTCCAGGCCGGCTCGCCGTGCTCCCAACTATCCTCGACGAGATGATGCGCCTC
>DASSSV010000068.1:0-12510 GCA_035708265.1 Thermomicrobiales bacterium | reverse complement strand
GCCGTCCCGCGGCGCCCGGCTGTGCGTTGCATGGCGGCGAGCCGGCCGGGCGCTCAGGCCCGCGCGCCGTCGGCGCTGTCGGCAGCCGCGACGGCGGCGGCCCAGGCCCGGCCGTATTCGTCGACGATGAGCGCGTCTGCCGGCGAGAACTCGTACCACTCCGATGCGGGGGCATCGGGCAACTCGCCGCGCAGGTACCGCGTCAGGTAGGTCAGCGGCAGCTCCCACCCGGTCCCGATGCCCCACATGCCGGTCTCCGGGTCGTTGAGGAAGACGTCGGAGACCGTCGCGTGTTCCAGTTCGAGCACGGTGCCGCCGCCCTCGGCCGGGGTCAGGCGCAGTTCGACCTCGTCGGTCGGGTTGTCGCCGTAGCGCCAGGTCACCGTCAGTCGGCGGGGCGGCTCGCAGCGCAGGATTTCCCCACTGGCGTTGCCCGCCAGGCTGAACGTCCCGCCGACGCGGAGGTCGCCCGTGACCTGGAGGAGCCAGCGGTTCAGTCGGTCCGGCACGGTGCAGGCGTCCCAGACGTCCTCGATCGGCGCGTCGTAGCGCCGGCGGATCTGGGCGGTGCGGGCCTCGCCCGCGGCGATGCGCCGCCGCCCGATCTCGCGGTAGGTCTCGCCGAGCGTGCTGTCGGTCACCAATCTTCGCCGTCCTTCCTCTCTGATGCGGCGCCGTCCGCGGACGGCCGCCGCTCTGCCCCGGTGCGGCGCGCGCGGCGTCCCCGCGCCATCTCGGTGTCGAGCGCGTCCAGGCGCGGGGCCCAGAAGCGGCGGTAGCGCTCCAGCCACTCGTCGATCTCCCGCAGCGGCGCGGGGTCGACGGCGTAGAGGCGGCGGGCGCCCGCCGCCCGCACCGTCGCGAACCCGCTCTCGCGCAGCACCTGCAGATGCTGCGACACCGCCGGCTGGGAGATCCCGAACTCCGCCTGGATCACGACGCCGACCTCGCCGGCCGCCCGCTCGCCGTCGGCCAGGAGTTCGAGGATGCGCCGTCGCACCGGGTCCCCGAGAACATCGAACGCGTTCATGGGCGGCAGTATATCATTGGTAACTTATATAAGTCAAGGCCGAAACGGGCGGGCACGGGCGAGCGACCCTGGCCTGAAGGGGCGCGGCGGCGCTCGCCGTACCACACATGATGAGGACCCAGCCCGCGCCGGCGGGCTTCGTGCGCCGGCAGGAGCCCCCAGCCGCGGCTTCAGCCGCCCGTCCCCGCCCCTACCCCTTTCGGGTACCTCGCCTCCTCCTCGCGCCGCGCCGCCGAAAGCACCCTTTCGTGTGCCGTCAGCCCGGCCGTCCCTCCCCATACTGGGGACCAGCGCAGAACCGCCGCGGGTCGGCCGGGGAGCGCGGGATCACCGAATCGCGATGGTTCAGGGAAGGAACGGAGGGACGCGATGCGCGACGAGACGATCATCGAAGTGCGGGGGCTGAGGAAGGTCTACGACACCGGCGCGGTGCGGGTGGAGGCGCTCAAGGGCGTCGACCTGGCGGTGCGGCGCGGGGAGATGGTGGCGATCATGGGCCCCTCCGGCTGCGGCAAGACCACCTTCCTCAACTGCGTCAGCGGGCTGGACCGCTTCGACGCCGGCGATGTCATCATCGCGGGCGAGAACCTGCGCGCGCTGAGCGACAACCGGCGCACCGAGTACCGGGCGAGGCGGATGGGCTTCGTCTTCCAGTCCTACAACCTGCTGCCGGTCCTCTCCGCCGCCGAGAACGTCGAGCTGCCCCTGCTGGTCGGCGGGACCGCGCCCCGCCAGGCGCGCGCCCGGGCCCTGCGGGCGCTCGACCTGGTCGGGCTGCCGGACAAGGCGGCGAGTCGCCCGGCCGAGCTGTCGGGCGGCCAGCGCCAGCGCGTCACCATCGCCCGCGCCCTCGTCAACGACCCGGCGATTGTCTTCGCCGACGAGCCGACCGGCGCGCTCGACAGCGAGTCGGCCGGGGCGATCATGGACCTCCTGGTCCGGCTCAACAAAGCGCAGGGGCAGACGGTGGTGATGGTGACGCACGACGCGGGCGTGGGGGCGCGGGCCGACCGTATCGTGCGCTTCCGCGACGGCGCGATCGTCGGCGAGGAGGTGGATCTACCGACGCCGGCGACCGCGCCCGTTTTTCGTGCTCACCTGTCCCCCTCCCTCGCCACGTAACGAGCGTGGAAGGGCACCACCTCACCACACATCCCAACCGAGTCCGTCGACGTCGTTCGGTAAATCAGATGAGGAGCCTGATCATGAACAACCGCACCTTCGGCCCGTCGCTGCGCCTGTCCGCCACGCTGCTGCTCGTGGGACAACTCCTCTACGTCGCGATCACCCTGCTCCACGCCGGCGGGGAGGCCAATGACCACCACGCCATCTTCGCCGGATACGCCGCCAGCGGGATCTGGACGGCGGTACACGTCGGCCAGTTCGCCTGCATGGTGGTCTTGCTCGCCGGGCTGTTCGCCCTGTCCTTCGCCCTGGACGTGCAGACCGGGATGGCGCACTGGGCGAGCCGCTTCGGCGCTGCGACGACGGTGGTCGCGCTGGCGCTGTACGGCGGCGTCCTGGCGGTGGACGGGGTCGCCCTCAAGCAGGCCGTCGACGCCTGGGCGAGCGCCCCGGCCGCCGAGAAGGCGGCGCGCTTCGCGACCGCCGAGGCCATCCGCTGGCTCGAGTGGGGAATGCGGAGCTACCAGAACTTCGCGCTGGGCCTCGCCGTGCTCCTGTTCGCGGCGGCGGTCGCGCGGACGGCGTCGATCCCGCGGCCGATCGCCGTCCCGATGGGGCTCTCCGGCCTCACCTACCTGGCGCAGGGTTGGGTGGATGGCTCCGCGGGCTTCACCGAAACGGTAACGCTCGCCATCGTGCTGGCCGAAGTCCTGAACGCGGTCTGGATGATCTGGCTGGTCGTCGTCGCCTGGCGGATGCGGGATGCGTCGCCCCGGCGCCTGGCCGATGCCGGCGGGGGTCGCCCCGACGCCATCTACACGCCATCCCGTTGATGTCCATGTCTGACTCCCGATTCCCGACGACTGACGACTGACGACTCTCCCGCCGGCTCCCGACTACGCACGGAGGTTCCGATGACGACGATGTTCGGTATCCCGATGCAGGGCATCATGGTGGCCCTGCTGGCCATCACGGCCGTGTGCCTCTCGGCGGTGGCGTTCACCGCCTGGCGCAACCGCACGATGTTCTGGGTGGGCGTGCGCAACGTGCCGCGCCGCCGGGCGCAGACGGTGCTGATCGTCTTCGGCCTGATGCTGGCGACCGCGATCATCGCCAGCGCCCTGACGATCGGCGACACCCTGACCTACTCGATCAAGCAGCAGGTCTACGACCGCATGGGCGCGATCGACCTGACCGTCGTGAAGGGCCGCGAGGAGCAGGGCGCGGTCGTGCGCGAGCAGGGCCCGGCCGGCTACTTCGACCGCGCGACCTACCAGACCGTGCGCGCCCGCCTGGCCGGCGACCCGGCGATCGACGGCCTCGCGCCGGTCTTCGTCGCGCAGACGCCGATGATCGACCCCGCCTCGCAGTTGGGCGAGCCCGCGGCCGCGACCCTGGCGATCGACCCGGCCGACGCGGCGGCCCTCGGCGGCGTCAGGGCGCGCGACGGCGGGACGCTCGACCTCGGCGCGCTCCGGGACGACGAGATCGTCGTCAACGCCGCGCTGGCGGAGAGCCTGCAGGCCCACGTCGGCGACCGGCTGACGGTCTTCGTCCACCAGGAAGGGCACCATCAGCAGCTCGCCTACACGGTCGCCGGCATCGCGGCGAACGGTGGGCTCGGCGGGTTCAGCGAGGAACTGGGGCGGGTGGCGCTCCTGCCGGCGCGGGCGCTGCCGGCGCTCGCCGGGCAGGACGGCGTCTCCAACATGCTGCTCGTCTCGGCGCGGGGCGACGCGAGCGGCGGGCTGGCGCACGAGCCCGCGGCGCGGGCCGCGCTGGAGCGGGCCACGGCCGGCACCGGGCTGGTGGTGGAGTCGCTGAAGCGCGACGGCATCGCGCAGGCCGAGCAGGCCGGCAACAGTTACACCTCGATCTTCTTCCTCTGCGGCCTCTTCGCCATCGCGGCGGGCGTCGTGCTGATCTTCCTGATCTTCGTCATGCTCGCGGCCGAGCGGCGCGGCGAGATGGGGATGGCCCGCGCGGTCGGGACCAAGCGCCGCCATCTGGTCCAGGCGTTCGTCGCCGAGGGCGCGGCCTACGACCTCCTCGCCGCCGCCGTCGGCGCGGTGGCCGGCGTCGGCCTCAGCGCGCTGATGGTCCGGGTGGGCGCGCGGCTGCTGGCGCGGGCCGGCGAGGGCCTGGCGCTGTCCCTCCGCGTGGAGCCGCGATCGCTGGCGATCGCCTACTGCCTCGGCGTCGTCGTGACGTTCATCACCATCGCGGTGTCGTCCTGGCGCGTCAGCCGGCTCAACATCGTCGCGGCGATCCGCGACCTGGAGGACGCGCCGATGCCGGGCGGCACCTGGCGCGGGCTGGCGCTCGGCGTCGGCGGCGTGGCGCTCGGCGCGCTGCTCTGGGCGACCGCCGGCAGCAATGGGACGCCCTTCACGCTCGGCGTCTCGACGGTGATCCTCGCGGCGACGCTGGTGCTGCGGCGGCTGCGCCTGCCCGACCGCCTGCTCGGCACGCTGGCCGGGGCGGCGCTGCTGGCCTTCTGGTCGCTGCCGACGGACACGAGCGACCGCCTCTTCGGCAAGCACGTGCGGGGCACCGAGCTCTTCTTCGTCGCCGGGATCATGATGGTGGCCGGCGCGGCGCTGGTGCTGGTCAACAACGCCGGGACGCTCGCCGCCGCCCTCGGCGCGGTCGCGCGCGTCGCCCGCCGCTTCGGTTCCGCCCTCAGGATGGGCCTCGCCTACCCGGCCGCGAGCCGCTTCCGCACCGGCCTGACGCTGTACATGTTCGCGCTGATCACCTTCCTCCTGATCCTGATGGCCGGGCTGGAGACCAACGTCGACCGCCTCCTCAACGACCCGGCCAAGCAGGCCGGCGGCTGGGACGTCGCCGGCACGGTCCTCACCCCGGTCGGGCTCGGCGAGGACGCGGTGCGGCGTGGCCTGGCGGCGGGCGGGGTCGCCCCCGACGAGATCGCGGCGATCGGCGGCTACGCGGCGCTGCCCGCCGCGCAGACCGAACTCCGGACCGTGGGCGGCGCCAACCCGGCCGGCGGCTACCCGGTCAAGGGCGTCGACGACGGCTTCCTCGCGGCGAGCGGCTTCCACCTGCGCTCGCGCGCCGAGGGCTACGCCGACGACGCGGCGGTCTGGCGTGCGCTGCGGGCCGACCCGACGCTGGCGGTGGTCGACGCGATGGCCCTGTCGGCGCCCGGCGGCATGATGGGCGACGGCTGGCGCGCTGCGGGGATCGCCCAGAACGCGCGGACCTTCGCGCCGCTCCACGTCGAGCTGCGCTCGCCGCAGACCGGCCGGTCCCGCACGGTTACGGTGATCGGCGTGACCGATAACACACTCGTCTCGGGGTTCTTCGTCCGGCAAGAGACGGTCGACGCGGTCTTCGGCCCGCAGCCGGTCACGCACTACCTCTTCAAGCTGCGGCCGGGCGCCGACGACCGGGCGACGGCGCGGCGCATCGAGGCGGCGCTGCTGACGGAGGGCTTGCAGGCCGACTCGATCCACGAGCAACTGGCGCGGACGAACGGCTTCATGGGCGGCTTCTTCGCCCTGCTCCAGGGGTTCATCGCCCTCGGGCTGGTGGTCGGGATCGCGGCGCTCGGCGTCGTCGCCTTCCGGGCGGTGGTCGAGCGGCGGCAGCAGATCGGGATGCTGCGCGCGATCGGCTTCCAGCGCCGCATGGTCTCGCTCGCCTTCCTGATCGAAGCGCTCTTCGTCACCGTGCTCGGCGTCGCCGCGGGCGTGACGACGGCGCTCGTCCTGACGCGCAACGTCTTCATGAGCGGCGACTTCGGCGACACGGCCAGCGCGCAGTTCTTCGTGCCCTGGGCCCAGGTGGCGCTCTTCGCCGGCATCGCGCTGGTGGCGGCGCTCGCGACGACGCTCGTGCCCTCGTGGCAGGCGGGCCGCGTCGCCCCGGCCGAGGCGCTGCGGTACGAGTGAGGCGGCGGTCGGCAGTCGGCGGTCGGCAGTACCGGCCGTGCCGTCGTTGACCGCCTGACCTACCGGAAGCCGTCACTGCCGACTCCCGACTCCCGACTCCCGACTACGCAAGGAGGATGACATGGCACTCGCAACCTGGTGGCGCGGCGACGCGCTGCCGACCCTGGCCCCGCTGGCGGGCTTCCGCGCGGGGGTGACGGACGACGTGGCGCTGCTGGCCGGCCGGGCGGCGCTCGACCCGGCCGAGGTCCGCGCCCGGCTCGACGGCGCCCACCGCCCCTACGTCGCCAGCCTCGACGGGGCTCCCGTCGCCTACGGCTGGGTCGCGGGCGCGGGCGCGACGATCGGCGAGCTCGGCGTCTCGTTCGTGCTGCCGCCCGGCGACCGCTACCTGTGGGACTTCGCCACGCTGCCGGCCTGGCGCGGCCGGGGCATCTACCCCCACTTGTTGCAGGCGATCATCGCCGGCGAGGCGGACGCGGCGCGGCTCTGGATCATCCACGCGCCGGAGAACCCCGCGTCGGCGCGGGGGATCGTCAAGGCGGGCTTCGCTCCGGTCGGGGAACTCTCCTTCCGCGCGGGCGGCGGGGCCGGATTCTGCGCCTACGACCGCCCGGCGCGGGCGAGGGTCGGGGCGGCGCTGCTGCGGGTGCCGGTGCTCGACGCGGCGGGTGCGGCGGTCGAGCCACTGGCCCAGTGCTGGCATTGCGCGATCGAGGCGGCGCGGCGGGAACTGCCGCCGACCGCGGCGGCCTGCTGGCCCGACGCGGACGCGACCGCTTGTGTGTGCGGAGCGAGGTGAGCACTGCAGGAGAACCGATGACCGGACACCGCGAACGGACACACTGAACTCGCGCCGCAAGCAGTTGGAGGAGGCGGAGCGCGATGAAGTTGTGGGGTAGCAGGACCAGGCACGACGATGTGGCCGCGGCGGGCGGCCAGCACGCGACAGTACAGGAAGAGGGAGGCAACGCGATGAACCACCACGGGCACCACCAGCACCACCAGCACCATCACGGCCACCACGCGGCGGCCGCGGGGGACGGCGATGCGGGCTTCTCGCGGGAGACGGCCGGGCTCGCCGGCGCGACCGCGCCCGAGGTCGTCGAACTCCGCGACGGCGACGTCTTCGCGCTGGCCGCCCGGCCGGTGCGGAAGCGGCTCGGCGAGACGACGCTGCGGATGCTCGCCTACAACGGCTCCATCCCTGGCCCCACCCTGCGGGTGCCGCAGGGCGCGACGGTCACGGTCGAGTTCGCCAACGAGACCGACCTGGACACGACGATGCACTGGCACGGCCTCCGGCTCGACAACGAGTTCGACGGCGTGCCCCACGGCCACCCGCACCACGGCATGCAGCCGCCGGTGGCGCGGGGCGGGCGCTTCACCTATCGCCTGCGCTTCCCCGACCCGGGCGTATTCTGGTACCACCCGCATATGCGCGAGGACTACGCGCAGGAGCTGGGGCTCTACGGCAACATCGTCGTCGTGCCGGCCGACCCGACCTACTGGTCGCCGCTCAACCGAGAGGTCGCGCTGACCCTCGACGACATCCTGATCGAGGGCGACGACGTCGCCCCTTCAGCCGGACGGAGTCGAACCGGGTGGCGATGGGCCGCTTCGGCAACGTGCTCCTCGTCAACGACGAGACAGAGTACGCGCTGGACGCCAGCGCGGGCGAGGTGATCCGGTTCTACCTCACCAACACCGCCAACGTCCGCACCTTCAACGTCCGCATCCCCGGCGCGCGCCTGAAGTTGGCCGGGCGGGACCACGGGCGCGTCGAGCGCGAGGAGTACGTCGAGGACGTGCTGCTCGCGCCGTCGGAGCGCGTCGTCGTCGAGGCGTTCTTCGAGCGGGCGGGTGCGTACGCGCTGGAGCACCGCACGCCGGACCACACCTACCGTCTCGGGATGGTGCGGGTGGACGAGCGGCCGGTCGGCCGGTCCTACGCGCCGGAGTTCGCCACGCCGCGGCGCTGCCCGGCGCTGGCGGCGGAGCGGGCGCGCCTCGCGGCCGACTTCGATCGCGCGCCCGACAAGACGCTCGCGCTCGTCGGCGAGATGCCCGGCATGGCGCACCACGGCCACCACGAGCACCGCGACGGGCACGGCCAACACGCGGGGCACGGGCAGCACGCCGACCATCCGATGGCGACGACGAGAGATGGCGGGAGCAGGTCGCCGTCGTGGTCTACCCCGGGCTGACCGCGCTGGAACTGATCGGGACGGTGTCGGCCCTCAGCGGGCTGGGGGTCGAGACGGGCCTCCACGCCGTCACGGTGGGCGAGCGCCGCGCGCCGACGGCGACCGACACGCCGATGCGGCTGCTTCCCGAGCGCGCGTTCGACGAGGTACACCGGCCGTTCGGGCTGATCGTGCCGGGCGGGGGGCCGGAGACCCTTCGGGCGCTGGGGGACGAGCGGCTGCTGGGCTACGTCCGTGCGGCGGCCGAGACGGCCGGGCTCATCGGCGCGGTCGGCACGGGCTCGCTGGTCCTCGCCGCGGCCGGCCTCCTCGTCGGCCGGCGCGCCACGACACACCGGGCCTACCGCGCGCTGCTGGAGCGCCTGGGCGCGACCTATGTCCCCGAGCGCTGGGTCGAGGACGGGCCGTTCATCACGGCGGGCGGCACGTCCGGGGGGATCGACATGGCGCTGCACCTGGTGGCGAAGTTCAAGGACGAGCGGCGCGCCCGCAAGGTGCAGCTCTGGATCGAGTACGACCCGCAGCCCCCGTTCGGCGGCCTGGACGCGAGTGCCGAGGATGATGATGCGCTCGCGACCGCCCTGGCCGGGCGCGAGGCGGAGTGGCGCGGCTGGCTCGCCGGTCGGCCGGACCTGCTGGCGGCGGTGGAAGGCGCGCTCGCGCCGGCCGGCGTCGCCGGCGCCGCGCGGTAACGGAGGAGCACGATGACGACGCAAGGACCGACCGAGAAGACGATCGCCTTCGTCCTGTACCCGGGGCTCACGGTCTTCGACCTGACCGGCCCGCTGCAGGTGATCTCGCACCTGGCGACGCTGCGCCCCGAGATCCGCCCGGTCGTCGTCGGCGAGCGGATCGCGCCGATGGCCACCGACGCCGGCGTGGCGGCGCTGCCCGGCCGGACCTTCGCCGATGTGCCGCACCCCTACGCCTTCGTCGTGCCGGGCGGCACGAGCGCGACGCTCAAGGCGATGAGCGACCCGGCGATCCGCGCCTACGTGCGGGCCGCGGCGGAGACGGCCGAGATCGTCGGCTCCGTCTGCACGGGGGCCCTGATCCTCGCCGCGGTCGGGCTGCTGGAGGGCCGGCAGGCGACGACCCACTGGGCGGCCCAGCCGATCCTCGAGCGCTACGGGGCGACCTACCGGCGCCAGCGCTGGGTGGAGGACGGCAAGTTCATCACCGCGGCGGGCGTGTCGGCCGGGATCGACATGGGGCTGCAACTGGCGACCCGGCTGACCGACGAGGCGACCGCGCGGGAGGTGCAGCGCCGGCTCGACTACGACCCGCGCCCGCCCTTCGGCCGGCTCGACTACGAGGGCGCGCTGGACTTTTCCTTCCGCGTCCGGCGCGCGCTGGCGCCGCTGCTGGCCCCGCTGGTGACCGCCGGCCCGAAGCGCCTCACGCGGCGCGAGCGGGCGGCGGGCGTGCAGACCATGGAATTTCGCGTTGCAGGAGGGCAGGAATGACGACCCACGACCTCGACGTCCTGGTGATCGGCGGCGGCCAGGCGGGCCTTGGGCTCGGCTACCAGTTGCGGCAGACGCCGTATCGCTACCGGATCCTGGAGCGGCACCCGCGCCTCGGCGCGAGCTGGCGCAACCGCTACGACTCGCTGGTGCTCTTCACGCCGCGCGCCTACAGCGCGCTGCCGGGGCTCGCCGTGCCGGGCGACTCCGAGGGCTATCCCACGAAGGACGAGATCGCCGACTACCTGGAAGCCTACGCCGCCCACTTCGCCCTGCCGGTCGCGACGGGGACGGGCGTGCGCGCGCTGGAGCGCCGGGACGGCGGCTTCCTGGCGACGACCGACGGGGGCGAGCGGATCGCGGCGCGCGCCGTCGCGCTCGCGACCGGGGCCTACCAGCGCCCTGCCGTCCCGCCGCTCGCGGCGCGGTTCGCGCCGGACGTCGTGCACCTGACCGCCGGGACCTACCGACGCCCAGCCCAGGTCCCGCCCGGCACGGTCCTCGTCGTGGGCGACGGCGCGACCGGGCGGCAGATCGCCGCGGAGCTGGCCGCGACGCACGAGGTCGTGCTGGCGACCGGCCGCCCCCGGCGCGTGAGCCCCGAGCGCGTCCTCGGCCGGAGCATCTTCTGGTGGATGGACCGCCTCGGCCTCCTCCGGGCGTCGCGCGAGAGCCGGGTCGGGCGGCGCCTGATGGCGGCCGACCCCTTCCCCGGCAAGGCGCTCGACCTCGGGCGGTTGCGCGCGCGAGGCATCCGCGTGGTCGGCCGCGTCGTCGCCGTGGACGGCCAGCGCGCCGGCTTCGCCGGCGGCGAGACCGCCGCGGTGGGGACGGTGGTCTGGGCGACCGGGTACGTCGACGACGGCGGCTGGGTGGCGATCCCCGAGGCCGTGGACGACCGCGGCGGTTTCGTCCACGACCGCGGCGTCTCCCCGGTGCCCGGCCTCTACCTGATCGGCCGGAGCTGGCAATGGACGCGGGGCTCCGCCCTGCTCCAGGGCGTCGGCGACGACGCGCGCTACCTGGTGGAGCACCTGGCCGCGCGCCTCGCGGCGGCCGAAGAGGCGGTCGCCTGAGCGCGTCGCACACTTCGATTCCGTCAGGTCAGAGCGCCGCGCAGGTGCGCGGCGCTCTGCTCGTCGCTGCCGGGCGGGGCATCGGCCGCCGCGCCGGTGCCCTCCTCCGCCTCCGCGACCCGCAGCGCGTCGTCCGCGCTCAGCCAGCCATCCGCGCCCGCGAGGGCTGCCTTGCGCATGCGCGGCAGGCGCTTGACCGCGCGCTCCAGCCGCAGCGCCTCGCCGCGGTCGGCGCAGCGGCGGGCGGCGTGGAGCGCGACCGGGCGCCGCCCGCGCGTGTAGCGCGCGGCGCGCCGGTCGTCGGCGTTGTGCTCGCGCAGCCGCGCCAGCAGGCGCGCGGCGACGCCGGTGTAGAGCGTGCCGTCGGCGCAGCGGACGACGTAGACCCACCACCCCACCGTGCTAATCCCCCGTCGTCGAGTCGCTACATATCCCATGAGCCAAGAGAGCAGCAGAAGCAGTAGCAATGGCAAGGTGCCACCGTTATGGGCCGGGGAACTCGACGCCACAGCGCGGCACGACACCCTCAGGTGTACGGCAGCCTGTCCCGGCTAGCGCCCGTACAGATCGGCGCCCAGGCGAGTCAGGCGGACCTCGCCGCCCGGGCCCAACTCGAAGCGGGCGCGCTCGAAGTACTGCACGGTCTGGCCGTCAAGGGTGTATTCCTCGGAGATCGGGTAGCCGAACTGCGCCAGCCCGCCATGCTGCGCCCAGTAGGCGGCGAAGGCGCCGCGCAGCGTGTGCTGCGTCTGGGGGATATAGATGGCGTCGGGCAGGCACGCCGGCCGGTCGTCGCCCGCGAGGAGGCCGAGCGCGGGCGCGGGCGGGGCCGGGCCGACGCGACAGTCGTAGGGCGCCAGGGCAGCCAGAGTCGCCGGGTCGCGCTGGAGCGCCGCGTGCTCGTCGCCGACCAGCGCGAGCGAGACCGCGCCGTCCGGCGACCAGACGAGTTTGCCGCGCTCGAAGACCTGCACGACCCGGCCGCCCTCGGCGAACTCCTCCGAGAGCGGGTAACCCAGGAGCGTCACGCCGCCGTAGCGCGCCCAGGCCGCCGCGGCGCGCGTGGTCAGCGCGTGCTCGGTCTGCGGTACGTAGAGCCGGCCGGGCTCGGCGCCGTAGGGGCTCGTCGGCCAGAAGGGCCAGTCGGCGCGCTCCGCCTCCATCACCTCGGCGCCGGTCAGGCCGACCGTGACGAGGCCCGTGTCCGGGTGGTACTCCAGCCGGGCGCGCTCGAAGACCTGGATCGTCAGCCCGCCCGCGGCGAACTCCTCGGTGAGTGGGTAGCCGAAGCGCCGCAGGCCGCCGTGCGCCAGCCAGAAGGCGAGCATCCCGTTGGCGACGATGTGCCCGGTCTCCGGGAAGTAGTGTCGCGTCGGGGTATCGGGCGGGCAGGCCGGGGCGCAGCGGAGCGGCGCGCGGGGCGCGTTCGGGTAGTCCCCCTCCGTCTCCAGGCCAGTGAGACCCCAGCGCATCGTCCCGTCGAACTCCAGCCGCCCGCGCTCGAAGTACTGGATCCAGGTGCCACCGCGGTTCATCGGCTCGGAGAGGGGCAGGCCGAGTCCGTCGAGCCCGCCCGCGGCCAGCCACTCGGCGAGGAAGGCGCCGGAGAGGCTGTGCCCGCTCTCGGCGATGTAGCGCGCGCCGTTCGCCGCCGGGCGGTAGGTCAGGTAGAGCGGCTCCGCGCCGACC
>DASSSV010000067.1:0-39721 GCA_035708265.1 Thermomicrobiales bacterium | reverse complement strand
ATATAATTCGTCCTTCGTAACTCGTACTTCCTCCGATCTCTCCTCGTCCTCTCCTCCGTTCTCTGAGCCTCTGTGCCTCTGTGGTTCCGTCCCAACCGCCGGGGTTGCTGCGCGCGCCCGCGGGCTGCTAGAATAGCGGTGGTCGTGACGCAGCCGCGGCGTCGCCGGACGCCGCGCGCAGGATGAAGGCGGAGCCGTGAGTCTACCGCTCGCATTGGCCCCGGCCGTTCTCGATTGACCGCCCCTGGTTCGAGATCGGCATCCGGGGAAGCATACCGGGGGCGATTGCCGCGCCGCGCGTGACCCCCACGCGCCCCGCGCGATCGCCGTTCGTCCTGCACCCGACCACCAGCACCACTCGCCGAGCCGATAGCCGATCGCGGACCGTGGGTGACCGCCCGTGCCGCGGCGCCGTGCTGCGCGCCGCGGGGGCGACGACGGTGTGTTCGGCGTAGGAGGAAGAGAGTCGTTCCATGGCAGCCACGATCCTGACGGTCAACATGCTCGCGAAGCGCTACATCACCGAGACGATCTTCGCCGGCGTCACCTTCCAGGTGAACGAGGGCGAGCGCGTCGGCGTGGTCGGCCCGAACGGCACCGGCAAGTCGACCTTGCTCCAGATCATCGCCGGGCTGGAGACGCCGACGGAGGGCGAGGTCGTGCCCGCGCGCGGGCTGCGCATCGTCTATCTGCCGCAGGAGGCGCGCTTCGAGAGCGACCGCACCGTCCGCGAGGAGGCGCGCTCGGCCTTCGCCCCCCTGCTGGCTCTGCGCGAGCGGATGACCGAACTGGAAGAGGCCCTCGGGACCGCGGACGACGACGCGACGCTGACGCGGCTGATGGAGGAGTACGACGCCGCCTCGCTCGCGTTCGAGACCGGCGGCGGCTACGACATCGAGCACCGCACCGACGCGGTCCTGCACGGCCTCGGCTTCGACGAGAGCAACTGGGACATGGCGGTGGCGACCGCCAGCGGCGGCCAGAAGACGCGCGTCGCGCTGGCGAAGGCGCTGCTGGAGTCGCCCGACCTCCTGCTGTTGGACGAGCCGACCAACCACCTCGACCTCGCCGCGCTCGAATGGCTGGAGAACTTCCTGGCGTCCTGGCGCGGCACCTACCTGGTCGTCTCGCACGACCGCTACTTCCTCGACCGCGTCACCGGGCGGACGCTCGACCTGGCCTACGGGCAGTTGGAGGACTACCCGGCCGGCTACAGCCGCTACCTGACGCTGCGCGAGGAGCGCCTGACGCGGCGGCTGAAAGAATTCGAGGCGCAGCAGGAGTTCATCGCCAAGACCGAAGAGTTCATCCGCCGCTTCCGGGCGGGCCAGCGCTCGCGCGAGGCGCGCGGCCGCGCCACCCGCCTGGCCCGGCTCGAACGGCTGGAGCGACCGCGCGAGCCGGAGAAGCTCAAGCTGGCGATCAACGCGAATCTGCGCAGCGGTCGCGTCGTCCTGGCGACCGACGAGCTGCGCGTCGGCTACGTCAACGGTGACCGCGAGGCGCAACTCCTGACGACGCCCGAACTCGAAGTCGAGAGCGGCGACCGAGTCGCGCTGATCGGCCCGAACGGCGGCGGCAAGACGACCTTCCTGCGCACGATCCTCGGCGAGATCCCGACGCTGGCCGGGCGCTTCCGCTTCGGCACCAATGTCCGCCCGGCCTACTACGCGCAGGGTCACGAGGGGCTGCGCTTCGACCGCACCGTGCTGGAGACGATCCTCGACGCCCAGCCGATGAGCGAGGAGGCGGCGCGCACGCTGCTCGGCCGCTTCCTCTTCACCGAGGACGACGTCTTCAAGTCGGTCGGCGTCCTCTCCGGCGGCGAGCGCAGCCGCCTGGCGCTGGCGCGGCTGACGCTGGCGCGCGCCAACTTCCTGATCCTCGACGAGCCGACCAACCACCTCGACATCGCGGCGCGCGAGGCGCTCGAAGGGGTGCTCGACGAGTACGGCGGCACGCTCCTCTTCGTCTCGCACGACCGCTACTTCATCGACCGGCTCGCCACGCAGGTCTGGGCGATCGGCGCGGATGGCGTGCTCCGCACCTACCTCGGCAACTACTCCGACTATCTGCGCAAGGCCGGCCAGCCGGCCGCCGAGGCGCCCGCGCCCGCGCCCGCCGAGCGGCCGAAGTCGGCCGCCCAGCCGGCGCGCCCCGCGGCGAAGCCCGGCAACGGGCGCGAGCCGGCCCCCGTCGCCGGCCACGACGAGCGCCGCGCGCGGGGCGGCGAGGAGCGCCGCCGCCGCGAACGGCAGAAGCAACTGGCCGAGGCCGAGAAGCAGATCGGCGCCGCGGAGAGACGGCTCAACCAGCTCAGCGCCGAGATGGCCGCGGCCGGCGCCGAAGGCCGCGTGGCCGACCTCGCGCGTCTGAGCGAGGAGTACGAACGCCTGCACGACCAGCTCGAAGCGCTCTACGCCCGTTGGAGCCGCCTCACCGCCGAGGTCGACGAGTTCGCCGCCGCCACGGCCGGTGGGCAATAATACGAGGGACCAAACCGCAGAGGCGCAGAGGCACAGCGGACGGAGCAGAGGAGGACGAAGCAAGTACGAACGACGAATGCCGAATGATGAATAGCCACTGACCAGGCCATTTATTCGTCCTTCGTCCCTCGTGTCACGTACTACTTCTCGTCCTCTCTCCTCCGTCCGCTGTGCCTCCGTGCCTCTGCGGTTCCGTCCTCGTCAGCTCTTGGACTGTTCTCGCGCCTCCCGACCAGCAGGGAGCGGGGCGGCGACGCCGCGGCGGAAGGGGATCTCGGTCGCGGCGAGGACGCGCGGGGCGAGGTCGTCGCCGCGCGGGCCGGGGCGGCGGCGGCCGAGGGTCGCCAGGCGCTCGGTCCAGGGCAGCCGGTAGGTCAGCACCTTGGGCCGCTCCCACAGTTCCACGCGCACCGCCGCTCCGACGCGGCGCACCAGCAGGTAGGTCAATTCGTAGGTCGGCACGAAGACCGGCGGCAGCTTGAGGTGCGTGCGGATGCGGACCACCTTGCGCGTCCAGGTGCCGGTGTTGGCGAACGCGCGCGGCCGGCCATCCACGTCGATCTCGGTCAGCGCCTGCTCGTGCGTGTGGCCGTAGACGAAGAGGTCCGCGCCGGTCCAGGGCTCGTCCCGCGGCCAGTGCGCGGGCAGGAGCGCGCCGCGCACCAGGCCCTCGCAGGTGCGCCGGTAGTGGCGCGCGCCGCGGCGGAAGATGTCGTCGGGGTCTTGCAGGCCGTAGCGGCGCCGGGTGCGGCCGAAGTCGTAGCGGATGAGGAGCCAGACGAAGAAGATCAGCAGGAGCGAGCTGTCGAAGGCGATGACCAGGAAGGAGAGCACGACCTCGAAGTCGGGCAGGCTGCGGATGCCGCGCGCCAGGAGGCTGGTGCCGTAGCGGTCGAGCAGGACGTAGATCGGCAGCAGGTGGAAGATCAGGTAGAGGAGCAAGCCGGGGGCCAGGACGTATTTCACCACCCGGCGCACCTGCCGGTAGAAGTAGTTGGAGATGAACCACCACGGGACCATGCCGAGCGGGTGGATGTTGTCGATGTCGGCGATCGAGGTCGGCGCGTCGCTGGAGGCGTGCCGGCCGAGCGGCTCCAGATAGTTGACCAGGTCGGTGACGATGTGCGCGCCGGGCGGGGAGACGGCGGGGTTGGTGTAGTCGCCGACGGTATTGAGCCCGTCGTAATCGTTGCCGTGCTCGCAATAGACAAGGCAGCCGTCGCCGCGGCCGTCGCCGTAGGTGTGGGCGTAGGCTAGGCTGATCTCGCCGACGAGGCCGGTGTCGAGCAGGTAGCGGCGCAGGGACTCGTTCCAACCCATCTCGGCATCGTGGTTGCCGATCAGGTAGACCGTGCGGTTGCCGGGCGTCGCGGTGATGCGGCGCAGCCGTTCGAGGAAGCCCGCGTTCTCCGGCCGCTCCAGCGCCAGGCGCAGGACGGTCGCGCGGTCGGCCCCGGTGAGCTGCAGGAGGTCGAAGAAATCGCCGGCGATGATGAGATCGACCGGCTCCGGGCGCGCGAGCAGCTCGTCGAAGAGCGCGGTCAACTCCGCCTGGGCGAAGAAGTCGCGCTTCTCGGGGTCGGCGGCCAGGTGCAGGTCGCTCAGGAAGACCAGCAGCGGGTCGCCGCGCGCCTCGGTTGTCCGTTGCTCCTCGACGGTGGCCACTGGCCGGCCTCCCCCGCGCCCGACCATCTGCCGCCGGGCCCCCTGACCGGGGCGCGGATTGCACGTCGCGTGCCAGATTGTAGCATCGCGGTGGCGTCGGAGGCGAGAAAATGCCCCTGAGCCGCCGCCAACAGCTCAGGGGCTACGAGAAGGGAGGATGGAGTTTGACCCGCCGATAGAATAGTACACCATGTACGTACACCTGTCAAGCCCCTCTGAGCGGAATGTTTGAAGGTCGTGGTGGCGGGGAGGAGGCAGGCGGCTGAAGGCGCCTCCGGTCCCACGAAGGCCGCCGGCGCGGGCTGGGACGCCGAGCTGGGGCAACCGCATTCCCCCTCGTCGGGGCCGGCCCCCGTGCCGGCCCGCTTCCCCGACCGCCTTCAGGGCAAGGTCGCCCGGCCGCGGGACGATGCGCGCCCGATCGGCACGGGGGCCGGACGCCGTCTCGTCCATGCCGCGTACCCATCCGCATGGCGCGAGGCACAGCAACAGGGCCGGCACGGGGGCCGGCCCCGACGAAGGCGGAAGACCGTCCTTGCCCGCATCCCAGCCCGCGTCGGCGCGTTTCGTGGCGGGTGCCCGCTTGCGGGCGTGCAATGCCGGCGCGGTTGCAACCGCCAGGCCCTCGCCCGTTCAGTGCCGGCGGGCCTGCCAGAGCAGGCTGCCGGCGAGGCAGACGGCGACCAGCAGCGGCAGCAGCGGCCAGGCGTCCGCCTTGGCGCCGGAGTGCGCCACCAGCGCCACGATCACCAGCGCGGCCACGACCCCCGCCGCGATCTCCCAGGCGTCGCCGACGATGAAGTCGTACCAGAAGGTGAAGAAGCCGACGATCGCTTTCACTTGCTCTCCCCCGTGCTGCCCGCCGCGCTACCCGCGGGGCGGAGCGTCGCGCGCGCCTGCTGCGCGCGCAGCGTCGCCACCAGCGCCCAGGACAGCGCCGCGTAGAACGCCAGGACCGCGAGGAGCATCAGGTCGGAGCCGGGCCACTCTACCCCGATACCCTCGGCCGCCCAGAAGGTGCCGAACGACGTCAGCAGGAGCCCGACCGCGAACTTGAGCGTGTTCTCCGGCACCCGGCTGAGCGGCTGGTGCGCCGCGACCCCCGCGGCCGTGACCAGCACCACCGCCAGCGCGGCGCCGACCGCCGCCAGCGGGATGCTGCCGGCCGAGCCGCCGAAGGTGACGACGATGAAGGCGACCTCCAGCCCTTCGAGGAAGACGCCCTTGAAGCTGACGGTGAAGCCGGGCCAGTCGACCCCGCTGGCCGCGACCGGCGCCTCGGCGCGCAGGCTGGCGACCTCGCGCTCGTAGATCGCCGCCTCGTCGTGCAGCGCCTTCAGGCCGGAGGCGCGCATGATCGCCTTGCGCAGCCACTGGAGGCCGAAGATGAGCAAGAGGGTGCCGACGATGATGCGCAGCGCCCATAGCGGCACCAGCGTGGCGATGGCGGGGCCGAGGATGGCGATCAAGACGGCCAGGGCCACGAGCGCGGCGCCGACGCCGAGGAGGGCGCTGCGCCAGCCGCGGGTGACGCCGGTGGCGAGGACGATGGTCAACGCCTCGACCATCTCCACCGCGGAGGCCAGGAACGCGGAGACGACCAGGAAGACCCATTGCACCTGCACGGCGACGCTCCTTCGCGAATGACGACGCGCGGGCGAGCGGCGCAAGCCGCGGGCCCACCCCCTAGCCTACATCCCCGGCCCCTCGCGTTCAAGGACGATGCGGTCGGCGCCGCAGGAGGCGCACTGGGCGGGGCGGTCGAAGCCCCGCTCGAAGTAGCCGCACTCCTGGCAAGTCCACCGCGTCATCATGTACAGGCGCATCAGGTCGGAGCGACTGACGATGCCGGCGAGTTTGCCCTCGCAGAGCACCGGCACGCGCCGAATGCGGCGGTCGGTCAGGAGGTGCGCGACCTCGCCCGCGTCGGTCTCCGCCGTCACGCTGATGACCTGGGCGCTCATGATGTCGCCGGCGGTCGCGCCGTGGCGGCTGATGATGTCGAACTCGCTCAGCACCCCGATCACGCCGCCCGCGTCGTCGACGACCGGCACGCCGGTGATGTGCTTCGTGTTGAGGATGTTGGCGACTTCTTTGATCGGCATCGAGGCGGGGACGGCGATCACGCTGGCGGTCATGATCTCCCTGACGGGAATCTCCATCATCGCGGGCGCTCCTTCGGTACGGCAGATCCGCCGCGCCGGGGCGTGGCGGTCGCCTGTCGCGGGATGCTGACGTGCGGCGGCGAGGGGAGCGGCTCTGCTCTGTGGTGAGCGTACGGCAGAACCGGCCGGCTGGCAAGTCCCGTGGGGGCGTGGGAGCGTGAGAGCGTGGAAGCGTGAGGGACAGGTGGCCGAGTCCGCGTCAGGCGCCGCGCGCGTGGATCACCTGGCCGGTGATCCACGCGCCGGCGTCGCTGGCGAGGAAGACGACGAGGCGGGCCGCGTCCTCCGGCTGCCCCAGCCGCCCGAAGGCCATCTCGCGGAGCAGCGCGGCCTTGAACTCCTCGGTCATCCAGCCGGTGTCGGTGGCGCCGGGGTCGATCGCGTTGACCGTGATCCCTTTCGCCGCGACGCCGGCCGCCAGCGAGCGCGTGAACGCCTCGATCGCGCCCTTCGACGTCGCGTAGGCCAGTTCCCCCGGCATCGGCGTGACGCTCTGCCCCGAGGTCAGGGTGATGATCCGCCCGCCCGGCCTGCCGGGATACCGGCGCGCGAACTCGGCGGAGAGGAGGGCCGTCGCGCGGACGTTGACCGCGTGGTGCGCGTCCAGCGCGGCGGCGTCCAGCTCCGCGTAGCCGCCGCGCGTCGAGTGCGCGGCGTTGTTGACCAGGATCGTCGGCGGGCCGAGGCGTTCGGCCGTGGCGTCGAGCACGCGCCGGTGGGCGTCCGGCCGGGAGAGGTCGACCTCCAGCCCCGCCGCGCGCACGCCGAGCGCGCGCAACTCGCGCTCCAACGCGGCCGGCCCGTCCGCGTCCTCGCCGCTGCCCTGCTCGCGGTCGTAGGCCCGCCAGTGCGTGAACAACACATCGGCGCCGTGGCCGGCCAGCGCGCGGCAGATTGCCGCCCCGATGCCCCGCCGCCGGCTCGCGCCCGTCACGATGGCGACCCGGCCGCTCAAGTCCAGGTTGACCGTCTGCGCTCGCTCCATGCCGATCCTCCTTCGCCATTCGCGTCAGCCTACTACACCGGCAGGCACGCCGCCGGCATCACCCGCCGCCGGGTGTACAATGGGCGCCGTCGGAACACGTTGGGTCGGTTGACGCAAGGGAGGTCGCCGTGGGCGCCGTAGACACTGCGCATGCACCGGGCATCGAGGCCATCCGCGAGCAGGAGTTCCCGATCGTCCGCGAGTACACCTACCTCAACATCGCGGCGCAGGGGCCGTGGCCGACGCGCACGGTGCGGGCGGTCGAGCGTTTCGCCGCGGTCTCGCAGTTCCCAGGTATCGAGCGGGCCGGCGCAGAGCCGCCGGCCCAGCCGCGCGTGCGCGCGAGTCTGGCGCGGCTGATCGGCGCGCGCGAGGACGAGATCGTCTTCACCGGCAACACGACGCACGGGATGAACATCTGCGCCCAGGGTATCGCCTGGCGGCCCGGCGACAACGTCGTCGTGCCGGCGCGCGAGTTCCCCTCGCTCATGGCCACCTGGGCGCACCTGCGGCGGCGCGGCGTCGAGGTTCGCTTCGTGCCGGTCGAGGGGGCGGGGCCGACGGTCGACGACATCATGGCGCGGGTGGACGGGCGGACACGCGCGGTGTCGTGCAGCGCGATCACCTGGGACACCGGCTACCGCGCCGACCTCGAAGACCTGGGCCGGCGCTGCGCCGAGAGCGGCTGTCTCCTGATCGTCGACGGCGTCCAGGCGGTCGGCGCGCGCCAACTCGACGTGAAGAGGCTGCGCATTTCGGCGCTGGCGACGCACGCCTACAAGTGGCTACTGGCCGGCTTCGGCCTCGGCGCGCTCTACGTCGCGCCGGAAGCGCTCGACCGGATCAACCCGACCTTCGTCGGCGCGGGGTCGGTCGCCGGCGACGTCGATAGCGCCGGGGGCGACCTCGCCTGGAAGCCGGGCGCGGCGCGCTTCCAGGCCGGCGGCCTCAATAGCACGGGGATGGCGGCGCTGGCCGTCTCGCTCAGCCTGATCGATGAGGTCGGGATCGCGACGATCGAGGAGCGCGGCCGGGCGCTAGCCGACGCGCTCGTCGCCGGCCTGCGGCGCAAGGGCATCCAGGTGGTCAGTTCGCCCGACCCCGCGCGCCGCTCGGCGATCACCGTCTTCACCCTCGGCAGCCACGAGCGCGACGCCGCGCTGGTCGAGCAATTCGCGGCGCAAGGCATCATCGTCGCGCATCGTCCGCTCGGCGTGCGCGTCTCGCCGAATTTCTACAACACCGAGGAGGAGATCGGCCGCCTGCTCGACGCGCTGCCGTGAAGCGAGACGATAGACGGTAGACGATAGACGATAGGGGGTTACGGGGGCGGGCCGCGCGAAATCTCGCGCGGCCCGCCTTCATCACGCCTACCCCGCTCTCGCGGGCGGTTAGTAGCGGATGACCGTCTCGATGTCGTAGCCCTGGAGGCGGGAGCGGCCGTCGAGGAAGGTGAGTTCGGCCAGGAAGACGAGCGCGGTGACGACCCCGCCCAGTTGCTCGACAAGTCGGATCGCCGCGCCGCAGGTGCCGCCCGTCGCCAGCAGGTCGTCCACGATCAGCACGCGCTCGCCCTGCGCGATGGCGTCGCGGTGCAACTCGACGGTGTTGACGCCGTATTCCAGCTGGTACTCGGCCTGCACGGTCGGGGCGGGTAGGCGACCGAGTTTGCGCGCCGGCACGAAGCCGATGCCGAGCCGGTAGGCCAGCGGCGTGGCGAAGATGAAGCCGCGCGACTCGATGCCGACGATCTTGGTCGCCTCGTGGCGGCGGCAGCGCTCGTATAGCTCGTCGATCGCCCGGTGGAAGGCCGGGCCGTCCTGCAGCAGCGTTGTGATGTCCCGGAACAGCACCCCCGGCTGCGGGAAATCGGGGACATCGCGGATCGTCGCCGCCAGCGGGTGCAACTCTCCGGGCACGTCTCACCCTCCCTAGACGATAGACGATAGACGATAGACGGTCCGGCTGCGGCGCTACTCCCGCGCGTCGGCGCGGCTATCTTATCGCAAGCAAGGCAATAGACGGTAGACGATAGTTACGGCTTCCGCCAGACGACGCGGCCGACAGTCGGATACCGGCCCTATCGTCTATCGTCTACCGTCTATCGTCTCGTTACCAGTCCAGGCTGCCGCGCAGGGTGATGGTGAGGGGGTTGGCGCGCAGTTGCGTGAGGGCGCGGGCTTCGAGCTGGCGGGTGCGCTCGCCGGAGATGCCGAGCGCGGCGCCGACCTGCTGGAGGGTCCGCGGCGCGCCGCCGTCGAGGCCGTGGCGCAGCACCAGGAGCGCGCGCTCGCGCTCGGGCAGGGTGTTCAGGAGGGAGCCGAGCTGGTCGTAGACGATCGTGCGCCCGACGACCTCGGGCAGCGGCGCCTGATCGGCGTCGAGCGTGTCGCCGAGCGTGCTGTCGTCCTCGCCGCCGACCGGGGCGTCGAGCGAGACGGGGACGTGGGCGGCGCTGCGCAGCGCGTCGAAGCGCCAGGCGGCCACGCCGCAGGCGGCGGCCAGCTCGTGGACGGTCGGCTCGCGGCCGAGCTGTTCGGGGAGGGTCTGCTCGGCCTTGCGCAGCTCGCGGAGGGCCTGCCAGCTATTGGCGGGCAGGCGCACCAGCCGGCCGCGGTCGTCGATCGCGCGGGTGATCGCCTTGCGGATCGGCCAGCGCGCGAAGGTGCTGAAGCGGTGGCCGCGGCTGCGCTCGAAGCGGTCGACCGCGGCGATCAGCCCCAGGTTGCCCTCGGCGATCAGTTCGGGCAGGGAGAGGCCGAGCCCGACGTAGTGCCGGGCCACGCTGACCACGAGGCGCAGGTTGGCCGCGACCAGTCGGGCGCGCGCCTCGCCGCGCTCCTCCGGCGTGCCCTCGTCCATCACCCGGAAGAGTTCGGCTTCTTCCTCGGGCGTGAGCAAGGGGATCTGCCCGGCCTCGTGCAGATAGCGGGCCAGCAGATCCTGCTCGCCGAAGGCGCCGTCCGGCATGATGTCGGTCGCGACGAGGCCGCGCCGCTGTCGTGGTGGTCGCTGGGGCTGCCGCCGGCCCGCGCGCGCTTGTCGCATGGTGGTCCCGCCCTTCCTGGCCCGCCCTGGCGGCTCACCGGCGAGCGCGCCACCCCCGCGGCGGGGCCTCCTCCCACCCTCTAGTCTAGGCGGGCCCGCCCGCGCGGGCAGTCGGGGATGGGACGATTGTCCTGTAGGAGAGAGTCGGACTTTCTGTGTGGGGGAAACCCCTACATGTCAAGCCCTGGCGGGGAAATCCGGGCCGTTGGCCTCGGCGTGGGGTGCGCGGGGCGGGAACGGGATATGGCCGGCGGCGACCCGCTAACCCTCGGTTGCGCCATGGGAGTCGGGGGACTGGAGGAGGCCGCTGCGGAGGGCGTAGTGGACGAGGTCGGCGCGGCGGCGCAGGCCGAGCTTGTGCATCGCCCGCTCGCGGTAGGTCTCGACCGTCTTCGGGCTGAGGAAGAGGCGTTCGGCGACCTCCTGGGCGCTGTAGCCCTCGGCGGTCAGCGCGAGGACCTGGCGCTCGCGCTCGGAGAGGTCGCGGTTGCGGTCGTGGCCGCCGGCCTCGCGGTCCAGGTATTCGGCCAGCAGGAGGCGCGCGGCGCCGGGGTAGAGGAAGGCGTCGCCGCGGGCGACGGTGCGGATCGCTTCGAGCAGGTCGGTGTCCGCGCCGCTCTTCTGCACGTAGCCCGCGCCGCCGGCGCGCAGCACCGGGAGCAGGTAGCGCTCCTCGGCGTGGACGGTCAGGATCAGCACCTTGCAGGGGAGGCCGCGGTCGCGGATGCGCCGCGTCGCCTCCAGGCCGTCGAGCCCCGGCATCGCGATGTCCATCACCACGACGTCCGGGCGCAGGTCGGCGGCCTGCGCTACCGCCTCCTCGCCGTCGGCCGCCTCGCCGACCACCTCGATGTCCGGCTCGCTGGCGAGCAGCGCGCGCAGCCCGGCGCGCAGGATCCCGTGGTCGTCGGCCAGCAGTACGCGAATCATGACCCTTTGCTATTCCGAAATGGGCGTGCCGCGCCGCCCGATCCTCAATCGCGGCGCTCCTTCGCCCCCGCCCCGGCGACCCGCCAGCGGCACGGTCGCGCGGACCGTCGTGCCGGCGCCGGGGTGGGAGTCGATCTCCAGGTCGCCGCCGACCAGCGCCAGCCGCTCGCGCATCCCCAACAGGCCGAGCCCCCGGCCGGTGGGCGCGACCGCCGTCAGCGGCGCGAAGCCGCGGCCGTTGTCGGCGATCGTCGCGACGACCGCGTCGGCCTCGTGCGCGACCGTCACCTCGACCCGCGTCGCCTCGGCGTGCTTGGCGACGTTGCTGAGCGCCTCCTGCGCCACCCGGTAGAGCACGAGTTCCACCGTCGAACTGAGGCGGCCGGGCAGGCCGCTCGCGCGCACCTCCACGCGCGTCGCCCCGCGCGCGACGGTCTCCTGCGCGTAGGCGCGGATCGCCTCGGTCAGCCCGAGGTCGTCGAGGATCGTCGGGCGCAGCTCGCGCGCGATGCGGCGCACGCCGTCGAGCGTCCGCGCCGCCGCCACGCGCAGTTCCGCCAGGCGCTCGCGGGTCGCCGGCTCGCGGCTGCCGTCGGAGGCGAGGCGGATGCGCACGAGGAGCGCGGTGAGTTCCTGCGCCGTCTCGTCGTGCAACTCGCGGGCGATGCGCCGCCGCTCCTCCTCCTGGGCGTCGAGCGTGCGCGACGAGAGCGCGCCGAGTTCCGCGCGCTGCCACTCCTGCGCGTCCAGCATCGCGTTGAAGGTGTCGATCAGGCGGCCGACGGCTGGGTCGCTGAGGAGCGAGCGCGGCGCGCGGCGGCTCTGGTCGCCGCGCCGCACGGCGTCGGCCGTCTCCTCCAGCCGCTGGATCGGGTGGAAGGCCGCGCGCAGCACCACCGCGTTGACCAGCAGGCTCAGCACCAGGACCGCCGCCGCGTAGCCGCCGATCTCCCACTCCAGCGGCTCGGTCAGCGCCAGCCGGCGCACCAGCGCCATCCCGGCGAGCGTCGCGCCGAGCACGAGCAGGCCGTTGGCGAGCAGCACTTTATAGTAGATCGAGACGCCGAGCGCCTGGCGCACCAACCGCTGCCCCAGGCGGAGCGGCCGCCCGGCATGGTCGTGGCGCTGCTGCTGCGGGAGGGACTGCGGGGCGAGCATCGGGGCCTCCGGGTCGCGGCCGGCGCGCGGCGACAGATCCTGCTTGCCGCCGCCGCGCTGATCCCAATCGCCATAATGGTAGCACAGCGGGATGGTGGGCGGGGCGGCGGCTGGCGGTCGAGACCGCCAAGGTGCGCCCCTGCCGCGCCGCCACTGGCACCCATCGTGCGGGGTTGGGGGTGCGCCGGCGCACGGCCGGCGCTCGGGAGCCGTGGCAGTTCACAGGAGGGCAGCGATGTCTGGGATGGAGACGCGCGAGATCCCGCGCGACCATTGGGTCCAGTTCTTCGATCGTTTCAGCAACGAGCACCAGGGCGAGCGCGTGACGGTGGAAGTGCTCGGGGCGGGCGACGACACCGACCGCATTCGCCCGGTGGCGCGCGATCTGCCGCTGGTCGGGATCGGCGCGGATCTTAAGGACCGCGAGTGCGACATCACGATCACGGCGGGCCCGATCGGGCAGGACCACGTGACGCACATCATCCCGGCGGTCAGCCGCGTGACGGTGGACCGGCGCGCGGACGGCCGGGGCGGCTCGCTGCGCATCGAGTCGCGCGAGGAGGGCGAGGCGACGACCTTCCTGCGCCTCGACGCCGCGGCCGGTGGGGACATGCAGACCGCCGGCCAGGGCCGTGACCGCGAGTCGGGCCTGCCGGGCGGCGGCCAGGGGCGGACGGACGACATCGGCGGCCGCTCGGGCGTCTACCCCGCCTCCGGGCCGGGCGCGCCGGCCGACGCCAAACCGCAAGGCATGGCCTCCTGGGGGCAGGGCCAGCGCGGCGCGGCCGGCTACCAGGACCACGGCGACTCCGAGCCGTCGGGGCGCCGTGGGGCGTAGGCCGTGGGGCGTGGGGCGTGGGGCGTGAGTTCGTCGGGGCCGGCCCGATGGAGGGGAAGGCAAACGCCCGATCCTGGGCGACGCCTCACAGTCCACGGCCTACGGCCCACGCCCGGGCCTACGCCCGCACCCAGTTGGCGATATTCCAGAAATCGGTGTCCCAGATCGTGAAGTTGATGTTCTGCAGGTTCTTGGCGCGGGCGAAGGCGCTCTTGCGGTTGACCAGCGGGATGTTGACCACGTTCTGCACGACGATGTCGTTCATCTGGACGAAGAGTTGGGCGCGCTTCGGCGCGTCCATCTCCGTCCGCGCCTGCTGCCAGAGTTTGTCGTAGTCGGGGTTCTGGTAGCGGCAGGCGTTCCCGCCCGACCACTGGTTCGCCTTCTGGTCGGCGTACTGCCCGACGTAGGCGCGCATCGCCGACTGCGGGTCGATGCCGTAGGTCGAGGCCAGCATCTCCACGTCGGCGTAGAAGTGGCTGGAGGTGTCGGGGTTGCCGGCGTCGGAGGAGAAGTAGACCCCGGCGTCGATGGATTTGAGTTCGGTCTTGACGCCGCACTTCTCCCAGCCGTCCTTGATGATCTGCTGGGTCTTCTGCCGCACGTCGTTGGTCGACGTCTGGTAGAGCAGCGCCATCTGGACGCCGTTCTTCTCGCGGTACTGGCCGTTCTTCTTCCAGCCGGCCTCGTCGAGAAGGGCGTTGGCCTTGTCGGTGCTGAACTCCCAGGTGTTGTTCTGCGAGCGGTACTGCGGCGGCTCGTTCAGGCGGTTGACCGCCACGTCGCCCGCACGGCCGTAGAGCGACTTGACGATCGACTCGCGGTCGCCCGCCAGCGCCAGCGCCTGGCGCACCTTCAGGTCGGTCAGGAAGGGGTGGGGGAACTTCAGCGACGAGCGCTCGCCGGTCGCGGGATCCTCCTTGTTCGGGTCGGTGAAGTTGATCAGGATGTACTCGACCGCGAAGCCGGGCACGAACTCCGCGACCCCTTTGCCACCCTGCTCCAATTGCTTGATGATCGTGTCGGCGATCTGGATGTTCCAGGCGTAGTCGTAGTCGCCGGTTTGCAGCACAGCGCGCGCGGCCGAGGTCGCGTCGCCGCCGCCCTTGTTCTCGATGCGGTCGAAGGAGGGCTTGTCCGGCTCGCGGTAGCGCTCGTTGATCGCGTAGACCGTCAGGTCGCCGGGCTGGAAGCTGGTCACCTTGTAGGGGCCGGTGCCGACCGGCTTGAGGTTGTTCTGCGAGTTGCGCGCCCCCGCGCCCTTGTCCGGCTCGAAGATGTGCTTGGGGATCATCGACGCCTGGCCGTTGCGGAACCAGGCCGGGTTCGGGTCGGGGAAGGTGACTTTGACCGTCGTGTCTTCGACCTTCTCCACCTTCGCCACGCCCTCGTAGAGGCCGAAGTCGGTCGCGGCGACGGCCTTGTCGGTGACGTACTGCCAGTTGAAGACGACGTCGTCGGCGGTGAAGGGCTGGCCGTCGCTCCAGGTGATGCCCGATTTCAACTTCCAGGTCACGCTCTTGCCGTCGGCGGCGAGCTGGCCGTTGTCCTTCGTCGGGATCGTGTCGGCCAGGACCGGGATCATCTTGGCGTCGTTGTCGAAGGTGATCAGCGGCTCGTAGACCGGGCGCATCGCCAGGTCGTCCTTCACGCCCGACGAGAGGTGGGGGTTGAGGATCGTCGGCGCCTGCCAGGTCAGCACCTTCAGCGTCCCGCCGCCACCGCGCTTCGTCGGGCCGCCCGCGGCCGGACTGCCGGCGGGCTTGGTCGCCCCGGCCGGCGCGCCCGTCGCGGTCGCCGCGTTGCCGGCCGGCTTCGTCGCCGCTGCGGCGCTCGTCGCGGCCGGGGCGCTGGTCGGCATGGCGGGAGAACCGGCGCAGGCGGCGAGCGCCGCGGCGATACCCGCCGCCGAGAGCCCCAGCGCCGTGCCCCGCCTGATGAACTCCCGGCGGCTCAGGCGTCCCCGCGTGAACTCGCCCGCCAACCGCTGCACCCCGTCCATCGTCCGTCCTCTCCCCTCTCGCTCGCGCGCGGCTCGCCGGCACACGAGCAGTATATGAGGCGGGCAAATGGACGTCAAAGCGCCACGTGCGGGGGACGCGGGGGGCCGGGGCGCGAGGCCGGAACCCGGGCCGCGCCGGCGGTCTTCGTGGCGGCGCAGCCGTCTCCAGGCGCGCCTTCAGACGCCGGCCGCCAGCCCCGCCCGTCGGGCGATATTGTCCAGATTTGCCCAGGCCATGCCCCGCCGGCCTTCCTCGATCTCGTGGATGGTGTCGAGCACGGCGGCGTTGACCGGCGTCGGGATGCCCAGTTCCCGCCCGTGCAGGACGATCGCGGCGCTCTGCATATCGACCTCGGTGCGGCGCCGCTTGACCTTCAGGTCGCGCCAGATGCCCATGTGCTGCTTGAGCGAGTTCTGCATCCCGCCGGCCATGGCGAGGAGCGCGGCGTCGCCGCGAGCCGCCTGATCCGCGCCCGGCGCGAAGGCGTTGGGGTCGAACTCGCCGATATGCTCCAGCCGCGGCGCCCGCGCGTGCGCGACCAGGTAGGCTTCCTCCGCCGCCGCGCGGGCGACCCGCCGGCCGCGCGGGTCGGCGATCACCGCGGCCACCGGCGCGTCGACGCAGGAGACGGCGAAGGCCATCGCGCCGTAGACGAGTTTGCCCCAGAGGAAGCCCCAGATGTTGTCGGTGACGTGGGCGGGCATGACGTGGGCCAGCGTGTCGCGGAGCGCCTCGGCGCGCGGTGTGACCCGGCCGTCGAGTTCGCCGATGTGAATCGGCTGCTCGTTGGCGAGCTGGATCAGTCCCGGTTCGAGGTAATCGGCGCCGAAGTGGATGAACGCGCCGACCGTCCGCTCGTGCCCGACGTGGCGCGCGATGACCTCCTCGTTCAGCCCGTTCTGGAGGGAGAGGACATAGCCGTCCGGCGCGAGCAGCGGCGCGATCTGCCGCATCGCGCCCTCGGTCATGTGCCCCTTGACGCAGAGGAAGGTCACGCCGAGCGGGCCGCGCAGGTCCGCGCCGAGGATCGCCGGCACCCGGAAGGTGCGGTCGCCGCGCAGGCCGGTGATGCGCAGCCCGCGTTCGTTGATCGCCTGAATGTGTTCCGGGACGACATCGACCAACGTGACGCGATAGCCGGCGTCGGCCAGGAACGCGCCGACGGTCCCGCCGATCGCGCCGGCCCCGACGATGGTGATCGGCGTCGCGCCCAGTCCGGGCAACGCGCTGGCGCTCATCTCTCCCCCCTTCGCGAAGTACGAAGTACGAATGACGAAGTACGAATGCGTGACGAGTGGCGGGCGAGCGGCGGCGCCCGCCGTGTGCGGCGATCATCGCACGGGGGAGCGGCGCGGTCGAGTGGCGCGCCCGGCGAGCGGGTACCGCCGGCCGTTGGCACTAGCCGGGGCGGTGGATAGGCTCGGCCCGGGGGCGGGGGGCGACGCCGCGCAGACGCGGCGCGGCGTTATGCTCCCACCGCGGCCGGGACGATGTCGAGGTCGGGGCACATGACGATGCCCTGCTGGTCGTCGCTCGCCGCGTGCGCGACGACGAAGGTGCAGGGGGCGTCGCCGTGGTTGAACGGCGCGTGCGGCAACCCGGCCGGGATGAAGAAGTACGCCCCCGCCCGCGCGGTGACCGAATCCTCCAGACGCTCGCCGTACAGGATCGCGGCCTCGCCGGAGATGATGTAGCCGGCCGTATCGATGCCGTCGTGGTAGTGGGCCTTCGCCCGCGCGCCTGGCGGCATGGTGGCGGTGGTGAGGCAGAGGCCGCGCGCGCCCGCAGTCTGTCCCGTGACGCCCAGCGCGTAGGTCAACCCCTGCTTGCCGACGTACGAGGTGTCGGAGTGCAGCACCAGCACGGCACGCCTGTCGGCCATACTCCCCATCCTTTCCGCGACCCGCTCGACACCCCATTCTACACCGCCGAGGCGGTCAAGGCCTCTCGGCCGCGGCGTCAACCGCTTGGCCTCGCCAGCCGGCGGCGGACCTCGTCGGCCGTCAGGCCGCGGACGAGGACGACTTTGTGCCGGCCGCGCTCGCCGCGGAGGAGCGCGAGGTCGCGCCGGGGGACTCCGAGCGTGCCGGCCAGGACGGCCAGGAGCGCCCGGTTCGCTGCGCCCTCCGCCGGCGGCGCGGCCAGCCGCACCCGCAGCGCCCCCTCGATCACGCCGTCGAGCGCGTCGCGCGCGGAGCGCGGCACGACGCGCACGGGCAGCGTCACCCCGCCCGCCATCGGCCTCAGAGGCAGGTCGGCCAAGGGGGCGGGCGTGGGGCGCTTTGCCACGAGGACTCGCAAACTCTACGAGGCGGCTTCGCGGTAGGCCGCGGTGAGCGCGCCCTGGAGTTCCGGCGTGATGGTGCGGATGGTATTCCCCTGGCCGATGCGCGACGGGGCGACGAGTTCCTCGACTCGCGGGAGGCTGGCCGGCGCACGCCGCTCGAAGACGCTGCGGTAGAACGACAGATAGGCCCCGTTGTCGTTCCAGATCGTGACGAGTCCAGCGTTGTCTGCGCGCAGGCGCGGGAGGAGGGTCCAGCGCTGCGTGGTGCCCCGGTAGGTGCCGAGCCTGACCAGCCCCTCCGCTTCGAGACTGAGCGCCCAGTCGAGTAGACAGTGCAACATCTGGCGCGCGGGCTCCGGCGCCTTGTCAATCGCCGCGCGGAAAACCTCGGCGCCCTCGCTGTAGCCGCCCGCCGGGGCGGGAACCTTCGGCATGCTCCCGGGCGGGGCTGGCCGAGCCTCTTCGGCGTCGACGCGCTGCGGCACGAGGATCTGCGAGCCGTTGACCTCGTACGCCGAGACGGTGATGAGGTCGATGAGGAGCTGGTCCGCGACCGCGCTGAGATAGCCCACGAGCCGCACGAGTTCTTCGGGCGCCTCGTCCAGCACGATAACCAGCCGGAAGCGGCCCCGGCCGAGACTCTCGGCCACTCCCTCGGCGAAGGCGGCGGGTTCGAACGCCCCCGCCTGGTCGTTGCTGGCGACGGCGTCTGCGAGATCCGTGTATCCCCGTTCGCCGAGATGGCGGCCGAGGATGCCCTGCTCCAATGCCGCGAGCTCCATGCCACGAAGGTAGGCGGCGTAGGTGAGCACCTGGGCGACGACGGCGCGCCGCGCCTCGGCGTTGCGCGCGAGCTTGACCTCGATGATGGCGAGCCGCCCGGACGGCTCGACCGCGATGAGGTCGGCGTAGCCGTTGCCGAGCTGGACCTCCCGGCCGACCACGACGAGTTGCGGCGCGCCGGTGAGCGGAAGCATCTGAGGCGCCTGCTCGACCAAACGGTGAAGCGTCGCCTCATCCGGGAACCCAGTCGGGGCGAGTAGCCGCCAGCCGGACGAGTCGTTGTGCCAGATTGCCGTCACCGCAGTCGCACCTCGCCGTACGAAGTGACCGGGCAAGGCCGGTGGGCGCCAGGGGGGTCTCCGGGGGCAGCATAGCACACGCAGCGGAGTGGCTTATCGCGGGGCGGCCTGGGCGATCACCGCCGGGCCGGGACCCAGGCCGCGCAGGCGGCTTTCGTGCGCCGGCAGGCGCTCCCAGCCGCGGCTTCAGCCGCCCGTACCTCCTCCCTACGCCGCGGCTCTGGCGCGGTGGGCGGCCAGTTCGTCGGCGACGCCGCTGAGGTTGCTGGCGGCGAGGAGCGGACGGCGCAGCTCCGCCTCCAGTTGCTCGATGCTCATATCGTCGAGCGTCAGGCCGTTGAGGCGACTGAACATCACGCGCGGCAGGAGGAGCGGGCCGTCGCCGGGGTCGTCGCGCAGCGCCGCCAGGACATCCCCGCCGGTCAGCAAGCCGGAGACGGTGATCTCCGGGCCGAAGTAGCCGTTCGGGACGGGGCGCACGCGCAGCGCCGCACCGGTCAGCGCGTTGAACTCCGCCACCACGCGCTCCATCGTCGGCGCGATCAGCATGGCGCAGGCGAGCGTGGCGCGCACGCCGCGCAGGTCCGGCCGGCGGGCGCCGCGGCGCCGCTGCAGCCCGGCCCAGTCGTCGAGGAAGACGCGGGTGATGCCGATGCCGTCCTCCAGTTGCGGGAAACCGTCGTAGTAGCGGCTCGGCGGGATACCGGTGCCACCCGGCATCAGGTAGAACTCGTCGCCGAGGTAGAGGAAGGTCTCGCCGCGCTCGCGGCGGAAGCGCCGCTGCCACGCCTCGGCGCGCCGGATCAGGTCGCGCGTCTCGTCCGGCGTGAAGTGGCGGATCGTCGAGGCCGGCAGGCCGGGCATCGCGCGGTCGGTGCGCCGCGCCAGGTTCTCCAGCTTGCGCAGATCCCGGCTGACGCCGAGCGGCGTGATCCCCACCGGCACGGCGGCGATCGAGAGGATGCCGGGCAGGTCCTTGAGGTCGGCCACCGAGCGGTCGAGCTGGTCGCCGTCGTTGACGCCGGGGTTGAGGACGAGCTGGGTGTTGTAGGCGATGCCCAGGCTCGCCAGGCGGCGCAGGTCGTCGAGGACGTCGCCCGCGCGCGGGTGGCGCAGCAGGTCCACCCGGAGTTGCGGGTCGGTGGCGTGGACCGAGACGTTGAGCGGGCTGAGTTGCTGCTCGCCGATGCGCCGCCAGTCGTCGTCCGTCAGATTCGTCAGGGTGACGAAGTTGCCGTAGAGGAAGGAGTAGCGGTAGTCGTCGTCCTTGATGTAGAGCGTGCGGCGCATCCCGCGCGGCACCTGCTTGACGAAGCAGAAGGGGCAGTCGTTGGTGCAGCGGCGGATGCCGTCGAAGGTCGGCTCGCTGAAGCCAAGGCCCCAGACCTCGTCCCCCTCCAGCTCGACCTCGTAGACCGTCTGCTCGCCGTCGCGCTCGACCAGGATCTCCGTCACCGCCCCGGCCATGCCGCTGTAGTACTGGTAGTCGATCACGTCGCGCAGCGGCTGACCGTCGATCGCGTGGACGATGTCCCCGGGGCGCAGGCCGAGCGCGTCGCCGAGCGAGCCGGGCGCCACCGACTCCAGCACCCCGCCCGTGCGGCCCCGTCGGAAGAGGATCTGACCTTTCTCGGACACTCGTTGCTCCAGAGGACTAAGGACTAAGGACTAAGGACTAAGTAGCCTGACGCTGCGTCAACGGGGCGGCTGGCCCCATACCCCAACCCGCTTCGTGGGGCATACGCCAGGTCTGGTCGAGGATTGCGGCCTGATTGCTCTTCCGCCTCGCGCCGCACAACGTGCTTCTTGTCCTCCTGCTCGCGTGTCTCCACGTTTCCCGCTTGTCGTGCCTCGTGCGTCAGTCGTCCGGGAGGCGCCGCCGCATCGCGAGCGCCCAATCGGCGTAGCCGCTCGCCCGATACGCCGCCTGCGCACCAGGGTTGTCGAAGCCGGTGATGAGCACGACCTCGCTCGCGCCGCCGGCGCGAGCCGCCGCCTCGACCCGTGCGAGCAGCGCGCGGGCCACGCCCTGGCGGCGGGACGGCGCCTCCACGTAGATGTCGGTCAGCTCGGCATACGGCTCGTCGCCTTGCAGGTGTGGGATCAGCCGCAGGCACGCGAAACCGACCGGCCGCCCGTCCAGCTCGCCGAGGAAGGTCGTCAAGACACCCTGGCAGGCCAGCATGCGCGCGGCGACCTGCGCGGGCGTGGCCCCCAGACCGTCGAACTGATCCAACAATGGAGCGAGCTCAGCCGCATCATCGGGCGTGGCCTGGCGTACTGCGATCGTCGCCATGGGGCGATCTCCAGATGCTACTCCGCGCCGACCGCCTCGCCATCGCGACCGGGGGAGGCGCGATCATCGGACGGCGATCCTTCCGCCGTGACCACCCTTCCGCGCGGGATCCGGCGGACGCGCCATTTAGTCCTGAGTCCTGAGTCCCGCCGCGGCGCGCGCAGCGCGCCGCGCCGCCCACTTCTTCCGCCGCTTGGCGACGGTGCTGAGGGCGTGGACGTAGAAGAGGCTCAGGCCGCCGCCGGTGGTCGCGCCGGGCAGGTTCGCCAGGAACTCGTCGCGGTTCTTGAACGGGGCCATCTCGACGTAGGCGCGGGCGTACTCGGGGCGGCTGTGGCCGTCGCTGCCGGCCGTGCCCGGCAGGCCGGCGCGCGCGGCGAACGCCGCGCCGCGCGCGTTGTGGCCCCGCAGCAGCATCCGCGCGTTGAGCACCTCGATCGCGTCGACCAACCCGGCCGCGACCAGTCGCTCCAGCGCCGGTGTCTTGAGCGGGCTGGTGCGGATCGGGTCGAACGGGTGCGGCACGACGACGATGCCACCCTGTTCGCGGATCCGCGCGGCCGTCTCTTCCGGCGAGAGCCCGGCCGGGATCTCCTCATTCAAGAAGAGGCCGATGATCTCGCCCTCGCTCGACTTGACCTCCTCGCCCGGGATGACGGTGAAACCCTCCGGCGCCAGCGCGACCGCCTCCAGCCCGCCAGCCAGCGTGTTGTGGTCGGTCACGGCGATGCCGTCGAGCCCCCGCCTCCGGCACAGGTGGATCACCTCGGCCGTCGGGATCGTGCAGTCGCGCGAGTGGTGCGTGTGCATGTGCAGGTCGAGTTTCATCGTGCCTCGATCAAGGTTGAAGGTGACAGGTTGAAAGTTGAAAGTGCGATGGCGCTGTTTCGATGGTCGGCGCCGGATGCGGCGAGCGCGGGTCGGGCACGAACCTTCAACCTGTAACCTTCAACTTTCAGCCGCGAACGCCAGCGCGAGCGCCGTGGCGACGACTGCGGCGGTCTCGGCGCGCAGCGTGCGCGGGCCGAGTGTCACCGTGACGATGCCACGCGCGCAAGCCGTCGCGACCTCATCGGGCGTGAAGCCGCCCTCCGGGCCGATGAAGAGGCCCAGCGCGGCGACCGGCCCCAGCGCCCGCACCGCGCCGCCGAGGCCGCGCACCCGCTCCTCTTCCCACGGGAGGAGCGCTGGGCCCGACACCGCGGCGAGGTCGCACGCCGCCGCGAAGTCGAGCGGCGGCCGGATCGGCGGAATGCGCCCGCCGCGCGACTGCTCGGCCGCCTCGCGCACGATCCGCCGCCAGCGCTCCAGTTTCGCCGTCCCCTCGCCGACGTCGCCGCCCGCGACCGTGCGCGCGGTCAGCACCGGCACGAAGGCCGCGGCGCCGACTTCGGTGGCCTTCTGGAGCGTCCAGGCGAAGTGATCGCCCTTCAGCGGCGCGACGTAGAGTGTCACCGCCGTCGCCGGCTCGGCCTCGTTCGGCCGGCACGCCACGACGCGCCCGACCGCCTCGCGGGCGGTCAAACCAGTCAATTCTACCGGAAACTCCCGCCCGCTGCCATCGAGCAGGACGATCGTCGCGCCGGGCCGCAGGCGCAGCACCCGCCCGATCTGGTGCGCCACCGCGCCCGTCAGCGTCACCTCCCGGCCGACGGCCAGCGATTCATCCACGAAGAAGCGATGCATCCCGCCCCGGAGCAGTCGTAAGTCGTCAGTCATCAGTCGGGAGTCGGGAGTCGGACTCCACCTCGCGACCTCTCGTCACTCGTCACTCGTCACTCGTCACTCGTCACCCGCCTCCCCTCGATCAGCACCCAGTCGTCCATCTGGTGCTGCTCGATCTCGGCGAGGCCGGCGGCGGCGAGCGCGGCGCGGACCTCGTCGGCGCGGTCCACGATGATGCCGGCGGTGAGGAGGCGGCCGCCGGGCGCGAGCGCGCCGACCAGCGCCGGGGCGAGTTCGATGATGATGCGCGCGATGATGTTGGCGACGACGAGGCCGTAGCGCCCGGCGAACGCCGGCGTCGCCTCGACGGTGCCGCGGGCGACGCGCACCGGCGTCGCCAGGGCGTTGCGCGCGACGTTCTCGCGCGTGGCGCGCACGGCGACCTCGTCCACGTCGAGCGCGTCGACGGCGGCCGCGCCGAGCCGGGCGGCGGCGATGGTCAGGATGCCGGAGCCGGAGCCGACGTCGAGGACGCGCAGCCCCGGCCGCATCCGCGCTTCGAGTGCGATCAGGCTGAGTTGCGTCGAGGGGTGCAGCCCGGTCCCGAAGGCCATGCCGGGGTCGAGTTCGACCACGACGTCCCCGGGCCGGCTGACGTACTCGCGCCAGGCCGGGCGGATGACGATGCGCTCGCCGACGCGGTGGACGTAGAAATGCTCCTTCCAGGCGTTGGCCCAGTCCTCCTCCTCGCGTCGCTCGGCCGCGAGCGGGCCGACGTAGCGCATCTGGCCGAGGTGCCAGAGGGCGCGTTCGAGCGCGTCGATCGTGGACCGCGCGCCCGCGTCGTCGGGGATGTAGGTGCGCACGGTGAACGGCCGGTCGGCGGCGATGGCGAGGTTGTCGCCGTCCGCCTCCTGCACGAAGGGCTCCTCGATCGCCACGCCGCCCTGGTAGCCGTAGCGCGCGAAGATCTCGGCGACCGCCTCGACCGCCTCACCGTCCGCCTGCACCGCCAGCTCGATCCACCCTGTAGGCATCACCGCACCCTAACTCTGCTCGTGCTCTTGGGCCAGAATCTGCTCCAACGCATCAACCAGCGGCGGCAGATTTCGCGTGACCGTATCCCAGACGATGTCGAGATCGACGTCAAAGTAGGCATGAATGAGTCGATTGCGTGTCCCGATTGCTTGCCTCCACGGCACTGTGGGGTACTGCGTCCGGCACTCGGCCGAAACCTGGCTCGCCGCTTCCCCGATGATCTCGATGCACTTCACCACGGCCAGGGTGAGCATACGATCGGCGTCGAGGTCGCTCCGGGAATGACCACTAATGAACGATAGCGCGTCGCGGGCGGCATCGAGCATATGCTGCATACGGGTCGCGTCAGCTTCCCGCATACTGGACCTCGGCCGAGGCGACAACCTCATCCCGGAAGTAGCGGCTGAGTTCCTTCGCGGTGCGGAGATCAACCTTACGGCCGCCCAACAGGGTCGAGAGTTCGTCCTCCATGTCCACCAGATTGAAGTACCCGGGCGTGTGCCCCGGCTCGAACTCCACCAGCACGTCCACGTCGCTGTCGGGCCGGAAGTCGTCGCGCAGGACCGACCCGAAGAAGGCGAGCTTGCGGATGTGGTGCCGGCGGCAGAAGTCGGCGATCGCGGCACGGTCGACGGCGATGCGGGCCATGGTCGTCCTCCGTTGCGTTCCCCCGCCCGCCGGGCACTCGCGGGCGGTCGCCTCCAGTATACCCCGTGCGCGTTTGTTGGCTACGTGCGCCCCCGGCCCCGCCCGCGGCATGCATCCTGCGGCGGGACTGGTGTGTACCGTGAGGACAGGGGCCGGCCGGCGATGCCGCCCGCGGCCGGTGAGCACGTACCCCGGTAGGTCGCCGGCCGCCGTGACACAAGGAGGGCGCCCGTGGAGTACCGGCTGATCCGCAACACCGTCAACGGCCACCGCCTCGTGATCGGCAGCGACGGCTACACTTCGACGATGTTGCGCCACAGCGAGTATCTGACCCCCGACGCCGAGTTGCGCGCCGACTGGTGGGTCGTGCCGCGTCCGGAGTACGATACCGCGCTGTGGGGCCACCCGCTCTGGTGCGTCGAGGCGCGCTATTGCAGCGACGGGCTCGCGACGGGGGCGCTGCTGGACGCGGACGACGTGAGCTACGCCGAGTTCCTGGCGGCGCTCGACCGGGCGTCGGCGATCGGGGCGCGGCTGGACATGGCGCACCGCGGGCGCGCGCTGCTGCGGCTCCGCCAGGTGGAGCGCGCGCTCGGGGGCGCGGCGGCGTTGCCCGCGCCGCCCCTGCCGGCGGCCGGCGAACTGGCGGTCGGGCCGCTCGCCGCGGACCGCGTCGTCGCCTGGGAGGCCGCGCCCCACGTCGACGCGGCCGGCCAGGAGTGAGGGCCAGTGTGCCATCGGCCGATCCGGGGGAGGCGATATCCGCCGAACGGCCGATGTCGGCGGGGCCGGCGAGCGCTATGCTGGGGAACAATGACGGCCGGCCGCGCGCCGGGCGTCGCGGCCGCGAGGGAATGGGCGGCCGTGCGATCGTCGGGCTCGTGATGATGAGGGAACGGCACCATGCCGGAGGGGCTGGACGCGTGGCGCCGCGTCCTCGTGGTTGACGACGGTTCGATTCTCCTCGGCGCGCTCGGCGCGGCGCTCGGCGACCGGGGCTACGAAGTGCTCGCGGTCACCGTGGACGGCGAGGGACAGGACCTCGGGGCGGCGATCGCGCGGTATTGCCCGCACGTCGTCCTCGTCAAGCAGTGGTGCCTGGAGCGCTGCAGCCAGTGGCTGTCCGACCTGGACGAATGCCGCCGCCAGGGCATCACGCCGAAGTTCCTGGCGCTGCGCCAGGACGACCAGGCGACCAAGAGCGCGCAACTGCGGCGCAACCTGCGCCAGCCGATCACCCTCTGCACCCCGGCCGACTTGCAGACCCTCCTGCCGTGAGGCCGCCGTCGCGGGCGGGGTATGGCGGCCGGCTGCGAGAGAACCAACGACGGGGGCCAGGCCGTTCGGCCTGGCCCCGTCTTCGTCTGGCAAGCGCCGCGCGCTAATACTTCGGCAGCGAGGGGTCGACCTCGTCGGACCAGGCCAGGATGCCGCCGGTGAGGTTCTTGAGCTTGCGGAAGCCGGCCTCGCGCAGGATGCCGAGCGCCTTGGCCGAGCGCACGCCCGAGCGGCACTGGAGCACGATCTCGTCGGCCGTGTCCAGCTCGTGCATCCGCGCCGGCACGTCGCCGAGCGGGATGAAGCGCACGTCGCGCTCCCGGATCGTGCCGAGCGCCCACTCGTGCGGCTCGCGCACGTCCACGATGACGATGTGCTCGCCCGCGTCGAGCCGCCGCTTCAGGTCGCGCGGCTCGATCTCCCACTGGGCCTCCAGGTTCACCTCCGGCCCCGGCGTGATGCCGCAGAACTCGTCATAATCGATCAACTGGTGGATCGTACGGTGCGTGCCGCAGATCGGGCAGTCGGGGTCCTTGCGCAACTTGTACTCGCGGAACTGCATCTTCAGCGCGTCGAAGCGCAGCAGCCGGCCGATCAGCGGGTCGCCGATCCCCAGGATCAGCTTGATCGCCTCGACCGCCTGGAGCGAGCCGACGATGCCGGGCAGCACGCCGAGCACCCCGCCCTCGGCGCACGACGGCACCAGGCCGGGCGGCGGCGGCTCGGGGTAGAGGCAGCGGTAGCAGGGGCCCTCGTTGGCGTGGAAGATCGAGACCTGCCCCTCGAAGCGGAAGATCGACCCGTAGACGTTCGGCTTGCCGAGCAGGACGCAGGCGTCGTTGACCAGGTAGCGCGTCGGGAAGTTGTCGGTCCCGTCGACCACCAGGTCGTAGTCCTTGAAGATCTCGAGCGCGTTCTCGCTCGTCAGCCGCGTCTCGTAGGTCGTGATCTCCGTGAAGGGGTTGAGGCCCTGGAGGCGGCGCTTGGTCGCCTCCAACTTCGGCGTGCCGACGTCGTCGGTCGTGTAGGTCACCTGCCGCTGGAGGTTCGAGTCGTCGATGACGTCGGCGTCGACGATGCCGAGGTGACCGACGCCGGCCGCGGCCAGGTAGAGGCCGAGCGGCGCGCCGAGCCCGCCGGCCCCGATCATCAGGACGCGGGCCTGCTTGAGCTTCTTCTGCCCCCCCAGCGTCACCTCCGGCATGATGAGGTGGCGGCTGTAGCGCGCGATCTCGGCCGGCGAGAGCGTGACCTCCTCGACCTCGGCCACGCCGCCGGCGATCGAGGGGACGATCGTCAGCGTGTCGCCGTCCTTGACCGGCGTCGCGGCTTTCTCCAGGTAGCGGATGTCCTCGTCGTTGAGGTAGATGTTGACGAAGTTGCGCAACTGCCCGTCGTCCCGGTAGAGGTGCTGCTTGAGATCCCGGTACTCGCCGGTCAGTTGCCCCAGGATGTCCCCGACGGTGCCGCCCGCCAGGCGGACCTCCTCCTTGCCGCCGGCGAACTGCCTGAGCGCCGTCGGCACGATCACGGTCACCGCGCCAGCCATGCTCCCTCCCATAGTTGATAGTGCAAAGTTGATAGTTGATAGTTGTCGCGTTCCCACGCCCCAGTCTTCCCCGGGCCGCTAACAACTCTCACCTATCAACCATCAACCCTCCTCGACTATTTCCTCGGCGTCGTAGCCCGAGCGGTCGCCCCTGAGCGTCCAGCTCGCCAGCGTGTCGGCGCGACCCGCGGCGACCGACTGGATCACGTAGGAATAGACCGGCCAGGCGAACTCGCGGTCGGTGTCCGACGGCCGCGCCGGGTGGTCGGGGTGCGAGTGGTAGAAGCCGAGGATTTCCTTGCCGGCGTCGCGCGCGCGACGCTCCTCGCGCAGGATCACCTCCGGCTCGATCATGAAGCGCCGCCGCCGCTCGTCGAGTTGCTCCCAGGCGTTGTCGACCGCGACGACCTCGCGCACGACCTTCTCCCCATTGCGCCGCTCGCCGATCAGCAGCCCGCAGACCTCGTCGGGGTAGCCCCGCTCCCCGTGTGCGGTGACCGCGGCGCGGTGCCCGGCCGTCCAGATCAGCGTCACGCGCCCTCCCATGCGGGTTGAAGGTTGAAGGTTACAGGTTGAAGGTTCCAGACCAGAGCCCGGAGTCTCTGGCGCGCGACTCAGAGCATTCAACCTTCAACTCTCAACCTTCAACTCTCCTCGTCCCAGAACCGCTCCGACAGGTACTTGTCCGCGCCGTCGCAGAGGATCGTCACAATTGTACCCGCGGTCAGCCGCTCCGCCACCTTCAGCGAGGCGACGACGTTGGCGGCGGCGGAGATGCCGGCCATCAGCCCCTCCTCGCGCGCGAGCCGCTTGACCATCGCATGCGCCTCCTCGGTGCTGACGGTCACGATCTCGTCGGCGAAGTCGGGGTCGTAGATCCCCGGCACGATCGCCGTCGCCATGTGCTTGAGCCCTTCGAGGCCGTGGAAGGGGCCGTCGGGCTGCATCGCGATCAGCCGGATGCCGGGGTTGTACTCGCGCAGGCGCCGGCCGGTGCCCATGAAGGTGCCGCTGGTGCCGAGGCCGGCGACGAAGTGCGTCACCGCGCCGCCGGTCTGCTCCCAGATCTCGGGGCCCGTGGTGAGATAATGGGCGCGCCAGTTGGCGTCGTTGTTGTACTGGTCGGGGTAGAAGTAGCGATCGGGGTCGGCGGCGTAGCGGCGGCGCGCCTCGCGGATCGCGCCGTCGGAACCCTCGGCCGGGTCGGTCAGGACGAGCGTCGCGCCGTAGGCGCGGAGGATGCGCTTGCGCTCCTCGCTGGCGTTGCGCGGCAGGCACAACTCCACGCGGTAGCCGAGCGCGGCGGCGACCATCGCGTAGGCGATGCCGGTGTTGCCGCTGGTCGCGTCGAGGATAGTCTTGTCGGGCGTCAGGAGGCCGCGCGCGATGCCGTCGCGGATCATCGCCAGCCCCGGTCGGTCCTTGACGCTGCCGCCCGGGTTGCGCATCTCGGCCTTCGCGTGGATCGTCACGCCCGCCGGCAGGTCCGCCGTGACCTTCGCCAGCCGCAAGAGTGGCGTGTTCCCGACCAGGTCGAGGAGGGTGGCGTCGCGCCGTTCGGTCGCCGTCATCGGATACTCCTTGGTCCAGCGTCCGGGTTGTTCGGAGTCGGGCCGGGGGATTGTGAAAATGTTGACTAAGTTGACCAGCAATCCCCGGCCCTGACTGCTCCTAACGCCGGGGGGCGCGAGGGCATTCCCGAGCGAGGAACGAGTGACGAGTGACGAGTGACGAGCGGGACGACTGGCGGGGAGGGGCGGGCACGCGGGTTGCGACGGGGCGCGGCGGGGACGCCGGAGTGGTGGGACCGGGAGGCTGGGCCTACTGCCGACTCCCGACTTCCGACTCCCGACTACGCAAGGGGGGCGCATGGACGATCTGCGGCGGGCGGTGGCGCCGATGCGCGCCGTCACGATCTCGCGCGAGTACGGCAGCGGCGGCGGGGAGATCGCGGCCCGGCTGGCGGAGCGGCTCGACTGGCGCCTCGTCGACCACGAGATCGTCGTGCGCGTCGCCGGGGCGCTGCAGATCTCCGAGGCGGCGGCGGCGCGCGAGGACGAGCACGCCGAGGGCGCGCTGGCTCGCTTGCTGACGACGATGCAGGCGATCGGCCCGGCCGAGTACGGCATCACCCCGCTCATCCTCACCACCAGCGCCGAGACCTACCAGCGGGCGCTGCGCGACGTCGTCGAGGCGGCCGCCGAAGGAGGGCATACCATCATCGTCGGGCGCGGCTCGCAGGTGCTCCTCGCCGCCCGGCGCGACGTGCTCCACGTGCGGGTCGTCGCGCCGCTCGAACGGCGCGTCGCCTACGTCGTCCGCCGTGAGGGGCTGGACGACAAGGCGGCGCGGGCCAGAATCCACCTCAAAGATGGCGACCGCAAGCACTACCTCCAGATGCAGCACCACATCCGCGCCGACGATCCCCTCCACTACGACCTCGTCGTCAACACCGCCGTGCTCGACCTGGACGACGCGGTCGACGTGATCGCCCTGGCGCTGGCGCGCAAGGCCAACCGCCTGACCGTACCGGTGGCCGACCTCGGCCCCGCCGCCGGCCAGCCGCCCTATCCGAGTGAGCCGGGGGATATCCGGCCGCCGGAGCCGTAGGGCGTGGGCCGTGGGCTGTGGGGCGTGCGCACGGTGCGGGATCGGCCGACTGCTATGCCCCCGTCAGGGCCGGTCCCCGTGTAGGATCGAATGCCTCGCCACGCAATGTTCGCGCTCGTCCCTTGACGCTCGATACCGGCCGCCGGGCCGGGGCCATCTGGGGCCCACGGGCTACCGCCGATGGGTGGCCACCGGGTCGTCGGCGAACCACCTGTCGACACCGAGGCCGGAGCCGGAATGGAGGTGCGGCGCGTACTGCTGGGCGAAGACGTGCGCGACGAGTTCCCGACGGCTGCGCACGCCGGTCTTGTCGAACACCGCCTTCAGGTGCTGCTGCACGGTGAGCGACGAGATGTAGAGCCCCGCCCCGATCTCCTCCGTCGCGAGCCCGCGCAGGACCATCTGGGCCACCTGCGCCTCGCGATCGGTCAGTGCGTAGGCTTGCAGCACCAGGGGCGCGACCTCCGCCGGGCGGGCCTGCTCGATGATCACCGCCGTGTGTCCCGCCGCGCCCGGGCCGGCCAAGCGCGAGGCGTGCAGCACCAGCCACTGGCCGCCGCGGGTGCGCATCCGCACCCGCGGCGGCAGCTCGGGCCGGGCCTCGCCGGCCCGTTCGAGTTCCCAGAGCCGCGCGGCCACCGCGCCGATGGCCTGCGGCGGCTCCGCCCGGCGCGGCCAATCGGCCAGTTCCGCCAGCCAGCGCTCGGCCGCCGGCGTCGTCGCCACGATGGAGAGGTCGTCCGCCAGCACCACCAGCCCAGGGCCGTCCGCCCCGGGCGCGGCCCCCGCGTTGCCCAGCAACAGCGCGGCCCGCAGCCCCTCGGCCAGGTGCGGGGCGAGCTGGTCGAGGAAGGCAGCCTCCGCTGCGGTAAAGGCAGGGCTCCCCGCCGCGCGGTGCAGGCACATCATCCCCCAGCAGGACTTGCCAGTGAGCAAGACCGCGCGCAGCTCGTCCGCGAAGCCGAGGGGCGCCAGGATCTCGCGGTAGCGGGGGCTGCCGGCCGGCGCGCCCCGGGTGGCCCCGTACAGGCTCTCGACCGGCCGGCGCGCCCGGGCGAGGTGGACCCACTTGTTGACGTCGTCCTCGAAGAACTCGTTGGCCAGGAAGGCGGGGGTGGCGTGCTCGGGGATCTCCTCCACCACCGTGCTGGTGAAGAGGAGCGTCGCCGGGTCGGCGGTTGCGAACCAAGCCGAGTCGAGCGGCACGACCTGCCGCAGCCGCCGCAACGCCTCGACGCGCAGCGTCCGGGCGTCGAGCCCCGCGTGGGACAGGCGCACGATCTCCCGCCGGGTCCGCTCCGCCGCACCGCGCTGGTCCATGGTGCCCTCCCGTCATTGTTCGGCACCGCCAGTATAGCCCCACGGCGCGGCCGGGGAAATACCAGACCTCTGGTATGGACCCGCGGCCGGCGGGCGCGCAGAGTGGAGGGGACGGCGCGAGGGCGCCGGCCGGATCCGACAACACCGGAGGAGACGGCCATGATCGCAATTAGCGTGACCCCAGCGAACACAGAGGAGCCTGCGTTGCTGCTGGCCGCGCTCCAATCCCGCGGGACGGCGGCGGACGGCGCCGCGCGCGCCGTCGCCGACACGGCGCTGACGCGGCTACGGTGGGCCTGCGAGGCGGCGGCGATCGACGCGGAAGACATCGTCACGCAGGCCGACGAGGCGCTCTGCCTCGGCTGACACCCCGCGACTGCCGCAGGGGCCGGTGCGAGGTCGCTGGCCGCTCCGACCACACGGGAGGAAGCAGCCATGGGTACCGAGGACAATTAGACGCCGGTCCGGCGGTTCGTCGAGGAGTTCTGGAACCGGGGAGACCTGGCCGCGGCGGACGAGTTGATGACCCCGACCGCGACGATCCACGAGCCGCCGGCCGGGGACGTCGCCGGCATGAAAGCGTTCGACGCCACATTCCGCGCCGCGTTCCCCGACTGGCACTCCACGCCCGAGGAACTGGTCGCCGATGGGGACCTGCCGCGGAGTGCTGGACCGGGCGAGGTACGCACCGGGGCGCGTTTCAAGGCATCCCGCCCGCCGGGCGAAAGGTGGCGGTGCCGGGCGTCGTGTTCTATCGCATCGCCGGCGGGAAGATCGCCGAGTTCTGCGGCTCGTTCAACCTGCCGAGCCTGCTCCGGCAGCTCGGCGCCACCCCCGCCGCGTCGGCGGAGTAACCGCGGTGGCCCGCCACGGCCGGGGCTCGGGCACGATCGAGGAGGGTACGACGATGGGGCTGACAATTCGCCCGATCCGGCCAGAGGATGCGGAGGAGTGCGCCTGCGTCGCCTACGCGGCGCACCAGGCGGTGGCCAGGGCTCACAACTTCCCGCCCGAGCATACGTCGGTGGACGTGTCGCTGGGCATGATGCGCATGCAGATCGGCAGCGCCCACGTCTTCGGCGTCGTCGCCGAGCGGGATGGCCGCGTCGTCGGCAGCAACTTCCTCAACCGCTTCACGCCGGCGGCGGCGGCCGTCGGGCCCCTGACCGTGCTCCCTGCGGCCGAGGGCGGCGTGGGCCGGCAGTTGATGCTGGCGGTTCTGGACGAAGCCAGGGCCCATGGCCCCGACGCCGTGCGGCTGGTGCAGTCCCCGAGCCATCTCCGCTCGCTGGCGCTCTACGCAAAGCTGGGCTTCGCCGTGCGTGAGCCACTCGCGCTCCTGCAGGTCCGGTCGCCCGGTGGCCGCATCGCGGGGCGCCACGTCCGCCCGGCGCGCCCGAGCGATATCCCGGCGTGCAACCAGCTCTGCCGGCGTGTGCATGGGTTGGAGCGCGAACTGGAACTCGTCATGGCGCTCGATCGCCGGCAGGCCGCCGTGGTCGAGCAGGACGGGCGGATCACCGGCTACGCGACGGGCATCGGCTTCTTCGGCTATGCCGTCGCGGAAGCGACCGATGACGTGAAGGCGCTGATCGCCAGCGCCGAGGTCATCCAGGAGCCGGGGCTCTTCGTCCCCATCCGTGACGGAGAGTTGCTGCGCTGGCTGCTGGGCGAAGGCTTCCGCCTCGGCTGGCCGGCCCTGTTGATGACGAGCGGGCCGTACTGCGAGCCCGCGGGCGCCTACCTGCCGTCCATCGCATTCTGAAGTCGCGTCCACCGCGCGGGCCGTCGCACCGCGCCCGAGGCCCCATCATTCGACGTTGCTGTGGCGGCGGCGGGCGGCCTCGTTGCTGAGCCCCTCGTGCTCGGCGATCGCGAGGCAGACGGCGTCGAGCGCCAGGTGGCTGCACTGGTCGAAGAGCGAGCCGAGCGGCTGCCGGCTCGCCGCCTCGCCCGCCCGCCGCCACTTCGTCGCCGCGGGGATCACCAGCGTGTGCGCCGCCAGCGCGGCCAGCGCCGACGCCGGGTCGGTCGTCACCGCGAAGACGGCGGCACCGAGCCCGCGCGCCTGCTGCGCGACGCGGAGCGTGCCCGCCGTCGTCCCTGAGCCGGAGACGGCGACGAGCGCGTCGCCGGCCGCCAGCGCGGGCGTCGTCGTCTCCCCCACGACGTAGACCGTCAATCCCAAATGCATCAGGCGCATCGCGAAGGCCCGCGCCATCAGCCCGGAGCGCCCCTCGCCCGTCGCGAAGACGCGCGGCGCCGCGGCCAGGTCGCGCGCGAACGCCGCGATCTGCCCCTCGTCCACCGCCCGCGCGGCCGGCTCCACCTCCGCCAGAATCGCCTCGAGGTATCCCGCCATCGCCCACCTCCCCGCGCATCGCTCAGGGAGGTGTATCACGCCGCGTGCCACCGCCCCGCCACCACGCGCTCCGCTTCCTCTTCCCGGCTACGGCCCGAAAGAGCAGCACTCTGTCCGAGCCGGGCTCCCCCCCGCCCAGCATTGGGAGAGGGGGATGGGGGGTGAGGGCCACCGCCTACCAGTTCGTCACCGACCCATCCAGCCGGCGCAGGTGGTGCAACTCCGCCATCTGGAAGGGGTGGCGCTTGGCCGCCTCGCGGTCGAACTCGATGCCGAGGCCGGGGCGCGTCGGGGGCAGCAGGTAGCCGTCCTCCCACTCGGGCTGCACCGGGATCACGTCGGTCAGCATCGTGCCGGGCTTGCGCGGCTGCTCCTGCACGCCGAAGTTCGGCATCGCCAGGTTCAGTTGCAGGCAGGCGGCCGACGAGACCGGGCCGAGCGGGTTGTGCAGCGCCAGTTTGATGGAGTGCGTCACGCACCAGCCGGCGATCTTCCGCGCCTCGGTGATCCCGCCGACGATGCAGAGGTCGATCCGCGCGTAGTCGATCCACTCCTCCTCGACGAGCTGGCGGAACTCCCACTTCGAGCTGTACTGCTCGCCCGCCGCCAGCGGGACCGTCGTCCGCGGCCGGAGGGTCTTGAACGAGTCGGGGTTCTCGGCGCGCAGCGGGTCCTCGATGAAGAAGGGGCGGTAGCGCTCGACCTCCCGGCAGAGCCAGAGGGCGTCGGGCAGGTCGAGGCGGGTGTGGACATCGAAGCAGAGCTCGATGTCGTCGCCGACCGCCTCGCGCACCGCCTGGAACTGGCGGATGGCGGCGAGGACCGACTGCCGGGGCTCCAGGATCGCGCCGTCCTGCGGCAGTCCCCAGCGGACGAACTTCCAGCCTTCTTCCTTCGTCTGCAGGCACGACTCGACCAGTTCCGCCGTGTCCATGCTGTGCCCGGCGTTGTGCGGGTAGCAGACGACCTTGTCGCGCACCTTGCCGCCGAGGAGTTGATAAATCGGCACGCCGAGCGCCTTGCCCTTGATGTCCCAGAGCGCGATGTCCACCGCCGAGAGCGCCGCGCTGGCGACGCCCTGCGCGGGGAAGAAGCCGCCGCGGAAGAGGAGCTGCCAGAGGTGCTCGCTGCACATCGGGTCCTGACCGACGAGTTGCGGCGCGAAGTGCTCGATCGCGCCCATCACCGCCAGCTCGCGCCCGGTGATCCCGGCCTCCCCGACGCCGGAGATCCCCTCGTCGGTATCGACGACTACGAAGAGGCAGTTGCGCTGCCCGTTCCAGACTGGATAGCTCTCCACGTTGGTGATCTTCACGCCCTCCTCCTTTCCTTCCCGATAGGCGTTCGGCAGGGTCAGCAGGACGTTCACCGCAGAGGCGCAGAGCGAGTAGAGGACGAAGAGAGGGGAGACGAAAGCGATTCGTCCTTCGTCCCTCGTCCTTCACCCTTCATCCTCGTTCTCTCTCCCCGTTCTCCGCGCCCTCTGCGCCTCTGCGGTGAACGTCCTCCTCGGGTTGACAGCGGTGCGGGTCAGCAAGTGAAATGCCGCGGGCGGCGAGGTCTATGGTAGCAGGGAGGGGATACGATCGTGGCGGAGGGGATGCGGATCGCGGTCGGGCAGTTCAACGAGCTGACCGACGAGAAGTTGCGCTTCGCGGCGCAGCTCGGCGTGGCCGGCGTGCAACTGAACACGCCGCTGCTGCCAGGCGAGGCGCGCTGGGAGGTGGCGGACCTGGCCGCGCTGCCCCGCAAGTGCGCGGCGTACGGGCTGCGCTTCGAGGCGATCGAGAACGTCCCGATCCACTTCTACGACCGGGCGATGCTCGGCCTGCCGGGGCGCGACGAGCAGATCGCCAACTACCAGGCGACGATCCGCAACGTCGGGCGCGCCGGCATCCCGATCCTCGGCTACCACTTCATGCCGAACTCGGTCTGGCGCACCTCGCGCACGACGCCCGGCCGCGGCGGCGCGCTGGTCACCTCGTTCGACCTGGCCCTGGTGGAGGCGGCGCCGGGCGGCGCGCAGCGCGCCTTCGTCGCCAAGCGCGACGAGCGGCTCGACCAGGTCTTCGTCGAGGCTGACGTGGCGACGCAGGCCGTGACCGAGACGCAGATGTGGGACAACTACGAGTATTTCATGCGCGCGGTGCTGCCGGTCGCGAAGGAGGCCGGCGTGCGGCTGGCGCTGCACCCGGACGACCCGCCGGTCCCGTCGCTCGGCGGGGTGGCGCGCCTCTTCCGCGACGTCGCGGGCTTCAAGCGGGCGGAGGCGATCGCCGAGGCGACCGGCGCGGGGGAGGCGTGGGGGCTGGACCTCTGCCTCGGCTGCTGCTCGGAGATGCCGGGCGGCGCGGCCAACGTGCGCGAGATGATCGAGTATTTCGGCCCGCGCGGGCGGATCCTCTACGTCCACTTCCGCGACGTGCAGGGGACGGTGCCGCGCTTCCAGGAGTGCTTCATCGGCGAGGGGAACTACGACGCCGCCGCGACGATGCTGCTGCTCAAGCGCTCCGGCTTCGCCGGCTTCCTGCTCGACGACCATGTGCCGCACCTCGACGGCGACACGCCCTGGGCGCACCGCGGCCGGGCGCACGCGATCGGCTACATGCAGGGCCTGCTCGACACGATCGTCGCGCTGGCGTAGGGGGGCGCCGCGCCCCCCTACGCCGGCACGCGCTCGGCCTCCGGCAAGGCCGCCTCGGTCGCGGCGTCGAAGAGGTGCAGGCGCTCCTGGTCCAAGTCGAGCCAGATCGGCTCGTCCACGTTCGCGCGGAAGTCCGGCTCGGCGCTGGCGACCAGCAGGTGCTCGCCGAGGCGGACGTGGACGTAGGTGATGTCGCCGGTCGGCTCGACGGTGTAGACGCGCGCGACGAGCGCGCCGGGCTGCGCCTCGCGGTAGAGGCGGATGGCGCCGTGCCGCGCGCCGAGGACGACCTCGCCGTTCGAGGCGGCCGCGCGCCGCCCGTTGGCCGGCGAGAGCGCGCAGTCCCAGCCGTCGCCGCGCACCGTCACCGCGTCCCCCTCGCGGGCGACCCGGCCGCGGACGAAGTTCATCGCCGGGCTGCCGATGAAGCCGGCGACGAAGAGGTTGGCCGGGCGGTGGAAGAGCTCGTCCGGCGTGCCGGCCTGCTGCAAGACCCCCTCGTTCATCACCGCGATGCGGTCGGACATCGTCATCGCTTCCATCTGGTCGTGCGTGACGTAGACGACCGTCGCGTGGAGTTCCTGGTGGAAGCGCTTGAGCTCGGCGCGCATCTGCACGCGCAGTTTGGCGTCGAGGTTGGAGAGCGGTTCGTCCATCAGGAAGACCTTGGGGTTGCGGACGAGCGCGCGCCCGAGCGCCACGCGCTGCTGCTGCCCGCCGGACAGCTCGCGCGGGCGGCGGCCGAGGAGGTTGCCGATAGAGAGGACGTCGGCGGTGCTGCGGACCCGCTCGGCGATCTCGCCCTTCGGCATGCCGCGCATCTGGAGCGGGAAGGCCAGGTTGTTGTAGACGGTCTTGTTGGGGTAGAGCGCGTAGTTCTGGAAGACCATCGCGATGTCCCGATCTTTCGGGTCCAGGTCGGTCACGTCGCGGTCGCCGATGAGGATCTGCCCCTCGCTCAGCTCGATCAGCCCCGCGATCATGTTCAGCGTGGTCGTCTTGCCGCAGCCCGACGGGCCGACGAGGGAGACGAACTCGCCGTCGCGGATCGTCAGCGAGACGCGGTTGACGGCGAGCACCTCGCCGTACCGCTTGACCACGTCGTTGAGCGTCAGTTCAGCCATCGTTCCTCCCAGGCGGCAGGCGGCAGGCGGCAGACGGCAGAGACGGTCTCCGTCAGGTAGTCCGGTCGACAGTGGCACGGCCGGTACTGCCGCCTGCCGCCTGCCGCCTGCCGCCTCGTCATGTCTTGACGGCGCCCTCGGCGAGCGCGCGGACGAAGTAGCGCTGCAAGATCAGGAACATCGCCACCACCGGCACGCTCATGATGAAGGCGGCGGCCATCACCCCCGGCCAGTTGGTCGAGTACTCGGTGAAGAAGTGCTGCAGGCCGACCGGCAGCGGCAGCAGGTTGTCGCTGTTGATGAACGTGAGCGCGTAGACGTACTCGTTCCAGGCGCCGATGAAGGTGAAGATCGCGGTCGCGATGATGCCCGGCGACGAGAGGGGCATCACGACCAGCCAGAACGCCTTGAAGCGCGTCGCGCCGTCGATCCGCGCCGCCCGCTCCAGCTCGGGCGGGATGTTGTCGTAGAAGCCCTTGAGGAGCCAGATCGAGAGCGGCAGCCCGAAGGTGAGGTAGGTCAGGATCAGCGACGCGTAGGTGTTGACCAGGTGGAGGGTGCGCATCAGGATGAAGAGCGGGATCAGGAAGACGACCACCGGGAACATGTTGCGCACCAGCACCGAGAAGAAGAGGAACTTCCGGCCCGGGAAGCGGAAGCGCGAGAAGGCGTAGGCGGCCGGGATCGCCACCAGCACGCCGAGGATCGTCGTCGTCAGCGAGATGAAGAGGCTGTTGCCGAAGTAGCGCAGGAACTTCGGCCCGACGTCGTTGTTGGGCGACAGCAGCGTCGTGTACTGCGCCAGCGTCGGGTTGCTCGGGACCCACTCGGGCGGCTGCGCCAGCGCGCCGAACTGCGTCTTCAGCGAGGTCGAGAGCATCCAGAGCATCGGGATCAGCGAGAAGAGCAGCAGCAGGACCATGAAGACGCCGCCGAGCACGTCGAAGCCGCCGATCCTGAGCCGCCGCGGCGCCCGCCGCTTGGGGATGGTGGTGGCCGGTGCGCCCATCTAGGCCCGCCCTTCCTCCTCCCCACCGGTCAGCGCGCGCACGTAGAAGTAGCCGAGCGCGAGCATGACGATGAAGAGGATGACCGAGAACGCCGAGGCCAGGCCGTAGCGCAGCGACTGGAAGGCCATCGTGTAGACCTCGGTGATCCAGAGCTGCGAGGCGTTGGCCGGGCCGCCGCCGGTCATGATCCAGACCAGCGTGAAGGAGTTGAGGTTGCTGACGAAGAGGAGGATCGTCGCCACCAGGATCACGCCGCGCAGGTGCGGCACGGTGACGTGCCAGAAGCGCTGCCAGGTGCCCGCGCCGTCGACGCGCGCCGCCTTCATCAGCCCCTCCGGCACCGTCTGGAGCCCGGCCAACAGCAGGATCATCGCGAAGGGGTATTCCTTCCAGACGTTGGCGACGATCACCGCGGGCAGCACCAGTTGCGTCGAGTCGAGGAAGATGATCGGCGACTTGATCAGGCCGATCTGCTGGAGGACGCCGCTGATCAGGCCGTAGTCGCTGTGGAAGAGCCAGCGCCAGACGTAGGCGGCGGCGACCTGGCTGATGACGTAGGGGACCAGCAGCAGGCCGCGCAGGAGGCCGCGGCCGATGAACTGGCGGTTGATGACGAGCGCCGCGCCGAGCCCGAGCGCGAAGGAGAGCAGGGTCGAGGCGACCGTCCAGACGAAGGTGTTCTTCGTCGTCGTCCAGAAGAGCGGATCGGTCAGGATGGCCCGGTAGTTCGCCAGCCCGTTGAAGTACCAGTTGCCCGAGCTGGGTGGCGTCTCGAAGAAGGAGAGGTAGATCGTGTAGACGATCGGGTAGCCGATCACGATCAGCATGACCAGCAGCGCGGGCGCGATGTAGAGGTAGTCGGCCCAGTGCCGGCCGACCGCGGCGAGCGGCCCCGCGCGGCGGCCGCGCGCCGCGCGCTCGCCGACGCTGAGGGTTGGCGTCTGCGTCGCACTCACCTGGCACCCCCGGGGTGAGTCGGCAGTCGGGAGTCGGAAGTCGAAAGAGTCGGCTTCCGTAGGTCGTCCCGGTCTGCGATGGGGAAGCCGGTACTGCCGACTCCCGACTGCCGACTCCCGACTCCGCTAGCCCACGACCCAGAGCCGGCGGGTCTTCCGCTGGGCGATGATCTTCTTGATCTTGTCGGCGGCGTCGTCGGCCGCCTGCTTCACGGTCATCTTCTGCGTCAGCGCGTTCTGGATCATGTCCGGCACGATGTTGTTCATGATCTGCGTCGACTCGGGGATGACCGGGAAGGGGATGCCGTACGGCAGCATCGAGGACGTGACGTCGAGGAACTTGATCTGCTCCAGCCGCTGCTTCATCGCGTCGGTCTTGAAGCCGTCGAGGTTGCCGGGGTTGGACGAGTCCCACGCCTGCTTGGTCGACCACTCGGGCCCGCACCAGAAGGCGGTGAAGGCGTCGGCGGCCTTGCGGTCGACGGTGTGGCCGGTGTTCTTGTCGGCGAAGATGTGCATGTTGGAGCCGCCGAAGACGACCGCGCGGCGCACCGGGCCGGCCGGGATCAGGCCG
>DASSSV010000066.1:0-17324 GCA_035708265.1 Thermomicrobiales bacterium | reverse complement strand
GCTGTCCACAACATCGCGCGGGCGGCGCTGCTGGTCGACGCCCTGCGCGAGGGTCGCACCGCCGACCTGCGCGCCGCGATGGCCGACCGCCTGCACCAGCCCTATCGCCTGCCCCTGCTGCCGCACGAGCCGCTGCTGGAGATCGCGCTCGCGGCCGGCGCGGGCGGCGCGGCGCTCAGCGGCGCCGGCTCCTCCCTCCTCGCGCTCTGCGACGTCGCCCGCGCCCCCGCCGTCGCCGCCGCGCTGGCGGACCGCGCCGCCGACCTCGGTGTCCCCGGCGAGGCGCTGACGCTGGACATCGACCGCCGCGGCCTCGTGCTGACCCTGAACGACAAATGCTGAACTGCCGAGCGGAGAGTGGCCGGTAATGCGTTGATTTGAATAAGCCCCCACGCGGAATGCCTTTAGCTAGGATTATGTCACGAGCCTCCTACCTCCCCCTTGTGTACACTTTGCTAGTTGCATACTCACTGAGGATTGAAGGAGGCGGCGTATGGCGAAGGTGCCGATCACGGTCATGGGCTGTCGCTGCGATCGGTGCGGGCATGAGTGGATACCGTGCGACAAGTCGGAGGATGATCCGCGCGCCTGCCCGAAGTGCAAGAGCCCTTACTGGAACCGCCCGCGCAAGTCTACGCCGCTCACGTATGAGCAGTTCAGCGGCAAGGTGCAGGACGCGCTTCGCGCCAAGTCGCCCATGACGTGGACGGAGATTCGCACAACGGCCAGGCTCCCCCAGGCGTTCCCGAATAACGCCTGGGTTCATCGCATGGAAACGGATATCAGTCTCGTTCGCGAGCGGGATCGACATGGTATCATTCAGTGGCGGCTGAGTGATACGGAGGCAGAGAGTGAGCCGAATCCGCCCGCTCGCGTTACCAACCGATCCCGCAAGCGTCCAACTCCAAAACAAGGCGCGCTGGAATGAGTCGCGCTCGTTGGAGGGGGCCGATTTCTACACGATCAGCTACGCGGGTCGCACTATTGCGGACGTGACCCGGGCGCTGGGCTCGGCGGGCGTGGCGACCCTCATCGATGTGCGCCACACGCCCGTGAGCATGTACAAGCCCGATTTCAGCAAGGCCAACTTGCAGCGGCATATCGAGGCAGCCGGGATGCTCTATCTCCACTTCCCGCACTTGGGTATCCCACGCGAGATACGTGGCCTCGCTATTGGAAAGGAGAATCGGGACGATCTATGGGCGTGGTATGACCGTTACGTGGTGGATCGGTTCATTGGAACCAACCTGCACTACTTCCTCAACTCGGCAGATCATCCCGTCGCGCTCATGTGCGTGGAAACCGATCCGACCGCTTGTCATCGCCACCGCTTAGGACTAGCACTGGAACGCCTTGGCCTGCAAGGGTTCGACTTGTAGACTGCGCGCTCCTCGTGGAGGTCGCCCATGTTCGGTGAGATTTGGCGGCCGACGAAGATTCTCATCACCGCCCGGACGTACCCTACGCCCGCGAGGCGAGGGATAGAAGTGTCCTGCACCGGCGGAATCACGGCAGATGGCCGCTGGATACGCCTCTTTCCAGTGCCTTATCGTTTCCTCGATCACGATAAGAGGTTTCGCAAGTACCAGTGGATCGAAGTCCCCATCAAGAAGGCGAGCGACCGCAGGTCAGAGAGTTACGAACTCGATTGCGACTCGCTCAAAATCCTCACGGAACCGTTGACGACAGATGACTGCTGGAAGGCGCGCAAAGCAATCATTGCCCCGCTGCAAGCGTCATCGCTGTGCATGCTCCAAGCAGAGCAGAGTGCGAAGGGCTGCCCGACCCTGGGCTTTTTCAAGCCGCGAGCGATCAAGCGGCTGATCATTGAAGAGGATCGCAAGCAGTGGACGAAGGCCGAAATCGCGCGGCTGCGCGCACCTGATCTATTCGGCAAGACCCCGGCGCAGGAGCTGGAAAAGCTGCCCTATAAGTTCAAATATGAATTCCTGTGCGCCGAGCCAGAATGTCACGGCCATGAGCTGATGTGCGTCGATTGGGAGATGGGGCAGTCGTACCGGAGATGGTCTCGGACGTACCCAGACTGGGAAGCGGCTATTCGCCAGAAATATGAGCGCGAGATGATCGAGAAGTTCGACACCCACTTCTTCGTCGGCACGGTGCATCAGCACCCGGATGCGTGGATCATCATTGGCCTATTTTATCCGCCTAAAGAGCCCCAGAAGCCAAAGCAGATGGCGTTACCTTTGTAGCATGTGTGCATGAATAGGCGTTCAAGCATCAAGCGCATGCACGACCTCAACCAACTCACCCTCCCGGTCGCTGGCGGCGCCTCGGCCGCGCGCGCCCCGCCGACGTCCGCCGCTATTGCGACGGCGGCGCGCAGATCCTCCACAACCCCGGGCCGTGCGTCGCCGCGACGTACCTGCGCGCGCTGCCGCCGGAGGAGCGCCGGACGCTGCAACTCGTGGAGACCGTTACCTTCGCGGCGCGGCCCAAGGGCCGGCGGCACTGGGGCGGCAACTCCTGGGAAGGGACGCTCGTCACGCGCGCCGGGCAGCGCCTCACCGCGCCGATCACCGACCCGGTCTTCGTGGAACGCCTCGACGTCGGCCACCGCCCGGCGAACCGCTGCCTGGTCACGGTCAGCCTCGGGATGCCCTACCCGCCGGGCGGGGATTCGTGCTGGAAACTGATCGCCGCCGTGATCGAGCTGGACGGCCGGCCCGACACGTCCGCGCCGCTCACCGCCGAGGAACTGGCCGACGTGCCGTTCTGAGCGTTCATCTATCGTTTATGGTACGATTACGCCATGTATCGTCGGCGACTCGCTGCGAGCCGGTCGCCGACGCACCCCATTTCGCGAGGGGGCCGCCCGCGGCCGTCCCTCGTCCCGGCGAGCCCAATAATCCAGCACCCGAGGCCACCGTGAGCGCGGAACTGCACCTCCTCATCAACATCGCCATGGCCATCGTCATCGCGCTGGCCGGCGGGCTGGTGGCGCACGCGCTCAGGCAGTCGGTGATCGTCGGCTATCTGCTCGCCGGCATGATCATCGGCCCCTTCACCCCCGGCTTCAACGGCGACCGCGAGGAGATCGCCGCGCTGGCCGAGGTCGGCGTGATCTTCCTGATGTTCGCGCTCGGCATCGAGTTCTCGCCGGGGGAACTCGCGCGCGTCAAGGGCCTTGCGCTCGGCGGCACGACCGCGCAGGTGCTCCTGACGATCGGCGCGGGCGTCGGGCTCTTCGCCGCGCTCGGCCGGCCGCTGACCGAGGGCCTCTTCTTCGGCGGCATCATCGCGATGAGCAGCACGATGGTGATCCTCAAGGCGTTGCTCGACCGCGGCGAGGTCGCCTCAGGCCACGGGCGCGCGCTCCTGGGCGTGCTGATCGTGCAGGACCTCGCGGCGGTCGTGCTGATCGTGCTGCTGCCGCGCCTCGCCGGCGGCGGGGGCGGGGCGCTCGGCGACCTCGCGCTGACGCTGGCGAAGGCGCTCGCCTTCATCGGCGCCGTCCTCTTCCTCGGCGCGCGGGTCGTCCCCGGCCTGATGGCGCGGATCGAGCGGCTGCATTCGGCCGAGCTCTTCCTGCTGACCGCGGTGACGCTGGCGCTCGGCGCCGCCGCGGCGAGCGCCTTCCTCGGCCTCTCGCCCGCGCTCGGCGCATTTCTGGGCGGGCTGCTGCTCGGCGAGACCGAGTTCGAGCACCGCGTCATCGCCGAGGTCGTGCCGATGCGCAACCTCTTCGCCACCCTCTTCTTCGTCTCGGTCGGGATGCTGATCGACCCGGCCTTCATCTGGCACAACCTCCCCGCCGTCGTCGGGCTCGCGCTCTTCATCATGGCCGCCAAGGCGCTGGCGACGGCGGTGGCGGTGGCGCCCTTCCGACTCGGCGGCGAGGTGACGGCCTTCACCGCGCTGGGGATGATCCAGATCGGAGAGTTCAGTTACGTGCTGGCGCGCGCCGGGCGCGAGGCCGGCGCGATCCCCCCGTATCTCAACAGCCTGATCCTGACCTCCTCGCTCGTGACGATCGTGCTGACGCCGGGGGCCTTCTGGCTCGCGCCGCGGCTCGGAAGGGCGCTCGCCGCCGCGCCCCTGCTCGGCCGCCTGCTCGCACCGGCGCTCGACACCCCGGCCGCGCCGGCCGGCGGGCACGCGGTCGTCGTCGGCTACGGGCGGGTCGGGCGGCAGGTGGCAGACGGGCTGCGGGCGGCGGGGGTGCCGCTCGCCGTGATCGAGGCGGACCTGCGCCTCGTCCGCGAACTCGCCGCGGCGGGCGTGCCGGCGATCTACGGCGACGCCGCGTCCGGCAACGTGCTGGAGGCGGCGTACCCCGCGCGCGCCCGCCTGATCGTCGTCGCGCTCCCCGAGGACGGCGCGACGCGCGCGGTCGTCCGCGAGGCGCGCCGGGCCAACCCCGGCGCGCCGATCCTCGCGCGCCTCGGCCGCGCCGAGGACGACGCCGCGCTCCGCGCCGCCGGCGCCACCACCCTCGTCGCCCCGGAGCAGGCCGGCGCGGCATTGCTGCTGGAGGAGAGCCGGCGGGCGCTCGGGCTGGCCGGTCTACCCGTCGCTCCGTAAGGTGGGGACAGACTCGGCATCCCGGGAGGTGCCTATGATTGCGATGCAAACGAACCAATGCGGAGGACCTCTGTACAGAGTTCTTTGGCTCTAGACAGCCTCTTTACATCGTCATGCCTCTCAACAAATGGCCGCGAGGCATGAGCAGTAAGATTCCGAATGTCCGCAAGTAGCGCGAGATCTTCATCACTCATGCGCAGCACCTTGGAGCGACAAGCGCATTGCAGAACGTCTCTAAATTGGAAGACGCTAAAGAGGTTGAAATCTGCATGATTCACTCGCTGCTTCTTAAGGTAGCCGATAAGTTCTCGAGCACGCTTCTTGTCCAGAACTTCTTCGAGATTCTCTTCATCTACGCGCGAGGCGATTTCGCTTGTGAGATGCCTCTCTAGAGTTTCCAGCATGATGTAGAACGAGAGCTTGACAAGCGAGTTGTTGAGATCAGAGAAGTGAATGTAGCCGGAGATTCGACGCTCTCTCAGTACGAAGCAGAACGATCGCTCTTGTAAGATGTCGACGAGTTCGATGACGCTTGTACCGTCGCTAACGAGATCGGACGTTGTGATCAGCTTCACGCCATCAGTACCGCGTTCCAGGTAACCCGTGAGTTCGTTGCCATTCCATATCGGAATGCGATCGAAGTTCGGGTGGTCACCGAGTTTGCCTCGTGCATCTACCTCATCGAGTGCACAGGTGAGAGTTTCCGCTGGCGTCATGATGTCTCGCGCATTGAATGTCACTGCGAGGCGTTTGAGCGTCTGATCGAGATCGGGCATTCTTTCCTTTCCTTCTACTACTCAAACAGCACGCAACAGCAGGCTCCACGGCGCGGATGGGAGCAATCTGCAATCTTCAATCTGTAATCTTCAACCCCGAAAGGAGCGCGGCCGGCAGCGCGAAGGCGCGGCGGGGAGGCGGGGCGATGGCGAACGCCGCGACGGCGGCGGGCGTGGCGGCGTCGAAGAGTGCTTCCAGGCGGGCGACATTCGCGGGCGGGGTGGCGACGCGCGCGACCCAGTCGGCGAAGTCGAGCGGCAGGCGCCACTCGGCGTGGAGGGCGTAGTGCAGTCCCGCGCCCTCGACGATCTTCTGCCACTCCGAGAGGCGATAGTCGTGCGCGTGCGCGGGGTCGCGCAGCAGCTCGATCTCGTTGATGTAGTGGTCGAGCAGCGGGGCCTCCGGGGCAACGGTATCGACGACCAGGAAGCGGCCGCCCGGGCGCAGGACGCGCGCGGCCTCCCAGACGGCGCCTGGCAGGTCGGGGAAGTGGTGCGCGGCGTAGCGGCAGGTCACCAGGTCGAACGACTCGTCGGGGAAGGGCAGCGGGTCGGCCACGGCCGCGGCGATGGTGAGGTTCTTGGCGCCCCGCTCCGCCGCCAGCCGTCGCGCCTCGCGCAGCATCGCCAGCGAGGGGTCGGTCGCCACGACCAGGCCGGCGTTCGGCGCGAGCGCAAGCGCGGTGTGCCCGGCCGCTGCACCGACGTCGAGCGCGCGCTCGGCCCCGGTCAGCCCGGCGACCGCGACGAGCGCGCGCAACTCGTCGCCGGCCGCGAAGAGCGGCGCGCTGGCGTAGCGCGCGGCCACTTCCGGCCGGTGGAAACTCCCCTCCCGCCCCATCGCACCCCCTCGCCCGCGGGCGCCCGGCGCGCGGCCGGTTTGACGCCCCACCGGGCCGATAGTAGCATACCGCCGCGTCGCGGGGCGGGCGGTGAGAAGCCGGCGGTTGAAACCGCCCGCGCCCGCGGTTGCAACCGCGGGCGCGGCGTCACCCGTCGGCACGACGGCAGCAGAGAGGAGCGTGGGGGCATGGCGCTGTGCCGCTTCACGACGGGGTCCGGCGCGCCGCGCGTCGGCTGGCTGGAGGGCGAGGAGATCCGCGACCTCGGCGGCCAGGGCCTCCTCGCCTCCATCGACGGCATCCTGACGGCGCCGCTGGCGGCGGTGCGCGCGGCGCTGGCCGGCCTCGACCGCGCGCAATTACCGGCGCACCGGCTGGTCGACTGCGCGCTCCTGCCCCCGATCGAGAGCCAGGAGGTCTGGGCCTGCGGCGTGACCTACGAGCGCAGCCGCGACGCGCGGATGCACGAGTCGAGCCAGCGCGACGTCTACGACCGCGTCTACGACGCCAAACGCCCGGAGATCTTCTTCAAGGCGACACCCGCGCGCGTCGTCGGCCCCGGCGCCGAAGTCGCGATCCGCGGCGACTCGACCTGGGATGTCCCCGAGCCGGAACTGGCGCTGGTCCTCAACAGCGCGCTCGAACTGGTCGGCTACACCATCGGCAACGACGTCTCCTCGCGCTCGATCGAGGGCGAGAACCCGCTCTATCTGCCACAGGCGAAGGTCTACGGCGCCTGCTGCGCGCTCGGCCCGACCATCGTGCCGGCCGACGAGGTCGCCGACCCGCTGGACCTGGCGATCCGGCTGGAGATCGCGCGCGGCGGCGCGACGGTGTTCCAGGGCGAGACGAGCACCGCGCGGCTGCACCGCTCGCTGGCCGACCTGATCGCCTACCTCGGCCGCGACAACCCCTTCCCCGCCGGCGCCGTGCTCCTCACCGGCACCGGCATCGTGCCGCCCGACGACTTCACGCTCGCGCCGGGCGACGTCGTGCGCATCGCCATCGCCGGCCTCGGCACGCTGGAGAACCCCGTGCGCCGCGGTGCCTGAGCGCGCCCGCGCGCGAAAAAGCGGCGCCGCCTGCCGGGTGCAGGCGGCGCCGTCGGTTGTCTGGGTGCTACCCGGCTCAGTGCGCGTGCGACTCGCCGCCGTCCGCCTCCGCGCCGATCTCGATCGAGGCGAACGCGGCGATGCTCCAGCCGGTGGCCGCGCCGACGAAGACGAACAGGAGGAAACTGAGCTCCCCGGTCACCACCGTGACGATGATCCCGAAAATCAGGGCGGCGATCGCCCCGCCGATCGTCATCGCCAGGGTCGCATGCCGGTTCTTGCGCCGGACCTCGGCCGTCACCATGCCCGCTCCTCCGCTCGCTCACCACGACGCCAGTCAACACGCGTCACCGGCGCGGGCCGGTGACACCGACATTGTCCCATTCCCCCGCCGGATCTTCAAGCCGCGGCGGGCAGGGCGCAACCCCGGCGGCGCGGGGCATCCCGGTGGGTGGTGCTGGCCCCGGTCTCGCGTGGCTGGTCGGGTCGGTGTGGGGACGCCGGCTCGGCTCAGTGCGCGTGGGACTGGTCCGGCTCGTCGGTCCGATCGACCTCGATGCTGGCGAAGCTGGCGATGGTCCAGCCCGTCGCCGCCCCGACGAGGATCAAGAGGAGGAAACTCGGCTCGCCGGTGGCGACGGCGACGAGGAGGCCGAAAACCCCGGCCAGGATCGCGCCGCCAATCGCCATCTTGAGGGGGAAAGCCATCCCCCGTGCGTGTGCCGCCGGCTCGGGTGCGGCCTGCTCGGATACCGCGTGCTCTCCTGTCACCATCGGTGCAACCCCCTTCCGCGAGGTCTGTTACCGCGTGGCGGTCAGGCCCGTCACCTCCTGTATCGTCGGCGCGCACGACCCAGGCGGGCCGCGCGCGGAGCGTCCCTAACGTCGCCGCTTCGGCGCGTCGAGCAACGAGAGCAGGTAGCGCTTGGCGTAGTCCAGCAGCGTCGCCGTCTGGTCGATGTCGGCGGGGAGGCCGGCGAAGAACTCGTCGAGCGCCTCGCGCCCAGCCGCCGTCCCGAGGGCCGCACGGAGGAAGCCCGCAGCGGCGTCCCCGGCGAACCCCGCCTCCAGCAGCACGTTGACGCGGCTGTCCCAGCCGTCCTGCAACTCCTCGACCGTCTCGATCAGCGCCTCGGCGTGCGCGGCCAGCGCGCGCGGGCTGTCGTCGCCCTCGAACGCGCCCAGCCGCTCCTCGATCGCCGTGATCAGCGCTCGGCTCTCGAACTGGTGGTCGAGGAGCAGGTCGCGCAGGGCCAGCAACTCGTCGTCGTCCCGCGCGCCGTCGAGCGCGGCGGCGCAGCGCGCGAGTTGCCTCGCCAACCCCTCGCGCACGCCGGCCAGGTCGTCTCCATCTGCCGGCCCGCCGCCGCTTCCCGCTCCCATCATCCACCGCCGCACGCACCGTCTCTCCCGACATTATACGCCCGCGCGGGGACAGGGGGGCCGCCCGCTGTGCTATCATCGCCGCGTGTCGTTATGACGAGCGCGCGGCGGTGCGCAAGCCCGTGGCGGAAACACGAGCGAACGGGGGACGATGGAACGGCTCTGGACGCCCTGGCGCATGACCTACATCGGCGGGTCGCCGGCCGCGGGTTGCATCTTCTGCGACAAGCCGGCCGCGGGCGACGACCGCGCCGAGTTGATCCTGCACCGCGGCGAGCGCGCCTTCGTCATGATGAACCTCTTCCCGTACAACACGGGCCACCTGATGATCGCGCCTTACCAGCACGTCGCGCGCCTGCCCGACCTGGCGCTCGAGGCGCTGGCCGAGATGACCGCGCTGCTCCCCTGGTGTACCGGGGTCCTCGAGCGCGTGCTGCGCCCGGACGGCTTCAACGTCGGGATGAACCTCGGCGCGCCGGCCGGCGCGGGCGTGGCCGACCACCTGCACCTGCACGTCGTGCCGCGCTGGGTCGGCGACGCCAACTTCATGCCGCTCCTCGCCAACACGAAGGTGCTGCCCGAGCTGATCCCGGTCACCTACGCCAAGCTGCGCGGCGAGATGGCGCGCACGCCCTTCCCCCGCCTGGCCGACGACCCCGCCGTGGCGGCGACCGCGGGCGGCATCGTCGTGGACGACGAAGGGCGCGTGGCGCTGCGCCGGGCCAAAGACGCCGCCTGGGTCTTCCCGAAGGGGCACATCGAGGCGGGCGAGGCCGCCTACCAGGCGGCGGTCCGCGAGGTCGCGGAGGAGACCGGCCTGGCCGCGACGATCCTCGACTGGGTCGGCGAGTCGCGCCACGCGGCCGGCGAGGAGAAGCACGTCGTCTACTTCCTGATGCGCGCCCTCCGGCGCCTGCCGGAGTTCGCCGCCCACGACGGCGTCGACACCGCCCTCGTCCCGCTGGCCGACGCCCCCGCCCGCCTCACCTTCGAGACCGACCGCGCCCTCGCGCAAGCGGCGGCGCGGCTCCTGGGCGACGAATGAGCGACGAGCGACGAGCGACGAGCGACGAGCACCGGGGCCGGGGATTGCCCGCCTGCCCGCCTGCCCGCCTGCCCGACTCCTTCTGCCGTCTGCCGCCTGCCGTCTGCCGCCTGATGCTGGCGCTGCTCGTCGCGCTCGTCGTGATCCCGGGCACGGCGGGGGCGCAGCGGGCCGGCGGTGCGGCGCTGGCGGCGACGCCGGGCGCCTCCCCGACCGCCGTCCGGCCGGCGCCCGGCCCGCCGCCCGTCGGGATCGGCCAGCTCTACCTGGCGCTGGGCGACTCGCTCGGGGTCGGGCTCCTCGCCAGCCTGCCCGACGAGCGCGGCTACGTCCCGCTGCTGCGCAACCTCCTCCAACAGGACGCCGGCCGTCCGCTCCTCCTCCAGAACCTCAGCGTCAGCGGCGAGACGGCCGCGACGATGCTCTCCGGCAAGCAGCTCGCCGACGCGCTCGACGCGATCAAGACGGCGCACGCGAACGGCTGGCAGGTCAGCCCGATCACGCTCGACATCGGCGGGAACGACATGCAGGCGCTGCTGGACAAGGACGAGGCCGCGCGCGAGGCCGGCCTCGCCACCTTCCGCGCCAACTACGCGCAGATCCTCGACCGCCTCGTCGCCGCCACCACCGTCAACGGCGCGCGCGCCAGCGATATCGTGACGATGACAGTCTACAACCCCTACGGCGGCGACCCCGCGCTGGCGCACTCGCCCGCCTGGTGGGTGCAGCGCTTCAACGGCGTCATCGCCGACGAGGCCGCCAAGCGGGGCGTCCGCGTCGCCGACGTCTACGACCCCTTCCGCGGCCACGAGACCGACTACACCTACATGCCGCTCGACTTCCACCCGAACAATCGCGGCCACGAGGTCATCGCCGAGGCGTTCTGGCGCACGATGGGCTACGACACCGCGCCGCCCGCGCTCGACCTCCTCGCCCCCGCGAGCGGCCCCCTGCCGCGCGACGTCCCGACGATCAAGATCCGCGCGAGCGACAACGTCGGCGTCACCGCCGTCACCGCGACGCTCGACGGCCGCCCCCTGCCCGACCCGCTCTACGAGCCGCAGTTCGGCCTCTATATCGGCTACTGGGACGCCCGCCAGGCCCCGCCCGGCCCCCACACCCTCACCGTCACCGCCGCCGACGAAGCCGGCAACACCACCACGCGCACCGTCACGCTGACGCGCTGACCGTGCGCTCCGCCTCATCCCTCCAGCGCGACGACCACGCCTTCGTCGGGGCGGAGCGCGAGTTCGCCGGCGACGGGCTCGTCGGCGCGGTCAAGGTGGGTGGAGAGGGCGACGCGGCCGCGCGGCGGGAGGTCGGCGGCGGTGAAGGTGCGCGGCCGGTGGCCGAGGTTGAGGACGACGAGGAAGCGCCGGCCGTCCGCCTCGCGGGTGTAGGCGAGGACGTCGTCGCCGGCCGGGACGGGGCGGTAGGCGCCGACGGCCAGCGCCGGCTCCTGGCGGCGGAGGGCGATCAGGCGGCGGTGCAGCGTCAGCATCGAGCGCGGGTCGTCGCGCTCGGCCGCGACGTTGACCGTCCGGTAGTCGTCGGCGAGCGGCAGCCAGGGGTCGCCGGTGGTGAAGCCGGCGCCGGGGCCGCCGTCCCACTGCATCGGCGTCCGCTCGGGGTCGCGGCCGAGGCCGAGGCCGGGGATATTCAATTCCTCCGGGTCCTGCACCCGGTCGGGCGGGATCGGGACGTCGTGCATGCCGATCTCGTCGCCGTAGTAGAGCGTCGGCGTGCCGCGCAGCGTCAGGAGGAGCATCGCCGCGACGCGCGCCTGCGCCGCGCCGACCCGGCTGGCGATGCGCGGGCGGTCGTGGTTGCCGAGCACCCAGTTCGGCCAGCCGCCGGGCGGCAGCGACGCCTCGTAGGTGTCGATCGTCGCGGCGATGGCGCGCGCATCCCACGGTTGCAGGATCAGTTGGAAGTTGTAGGGCAAGTGGACCTCGGGCGTCTCGACGCCGTAGTAGGTCACCAGCCGGTCGAGCGGCAGGTAGATCTCGCCGACCATCATCCGGTCGTCGTACTCGTCGAGGACGCGGCGCAGCCCGGCGATGACGCCGTGGACCTCCGGCCGGTCCGACGAGAAGACCGGCAGCAGGGCGTCGTAGGGGCGCTGGCGGCCGGGCTGGTAGTCGGGATTCGGCGGGTTGTCGCGAAACTGCTCGTCCTTGATCATTTCCCAGATTACGTCCACCCGGAAGCCATCGACGCCGCGATCGAGCCAGAAGCGGAGCACGTCGGCCATCGCGCGCCGGACCTCGGGGTTGCGCCAGTTGAGGTCGGGCTGCTCCTTGAGGAAGGCGTGGTAGTAGTACTGGCCGGTCGGCTCGTCCCACTCCCAGGCGCCGCCGCCGAAGTGGCTGAGCCAGTTGTTCGGCGGCCCGCCGCCCGGCGCGGGGTCGCGCCAGAGGTACCAGTCGCGCTTCGGGTTGTCGCGCGAGGACCGCGATTCGAGGAACCAGGGGTGGCGATCGGAAGTATGGTTCGGCACGAAGTCGAGGATCACCTTGAGGCCGCGGCCGTGCGCGGCGGCAACCAGCGCGTCGAAATCGGCCAGCGTGCCGAAGAGAGGGTGGACGTCGGTGTAGTCGGCGACGTCGTAGCCGAAGTCGGCCATCGGCGAGGGGTAGATCGGCGAGAGCCAGACGGCGTCGACGCCGAGGTCGGTGAGGTGGTCGAGCCGGCCGGTGATGCCCGGCAGGTCGCCGACGCCGTCGCCGTTGCTGTCCATGAAGGAGCGCGGGTAGACCTGGTAGATGATCCCGCGCTGCCACCAGAGATACGGGTTGCCCTGTGCCATCCTCGCCGTCCTCTCGCTTCGCGTCGCCAGCCGGGTCGCGCCGCCCGGTAGGGCGATAGCAAGGGGCTTGCCAGGGCGGGCGAGGCGTGAGGGCGCACGAGGTCGAGAGGCGGCAACCGGTGGCCCGGGCCTCACCGACTCACAGGCGGCGCGCGGCCCCTTCGTCGGCCCGCACATCGGCAACGCCCACCCACGGGCGATCTGCGGCAACTCCGGCGTGACTGCCCGCGCCGCCACCCGCTTCGCCCTGGAGCGCCACTTGTCCTGAGGTCGACGGGGCGCATTCTCCCGCCTCAATGCCTCACGTACACCGCCGTGTTCCGGTACGGCCGGCCCTGGTCGTCCATGCCGGCCTGGGTGATCGTCATCGTCGCCCCGTCGGCCGCGAGCACCCGGCTCTCCCAGGCGACCACCTGGCCCTGCCGCTTCGCCACCGTGTCGAGGCGGCCGGCGTCGACGCGCGTGTGCGCGACGGTGTCGGCCGACCCGTCCGGGCCAGCCGGGTAGTCCCGGCCGTCGGGGACACTCTGGTAGACCGCGCCGCCGGGCTGACCGGCCGCCGTGACCCACTGCACCGTGAAGCGCAGCCCGGCACCGTCCGGCGCGATCTGGTAACTGGCACTCCGGGGCGGCTGGCCCGACTCGTAGACGGCGCGGGCGGGGTCGCAGACCCAGGCGCCGACGAAGGGGTCGGGCGCGGCGGGCGGCGGGCCGGCCGGAGCCGCGGGCGCGGACCGGGCCTCGCCGCGCGGGGCGGACGCCTTCGCCGGGCGGTTCACCGCCGCCCGCCGGGCCTCGCCCCGCCGGAAGAGGCGCCGGACCCGTGCCTGCTGCCACATCCACAGGCCGGTCAGCACCATCAGCGGGATGACCACGACGCGCACGACCAGGAGCAGGGGCCCCAGGTGGGCCGCGGGAGCATACAGGGCGACGCCGATCAGCGCCGCCCCGACCAGGTGGACGATCCGCAGGATGTCGCGCTGCCGCTTGCCGCTCATCGGTCGTGCCCCCTGTCTCGCTCGTCGGCGCTGGCGTCTCGCGGGACGGAGCGCCCCGTTGGGACGCCAGCGGACCGACGCCCTCAGAGCGCCGGCCGCCAGGTGTGCCAGTCGGTGCGCGCCTGGTAGGCGCGGGCGACGGCGAGGATCGCGTTCTCCGCGCCGGCCCGGCCGACGAACTGGAGCGCCGTCGGCAGGCCGCGCTCGCCGAAGCCGTCCGGCACGCTGACCGCCGGCAGCCCCGCGACGTTGCCGACCGCGCCGATCACCGGGCGGCGGTTGACCGCCATCCGGCCCCGGAAGTAGTCGGGGAAGCGCACGTCGAGCGGGCTGGCGACCGCCGGCGTCGTCGGGCAGACGATGGCGTCGTAGCGCGCGAAGATCGGGTCCACCTCGCGGACGATGACGCGCCGGATGCGGATGGCGTTGAGGTAGTCCTTCGCCGGCAGCAGGCGCCGCGCGTAGCCGCCGGCGCGGTCCTCCGGCGCGGTCAGCTCGGCCGCCTTGCCGCTGGCGACGAACTCGTCGAAGGCGCTGGCCGCCTCGGCGGCCAGGATCGTCTCGGTCACGGCGTTGTAGGGCAGGTCGGGCAGATCCACCTCTTCGAGCGTGGCGACCTCGCGCAGCACGTCGAGCGCCGCGCGGAAGTTCGCCCCCACTTCCTCCTGCGTCCCCTCGTCCGCGCCGGCCAGCACGCCGAGCCGGAAGCCCGCGCTGCGGTCGCGCGCCGGGTCGTAGGTGTAGGGGGCGGCGAGCGTCGTGTCGTCGGCGGGGTCGGGACCGGCGATGGCGGCCAGGACCAGGCCGCAGTCGTCGGCGCTACGGCACATCGGGCCGAGTTTGTCGAGCGTCCAGCAGAGCGCCATCGCGCCGTGGCGACTGACCCGGCCGTAGGTCGGGCGCAGGCCGGAAACGCCGCAGTAGGACGACGGCGTGGTGATGGAGCCCCAGGTCTCCGAGCCGATCGCGAAGGGCACCGCGCCCGCGCCGACCGCCGAGCCGGAGCCGCTGGACGACCCGCCGCTCCAGGCGTCGGGGTTCCAGGGGTTGCGGCCGGGGCCGGTGAACGCGGCGTCCGGCTGCTCGTAGCCCATGCCGCCGGCCAGCTCGACCATCGCCAGCTTGGCGACGAGCACCGCGCCGGCCGCGCGCAGCCGCGCGATGACGGTCGCGTCCTCGTCGAAGCGCTGCTCCCTGAGCGGCGCGGCGCCCCAGGTCGTCGGGATGCCGCCGGCCGTGGCGAGGAGGTCCTTGGCGCCGTAGGGGATGCCGTGCAGCGGCCCGCGGTCGTGCCCGGCGGCCAGCTCGCGCTCGGCCTCGTGCGCCTCGGCCAGCGCCCGCTCGCGCGTCAGCGTCACCACGGCGTTGAGCCGCCGCCCGTCGCTGTCGAGGCGGTCGAGGAAATGCTCGGCCAGGCGCGTCGGCGTCGTCTCGCCCGCGCGCAGCATCCGGCCCAACTCGCGCACCGTCGCGGAGGCCAGCCGGTCGTCGCCGTTCGCCATCGCTCACTCCTCCGCGCGGGGGTGGAAGACGGACGCGCGGGGGTGGAAGACGGACGCCGGCTCGTCGCCGTTGGCGAGCGGGTAGGCCGCCACCTCGGCCGCGGTCTTCATCAGCCGCTGCAACTGCCGACGCGCCCGGTCCCGCGCCGCCTCGTCGAGGCGGTCGCCGAACTGCGCCGCCAGCGCCGCCAGCAGCGGCGCGACGACCGGCGATTCCTCCTCCGCTTCCGCCGGCCGGGCCTCCCCTGCCTTCGCGGTGTCCTCGGCCATGCTCCCTCCTTTGTGAGTCGGCAGACGGTAGACGGCAGTCGGCAGTACCGGCTTTCCCACCGTTGACCGGTTGCCCTACGGAAGTCGCCACTTCCGACTCCCGACTCCCGACTCCCGACTGCCGACTCGCGCTACGATAGCACACCGGGCTGGTCGGCGAGGACGCCGCGCGCCGCGCCCTCGCGCAGCGCCGCAGCGATGTCCACGACGCGCGGGCCGGCCGGGTTGAGGGCGACGTCGAGCCGGTGGCCGGCGTCGAGGACCTCGAACTCGCGCTCGCCGTCCAGCGCGACGACGCAGGGCGCCCGGCGCAGCGCGACGCGGTCGCCGGGGGCGAGCAGCCGGGCGGCGGCGACCGGCACGCGGCGGAGCAGCCCCGGCGCGAGCGGCGCGAGCACCCGCCGCCCCTCGCCGCCGAGCGCGACGTAGGCGCCATGATCGCCGCCGCACGCCTCCGGGAAGAGCAGGCCGCCGAGGCTGCACAGGCCGATGGCGTCGGCCGCGACGCGCGACAGCACGACCTCGCCCACCTGCTCCGGCGACCAGAGCGCCCGCGCGCCGATCCAGGTCTGGTGCGCGGTGATGACGTCGATCAGCGCGAGGTCGCGCGGCTGGCCGTCGAGCCGGACGTCGAGGCGCGGCGCGCGGCGCGTCACGGCTTCATTAGGCACAGCCTCGGTCGCGACGAGCCCGGCCGCCAGCCCGGCCAGCGTCCCCTCGACCATCGTCGGGAAGACGTTGTTGGTGCCGGTGGAGATCGGGACGAGCGGCACCTCGCCGCAGCCCTTCGCGACGACGCGGTTGGTGCCGTCGCCGCCGAGCGTGACGATGCAGCCCGCGCCGAGGTCGGCCAAGCGCCGCGCGGCCTCCTCCGAGTCGCTGGCGGCGCCGAGCGCGACCACCGGGAGTGGCGCCAGCGCGAGCCCGAGCCGCAGCCCCTCGGCGGCGCGCGGCACGATCGCGTAGGTGTCGGGCAGGTAGTGGACCTCGGCCACGCCGAGCGCGTCGAGCGCGAGCAGGACGCGGCGGACGATGTTGATCTTCTCGTTGTTGTCGAACGTCGAGCCGTGCGCGACGAGGCGGCGGATGTCCTTGCCCGAGGCGGGGTTGGCGATGATCCCGACCCGGCTCATCGGCCCGTCCCACCCGCGAACGCGGCGACCAGCGCGGCGAAGCGGTCCGCCGCCTCGACCTGCGGCACATGCCCCGCACCGGGGATGACCTCGGCCCGCGCGTCGCCGAGCGCCGCCGCGCCCTCAGCCGCCTGGCGCGCCGGGAAGACGCGGTCCTCGGCGCCCCAGACGACCAGCGCCGGCGCGGCGATCTCGCCGAGGCGGTCGCGCAGGTCCAGCCGCTGCCCCTCGCGCGAGAAGCACGCCGCCGCGACGGCGCGCACGGCGTCCGCGGCGCCCGGCGCGAGGCGCTGCCGGTGCAGATCCTCGACGCCGCTTTCCAGCACGAAGCGCGGGTCGTGGAAGAAGAGTTCCAGCAGGCGGCGCGCCTCCTCCCGGCTCGGCGGCGCCGCGATCCGGTCGAGCAGCTCGGGGTTGACCTCGTCACCGAGCCCGGCGCTGTCCACCAGCACCAGCCCGCGCACCGCTCCCGGCCGGTCCAGCGCGAGTTGCAACGCCACCGCCCCGCCGAGCGAGTGCCCGACCAGGACGGCCGGCGCGAGCCCGAGCGCGTCGAGCGCCTGCCCGACCGCCGCCGCCAGCCCGCGCACGGAGTAATCAGTCTCGGCCGGCGCCGGTTTGTCGCTCCGACCGTGGCCCGGCAGGTCGAGCGCGCAGACGCGGAAGCGCCCGGCGAGGTCGCCCAGGACCGCCTGCCAGGTGCTCTGCGAGCCGCCGAGGCCGTGGAGGAAGACGAGCGGCGTCGCGCCGGCCGGCCCCGCCAGGACGTAGGCGAGGCGGAGCCCGCCCGGCAGCGCGACGAAATCCTCAACTACGGCCGGCCCGGCCGCGCGCGCCGCGCGCTCGACGTCCTCGCTGGTGATCCGCCCGCCCGGCCCGGTCGCCGGCACCGCGCTCAGGTCCACGCCGAGTTCGCGGGCGAGTTTGCGCGCCGCGGGCGAGGCGTTCACGCGCCCGCTCTCGTCGCGC
>DASSSV010000065.1:0-4056 GCA_035708265.1 Thermomicrobiales bacterium | reverse complement strand
TTGCGCTCGTCGGCCTCGGCGGCGACCTCGGCCAGGGTGCGGGCCAGGTGGTCGTCGTCGGGCGCCTGGCCGGCCTCGGCCGCGACGCGCGCGTAGACCGCGGCCAGCGGCGCCGCCAGCGCCACCAGGGTGTCGCCCATGTCGAGGAAAACCGCTTGCGGAAGCGAGAAATGAGAAGTGAGAGGTGAGAAAGGCGACGGGAGGCCGCTATTTCCCGCCCCGCCTCCTTCTTCTTTCTCACTTCTCATTTCTCACTTCTCACTTCCGGCCAGCGCGGCGACGAGGAGGACGAGCTGCTGCAGCCCGCGGCCGATCGGCGCGACCTCGATGAACTCGTCGGTGCGGTGCGCGTGGCCGCCGAGCGTTAGGCCGATGCAGACGGCCGGGATGCCGAGCGCGATCGGCACGTTGGCGTCGGTGCTGGAGGCGTCGAGCACCGGCTCGACGCCGAGGCGGCGCAGCGCCGCCAGCGTCGTCTGGACGATCGGCGCGTCGACCGGGATCGCGCCGGCCGGGCGGTCGCCGATGACCTCGCTGCGGACGCGGATCTCGGGCGTCGCCACGCCGCGGACGATCCCGTCCACCTGCCCGACGACCGCCTCGAGCGCACCACGGTCGAGCGACCGGAGGTCGAGCACCAGGGTGGCGCGCGGCGCGATCGTGTTGACCGAGACGCCCCCCTCGATCAAGCCGACGTTGAAGGTCGTCTTCGGCTCGCGCGGCACGTCGAGGCGCGCGATGGACGCGATGATCTCGCCGAGGACGTGGATCGCGCTGGGGTTGCCGAAGGCGCCCCAACTGTGTCCGCCCGGCCCCTCGACCGTCACCCGGAAACGGCGCGACCCGACCGCCTGGTGGGTCACGCGGCCGAGGTTGTGTCCCTCCAGCGCGATCACCGCGCCGAGCGCGTCGCGGCGATCGGCGACCGCCTGCTTGATGCCGCGCAGGTCGCCGAGCCCTTCCTCGCCGGTGTTCGCGCAGAGGATGACGTCGGCGCGCGTGCGCAGCCCGGCCGCGTCCAGGAGGCGCGGCAGCGTCAGCAACGCCGCGACGGCGAGGCTGTTGTCGCCGATGCCGGGGCCGTAGAGCCGGCCGTCGCGCTCCTGGACCGTCAGGTCGGTGCCGAGCGGGAAGACGGTATCGGTGTGCGCGGCCAGGAGCAGCGCGCCGCCGCGCTCCCGGCCCGCGCGCCGGGCGATGGCGTTGCCGGCCACATCGATCTCCGGCGCGAGGCCCAGGTCGGCCAGGCGGTCGCGGACGAAGGCGGCGCGCTCGGCCTCGTGGAAGGTCGGCGCGGGGATCTCGGCGATGCGCCGGGCCAGCGCCGCGACCTCCGCCGCGCTCCCCGCAGCGGCGTCGAGCGCCGCGCGCACCGCCGGCCGGTCCCAACCGTAGTCGCCGTGGGACTTCGACACGTCGCCCCCCTCTCGTCGTATCTGCCTATCCTCCGCCGCTACCCGGCCGGGGAACGGCCCGCAGTATAGCACGGCGGTTGTGGCCCCCCTGTCCCCCCAATCCTGGGGGGAACCAGGCGTGGACGCCGCGGCGAGGGGATAGCGCTCGCACCGGCCTGACCCGATTGACCGCACCCCGACGCAGCGGCGTGCGGGGCGGGTTCCCCCCAGGATTGGGGGGATAGAGGGGCCGCTACCCTCCCAGCCCTGCCAACGCCGCTTGCAGGTCGCGGCGTTCGTCGTCCGTGAGGTCGGGGAGGGGGCGGCGTACAGGGCCGGCCGGCAGGCCGAGGATCTGGAGCGCCGCCTTCGCCGGGGCGGCGGGGCCGGGCGCGGCCTCCAGGCGGCGGAAGAAGGGCAGGAGCTGGTCGTGGAGCGCCGCGGCCCGCGCGGCGGCGTCGGCCAGGCAGGCGTCGTGGAGGGCGACGACGTGCCTCGGGAGGACGCCGGCCGCGGCGGAGACGACGCCGCGCGCCCCGGCGCGAAGCGCCGCGCAGCCCTGCGTGTCGCGGCCGGCGAGCACCGGGCGGCGGTCGCCGGCGAGGCCGACGGTCTCGACGAGTTGCGCGAGGTCCGGGTCGGCCTCCACCAGCGCGGCAACGCCGTCCAGCGTCGCCAGTTGCGCGAGTGTGGCCGGGCGGAGGGCGCCGCCGGCGCCGCGCGGCTCGTTCACGACGAGGAGCGGCAGGCCGCCCGCGGCCGCGACGTCGGCGACGTGCCGGGCGAGCGCGTCCTGCGGCAGGGCGAAGTAGGGGGGCATGGCGAGCGCCGCGGCGGCGGCGCCGGCGCCGGCGGCGTCTTGCGCGAGGGCGATGGCCTCCTCGGTGCTCGCCGCGCTGGTCCCGGCGTAGACCGGCACGCGCCCGCGCGCCGCGGCGACGGCCGTCCGCGCGACGAGCAGGCGCTCGCCGCGGCTCAGGTGCATGTACTCGCCCGGCTCGCCCGCCGTCAGGATAGCCCGCGCGCCGCCCGCGATGGCGTGCTCGACCAGCCGCTCGACGCCCGCCACGTCGATGCCGCCACCCGGCCGCAGCGGCGTGACGAGCGCCGCGACGACGCCGCGAACCGCGGGCAGCCTCTCCTTGCTCATCTCAGCGCAGGATGACGATGCGGCTGCTCTCGCGGTGCTCGATCGTCTGGAGGTTGGACATCAGCACCATCAGTTTCGGCGCCGGGGGCAGCGCCAGCAGCTCGCGCAGGATCGCGCCGGCGACCTTGCTCGCCGCCTCGCCCTCGTAGACCGCCACGGCGCGCCCGTCCGGGATCTGGCGCGCGAACACCTCCTCGGTGCCGGCCGGCGGCTCCTCGTCCCAGACCGTGCCGCCGCGGATCGTCGTCAGCGTCACGCGCATCGGGCCCTCCGGGAGGAGACGATAGACGATAGACGATAGTGGCGCGAGCGCCGCTCGACGGCTGACCGTCAGTGCTCGATCCCGCTGCCGTCTGTCGCCTGTCGCCTGCCGACTCGCCGCAGCGCCAGGTGGCAGGCGCCGGCCGCCGAGAGGAGGAAGGCGGCCGAGACGGCGAGGAGCCAGGCGAAGGCCGTCGCGCCGCCGCCGATCAGGGCGAAGATGCCGCCGACGACCAGCAGGACGACGCCGAACCAGAACGCGCCGTCGCGCCGGCCGCGCCACCAGACGTCCGGCTTCGGCCCGTGCGCCAGCAGCCGCATGTAGAACGGCCCGGACGCCACGGCGACGAGGACGATGACCAGGAGGAAGATCGCTACAGGGCTCATGCCCACCCTTTACCACTATGCCGCCCGTATCACGGCGGGCCCGCCGCCCGCGCATCCATTATCGCGCAGCCCTCACCCCCGCGCCCACAGGGCACCCGCCTCTCCGAATCCCGGGCGAGGGGAACCGCTCCAATCGCTCAGCGCTCTTCCAGAGCGATGGCCAGGAGAACGGAGGAAGCGCCCGAGCGGCCGCCCCCCCTCTCCCAATCCTGGGAGAGGGGGCGGGGGTGAGGGCGAAGACCGCTTAGTCGTACCGCACGATCAACTCGTCGAGCGGCAGGCGCCCGCGGCGGCGGGGGTCCTGCGCCGCGTAGCCGACGGCGATCAGCGCGTGCGGGACGAGGCCGGGCGCGAGGCCGAGCGTCGTGCGCACGATCTCGGGACAGAAGAGCGGCGCGCAGTTCCAGCCGGCGTCGAGGCCGAGGTCGTGGGCGGCGAGGAGGAGGTTCTGCACCGCCGCGCCGAGGCTCTGCACCGCCATCGTCTCCTCGGCCGCCTGCCGCGCGGGGTCGGGGTAGTGGTCGAGGTCGGCGGTGTAGAGGCAGGGCACGATCAGGACCGGCGCGCCGAGCAGTCGCCGGCGCGAGCCGGCCAGCCGCGCGGCGATCGTCGCCCCGTCCTGGCCGTCGAGCGCCAGGTTGCGCTCCCAGTCCGCCCCCATCGCGTCGGCCAGCGCGACTTTCATCGGGTGCCGCGTGACGACCGCGAAGCGCCAGGGCTGCCGGCCGTGCGGCGACGGCGCCCAGCCGGCCGCGGCGATCAGGCGCTCGACAATGGGGCGCGGCACCGGGTCGGGGCGGAAGTGGCGCACCGAGCGCCGGCCGCGGACGAGCTCGTCGAAGGGCAGGGCGCGCGGCGTCGGGG
>DASSSV010000064.1:0-9287 GCA_035708265.1 Thermomicrobiales bacterium | reverse complement strand
CGCGAACGCCTGCCGCTCCGGCAGGGTCAGTTGCGCCAGTACCGCGCCGACCTGCCGGCGGCGCCGCTCGAGCGCGCGCTGCACCTCGGGCTCGGCCGCGCCGGCGAGCCGGACCAGCACGCGCCGGCGGTCCCACTCGGGGCGCTCGCGCACCACCAGCCCGAGGGCGACGAGCTGGTCGATCACCTGGGTCGCGGCGGCGCAGGAGACGCCCATCCGCCGCGCCAGTTCGCCCATCGTCAGCGAGCCCGCCCCCACCAGGCGTAGCAAGGCCCGTACCTGCGCCATCGTCAAACGGCCGGTGACGGCGTTGCGCGAGGCGTTGATTCCGCGCACGATCTCGGGCAAGGCGTAGACGATCGCGTCGAGTTCGTCGCCGGGCTCTCGGGGGAGTTGCGGCGCCACGCCCTCGGCGACCAGTTCCGGTTCGGCTGTCACGCTCGTGCCTCGATGCTTTCGCTGCGAATCGTGCCGCACCCCGCGGCGTAAAATATTTAGTCGCTTAAGGAATGGTACTCCTCCGGCGCCCGCGGTGCAACCGTGATGACGACCCTGCGCCCCCCCAATCTGGCTCACCGGGGCCGGTATCGTCTCGGATGTGCCGGCGCTGACCGCGCCCGGCGCCGTCGCCCGGCGCGCGCCACTCCCCTGCCATCGTCGTAGAAGAGCAGCACCCGGTTTGGGCGCGGCCCCCCCTCGCCCAGGATTGGGAGAGGGGGGAATTGGGGGTGAGGGCCGCCCTCGCGAATTCACAATTCTGTGACAGTTGCGTCAACGAATCGCCGCGCCCGGCGCCTATCCTGATAGCAGTGCAACGACGCACTCGACTGAAGGAGGTGCCGCGATGATGGTCGCGCTGGCGATCGGGCTGTGGATTCTCGTCTTCGCGCCGCTGACGCTCCTGCCGCTGTTGCTGGGGGGCGACGAGCGCGACCTCGACGCGGCCGGCGTGATGACGCGGCGCCCGGCGGGGCCGGAGACGGTCGTCGTGCTGCCCGCCCGCGCGGGGCGCGACGACCGCGCGGCCCGCGACGAGGATCTGCGCGTCGCCGCAGCCTGGCTGGCGACGCACGACCACGCGGCGTAGGGCGTGGAGCGTGAGAGCGTGGGAGCGTAACCGGGAAGCCGAACTCTCTACGCTCCACGCTCCACGCTCGACACAACAAGGAGGGCGACGGTGACGGCGACGACGGGGGCAACACCGGCGGTGACGCCGGACGGGCACGGCGCGGCCGAGTGCGAGGTGGTGCTGCGGGTCGCGGGGCTGACGAAGCGATACGGCGAGCGCACGGTCGTCGACGGGCTCGACCTGGCGGTGCGGCGCAGCGAGGTCTTCGGCTTCCTCGGCCCCAACGGCGCGGGCAAGACGACGGCGATCTCGATGATGCTCGGGCTGGTGCGCCCCGCCGCGGGGCGGATCGAGATCCTGGGGCACGACACGGCGCACGGCTTTCAGGAGGCGCTGGCCCACGTCGGCGCGATCGTGGAGACCCCGACCTTCTACCCCTACCTGTCGGGCCTCGACAACCTGCGCGTGATGGCGCTGGCGCGCGGCGGCGTGCCGGAGGGCCGCTTCGCCGAGGTGCTGGCGCTGGTCGGCCTCAAAGGGCGCGAGCGCGACCGCTTCGGCACCTACTCGCTCGGCATGAAGCAGCGGCTCGGCATCGCCGGGGCGCTCCTGCACGGGCCCGATCTGCTGATCCTCGACGAGCCGAGCAACGGCCTCGACCCGGCCGGCATCGTCGAGATCCGCAACCTGATCCTCCAGCTCGCCGCGCAGGGCCAGACGATCATCCTCTGCAGCCACCTGCTCGCCGAGGTGCGGCAGGTCTGCGACCGGGTCGCGATCCTGGCGCTGGGTAAGGTCGTCGCGCAGGGCGCGGTCGCGGACCTGTTGCGCCAGGGCGCGCAGACCGTCCTGCGCGTGGACGACCCGGCGCGCGCGCTGGCGTTCCTGCGCAACGTGCCCTGGATCGAGGCCGTCGCGCGCGACGGCGACCGCCTGCTGCTGACGATGCCGGCCGAGCGCGACTTCGCGCTCGGCGGCCTCCTGGCCGACCAGGGCTTCATCATCGGCGAGCTGCATCGCCAGGAGCGCGACCTGGAGCGCTACTTCCTCGAGATCACGGCCGGCGCCGGCCCGGCCGACGTCAACTGACGCGAAGCCTGCGCTACGGGAAAGAGGTGGCGGGATGATCCTCCTACTGCGAATGGAACTCTTGAAACTGGTCAAGCGGCCGATGACCTGGATCCTCCTGATCCTGCTGCTCGGCGGCATCGGCTTCGGGGATCTGGTCGGCTTTCTCCAGATCAACCGCGTCAGTGCGGACGTGCGCGCGTCGATCCTGGGCAATCTCACCCTGCCGGGCACGCTGACACGCGCGACAGAGTTCATCTACTTCTTCGGCACGATCATGCTCTCGATCCTCGCCGCCTCGGCGATCGGCAGCGAGTACAGTTGGGGCACGCTCCGCCCGATGCTCGCGACCGGCGTGCCGCGGCTACGCTTCCTCGGCGCGAAGCTAGTCGCGCTCGCCATCGTCGCGGTCGCGTTCGACGTCCTGCCGCTCGTCATGAACGCCATCCTGGCCGTGCCGGTCGGCCTGATCGCCAACGTGCCGGTCTTCACCGGCCCGTTCGACGCCGCCTGGGTCGGCACCCTGCTGGCGCTGGCCGCCCGCACCTACCTGATGCTCCTCGTCGCGATCACGATCGCCTTCCTGATCAGCCTGCTCGCCCGGTCGCAGGCGGCCGGGATCGGCGCGGCGCTCGGCCTGCTCATCGGCGAGCAGATCGTCGGCCAGCTCCTCCGGCGGCTCGACCTGACCTGGGCCACGACGCTGGTCAACATCTTCCCCAACCGGAACAGCCAGTCGCTGCTCGCCTACAACGTCTTCGGCCGGGTGGATCGCACCGGCGAGGTGTTGGGTCAGGCACACTCGCTCGTCACGCTCGCGGTCTACTGCCTGGTCTGCGTCGTCGTCGCCCTCGCCGTCTTTCGCCGCCGCGACGTCGGCGGCGCGGCGTGAGCGTGGAGCGTGGAGCGTGAGAGCGTGAGAGCGTGACCGGGCTCCCGATGGCGCTCCACGCTCCACGCTCCACGGCGTTACAATACTCCCGAGGGACGGGCCGGCCGGTCCGCCCGCCGCGGCGGGCGGACGCGCGTGCCGACGGAGGGGGCGTGGCGACGATCGCGGTGATCGAGGACGAGCACGAGCTGGCGGCGCTGGTGCGCGACAACCTCGCGGGCGCCGGGCATCGGGTCGTCGTGGCGCACGACGGGCCCAGCGGCGTGGCGCTGGTCGAGCGCGAGCACCCCGACCTGATCGTCCTCGACGTGATGCTCCCCGGCTTCGACGGCCTGGAGGTCTGCCGCCGCGTCCGCCGCACCGCGATCACGCCGATCCTGATGCTCACCGCGAAGGCGACCGAGCTGGACAAGGTGCTGGGCCTGGAGCTCGGCGCCGACGACTACCTGACTAAGCCCTTCTCGATGCGCGAATTGCAGGCGCGCGTCGGCGCGCTGCTGCGCCGGGTGGACCTGCTGCGCGAGCACGCGCGCACGGCGGAGGACGACGAGCCGATCGAGTTGCCCGACCTGCGGCTCGACCCCGCCACGCGCGAGGTCGTCAGCGCGGGGCGGCCGGTGCAACTCACCGCCAAGGAGTTCGACCTGCTGCGCCTGCTGGCCGGCAACCCCGGCCGGGTCTTCAGCCGTGAATACCTGCTCGACCGCGTCTGGGGCAGCGACTACGCCGGCTTCGACCGCACGGTGGACACCCACATCCTGCGGCTGCGTAAGAAGCTCGGCCCGGTCGGCGAGCGGATCGCGACCCTCTGGGGGGTCGGCTACAAGTTCGAGCGCGAGCCGGCCGGTACGCGGCCGGGCACCGGCTGAGGCGGCTCAGGCGGAGGGAGCGGGGCCAGGCATGACCGTCGAGCAGCGCGCGCGTCCCGCCGTCCCCCCCGCGCCTTCACGCCGGCCGGGCGTCGCCGGCCTCTGGCGGCGGATCGGCGCCGCCTACCGCCAGCGCCTGAGCTGGAAGCTGACCCTCTCGCACCTGGTCGTCATCCTGCTCTGCCTGGGCGTGCTGGTCGCCGGCTTCGGCCTCCTCCTGATCGCCGTGCAGACCTACGGCGCCGAGGCGAACTTCCCGCAGATCGAGTCGGACATGATCCAGGAGACGCGCATCCTGGCGGTGCTGTTGGCCGAGCCGGTGCAGACGCGCACGCCCGACCAACTCTCCGCGCTGCTGCGCGCGCTGCCGCCGCGCACCGACAACGGCAGCGGGCCCTTCGGCGGCAGCCTCAGCCCCGGCAACCTCCTGGTCGTCGTCGCGCCCGACGGCACGGTGCTGGCGGCGTCGAACACGACGATCACCGCGCCGGGCACGCGCATCGAGGAGTTGCGCCCGGCCGACTGGGCGCCGCTCCTCCGCAACGCCCTCCACGGCGAGACGCGGATGGACGCCGGCCGGCTCTCGGCCGGCGACCGCGGGATGCGCGTCCTCGTCACCGCCTACCCGATCGTCGACGGGCAGGGGCACGTCATCGGCGCGCTGGGGCTGCGGAGCGCGCCGGTGCCGCTCGGGGCGCCGGGCCTCTCGCCGAGCGGCATCCTTGCCCGCGTGATCGCGCTGCTGGTGATGGTCCTGGCGGCGGCCGCGGTGCCGGCCGCGCTCGTCTCGACGGCGGCCGGCTTCCTCGTCGCGCGCGGCTTCGCGCGGCGGCTGGCCGCGCTGGAGGAGGCCGCGACGGCGTTCGCGCGCGGCGACCTCTCGCGGCGGGTCGCGGTCCGCTCGCCGGACGAGATCGGCCGGCTCAGCGCGCGCTTCAACTCCCTGGCCGAGCGGCTGGAGGCGGTGGAGCGCGCGCGGCGGGCCTTCGTCTCGAACGTCTCGCACGAGTTGCGCACGCCGCTGGCGATCGTGCGCGGCCACGTCGAGGCGCAGCTCCAGGCCGACAACGGCGCGACGCTGCCGCCGACCGCGCGCGAGGCGCTGGAGGTGATCGACCGCGAGGCGCGCACGCTCGCCGGCCTGGTGGACGACCTCTTCGCCGTGACGCGGCTGGAGGAGGCGGCGCTGCCGCTGGAGCCGGCGCCGGTCGCGCTCCCCGCGGCGATCGAGACGGTCGTCGCCGGGCTGCGCCCGCTGGCCCAGGAGCAGGGGCACATCGCCCTCAGTTCGCTGGCGCCGGCGGACCTGCCGCCGGTGTTGGCCGACCGCACCCGCCTGGACCAGATCCTCAAGAATCTGCTCTACAACGCCCTGCGCCACACGCCCGCGGGCGGGGTGATCGTCGTGGAGGCGGCGCCGACGCCGGACGGCCGCATGGTCGAGGTGCGCGTGACCGACACCGGCGCCGGCATCCCGCCCGACGAGCTGCCGTTCGTCTTCGAGCGCTTCTATCAGGCCGAGAACGGCGCGCGGCAGACCGGCAGCAGCGGCCTCGGCCTGACGATCGTCAAGCAACTGGTCGAGGCGCAGGGCGGCGCCGTCGCCGCCGAGAGCAGGCTCGGCGAGGGTACCAGCATCTGCTTCACGCTGCCGGTGGCCGGGGCGTAGGCGCGCGACGCGCGGCTATGCGATACTTGTCACGAAGTATGGTGGAGGGCGGTGCCATGAGCACGATTGAAGAGCGGCAGCGGATCGCCGAGGCGGATCGCCTGTACGAGCAATTTGGCAAGCCTCTGGAAGCGCGCCATGCCGGGCGCTATGTCGCGATCTCGCGCGACGGCCGGACCATCGTCGGCCCGACGCTGCTGGACGTCGTGCGCCAGGCTCGCACCGCTTTCGGTCCGGGCAGCTACGCCTTCAAGGTGGGCGAGCGGGCCGTGGGCCGGTGGCGGTGACCGGCCGCGTCATCAGCGCCCGTTTCCCGTACCTGCCCCTCGAGTTGACCGTGCGAGGGCGTACCGAGCAGGTTGAAGCCCTGCTGGACACTGGTTTTGATGGGGATATTGTCTTACCCGCGGGCTTCGTCCCGGATGAGCGGCACCCCGATACCTATCTGCAGTGGATTCTCGCGGATGGGTCGCTCGTGCAGGCGCCCGCGTATCTCGGTACGGTGATGATTGGGGCCTTCGGCCCCTTCGATTGTCTGATAACAGTGCTCGGCGAAGAAGCGATTGTGGGACGGTTCATCACCGATCGCTTCGCGATCACGCTCGATCATGGCGTGCGCGTCATCGTCGAACGATAGGGCCGCAAGGGACGTATAAGCCAGAATGTCTCCTGATGGCGGCGACCTCGACCTGACCCTCGATCGGCCCGACGGACTCGGCGTGCTGGCGACGACGGCGCCGGTCGTGGCGGCGGCGCGGGCGGTGCGGATCGAGCCGGCCGGCGTCGCGCACGCGGCCGACGCGCTCGCCGGTCGGGCGCTGCCGGTGCCGGCCTGGAACGAGCGCTACCACTGGTCGGACGGCGGCCCGCGCACGGCGAACACGACGCTCCTGCTCGACGCGCTCAACTTCTGCTTCTGGGCCGACCCGGGCGAGCCGCGCTGGACGCTGGACTATCACGGCGAGCGGCTCGACGGCTACTGGGCGCTGGCGGCGGCGCTGAAGCGCGCGATCGAGGAGGAAGGGCTGCCGCTCTGGGACGCGGCGTACCTGCGCGACATCCCCGACGCCGACGCGGCGCGCATCTTCCACCCGGCCGGCCGGAGCGTCGGGCGCATCCCGCTCTACCCGGCGCGCGTGGCGAACATGCGCGAGGCCGGGCGCGTCCTGAGCGAGCGGTACGGCGGCTGGTTCGGGAATGCGGTCGAAGCCGCGGGCTATCGCGCCCCGGCGCTGGCCCGCCTCCTAGCGGCCGAGTTCCCCTCCTTCGACGACGTCGCGACCTACGCCGGGCGGGGCGTGCGCCTCTACAAGCGGGCGCAGATCTGCGCGTCCGACCTCTACGGCGTCTTCGGCGGGGCGCGGTGGGGCGCGCTCGTCAACCTCGACGGCCTGACCGCCTTCGCCGACTACAAGGTGCCGCAGATCCTCCGCGCCGAGGGCATCCTGGCCTACGCGCCCGACCTGGCGGAGAGCATCGCCGCACTCCGGCCCCTCCCGGCCGGGAGCCCCGAGGAGGTCGAGATCCGCGCGGCGACCGTCTGGGGCGTGGAGCTCTTGCGCCGGGCGCTGGCGGCGCGCGGCGTGGCGGCGCGCGCCTTCGAGGTCGACTGGTACCTCTGGACGCTGGCGCAGGATCGCCGCGACATGGCGCCCTACCACCGCACGCGGACGATCTATTACTGATGCGGTATACTGCGAGCAACCGCGCCGCACGGGCGAGAGCCGTGAAAGTCCTTGAGGCGGCGGGTGCTCCATCGTATTAGCCGATGATCGCACGTCACCGCACGAGGAATCTACGCCATGTCCACGTCTATCGAAGGGGTCTATCGCGACGGCAAGATCGAACTGGCCGAGCAACCTCGCGGCGTGCGCGACGAAACGCGGGTCATCGTGACGTTTCTGGGACCGGGCCACGTGGCCTCGCGAGAGCGGGGCATCGACGAGGCGCAGGCGGCGGAGTTGCGCGCCCTCCTGGCGCCCTTCGCCGAGGATTGGGACAGCCCAGAGATGGATCCGTACGATGACTATGACGACGCCAAGGCCCGCCTGTAAACGCGGTGACGTCGTCCTGGTGCTCTACCCGCACTCCAATTTGCGCACCGCCAAGACCCGCCCGGCGCTGGTGGTGCAGGCCGATGGACTCCAGACCGGTTTGGCGCAGGTCATCGTCGCGATGATCACCGGCCGGACATTCCGGGGCGGGCATCCCAGCCGCGTCACTGTCGTCCGTGCTACGCCCGCGGGACAGCAGTCGGGATTGCTGACCGACTCGGTGGTGATGACCGATAACCTCGCGACGGTCGCCGAAGCGGCGATTGATCGGGTGATCGGCGCGTTGCCGATGGCCGAGGTCGACGCCGCCTTGCGACACGCGCTCCAGTTGTAAGCGCGCTGAGGAGCCCGCGCAGCGAACCGCGCTGCCGGCCGGGCCGCTGGGTCGGATAGCCACTGATGCGGGAGGCGGGAGACGGCATGCCGGATTATCCGGGGGGGCAGGGCGATCATGACCAGGGTGCCAGCGCTGCCGCGCGCCTGGCACCGCACGCCGCCTGCCGTTTCGAGATCGAGGCCCGTCTGCCCGGCGCGGGGGGCCGGGCGGGGCGGCTGGCGCTGCCGCACGGGGTAGTCGAGACGCCGGCCTTCATGGTGGTCGGGACGCAGGCGACGGTGAAGAGCCTGACGCCCGACGAGCTGCGCGCGCTGGGGGCGCAGATGGTCCTCGGCAACGCCTATCACCTCTACCTGCGCCCCGGCGCGGACGTCGTCGCGGAGTTCGGCGGGCTGCACGGCTTCATGGGCTGGGACGGCCCGATCCTGACCGACAGCGGCGGCTTCCAGGTCTTCAGCCTCGGCTTCGCGCTGGAGCACGGCGTCGGCAAGATCGCCAAGACCTTCCCCGGCGCCGAAGCCCAGTCGCCCGTCCGCGCGCAGCGCCCCAAACTCAACCGCATCGACGACGACGGCGTCACCTTCACCTCGCACCTCGACGGCGCGACGCACCGCTTCACGCCCGAGGTCTCGATCGCGATTCAGGAGCGCCTCGGCGCCGACGTGATCGTCGCCTTCGACGAATGCACGTCGCCGCTGCACGACCACGCCTACACCGCGCGCGCGCTCGACCGCACCCACCGCTGGGCGCTGCGCTGCCTGGCCGCGCACACCCGCCCCGACCAGGCCCTCTTCGGCATCGTCCAGGGGGGCGCCTACCGCGATCTGCGCGAGGCCAGCGCGCGCTTCTTCGCCGGGCTGCCCTTCCCCGGCTACTGCATCGGCGGCTCGCTCGGCAAGGACAAGGCCGACATGCACGCCGTCCTGGACTGGTCGCTGCCGCTCCTGCCGGAGGACCGCCCACGCCACCTCCTCGGCATCGGCGAGCCGGAGGATCTCTTCGAGGCGATCGAGCGCGGCATCGACCTCTTCGACTGCGTCGCGCCGACGCGCCTGGCCCGCCACGGCGCGCTCTACACCGCCGATGGCCGCCTGCCGCTCCGCGCGGCGCGCTACGCGCGCGACCACCGCCCGCCCGAGCCCGGCTGCGACTGCTACACCTGCGCGCGCTTCACCCGCGGTTACCTGCGCCACCTCTTCGCCGCCGACGAATTGCTCGGCCTGCGCCTGGCCTCGATCCACAACCTCCACTTCATCGTCAACCTCGTCCGCGCCATCCGCGCCAGCATCCTCGGCGGCACCTTCGCCACTTTCAAGGCCGACTTCCTCG
>DASSSV010000063.1:0-6128 GCA_035708265.1 Thermomicrobiales bacterium | reverse complement strand
GGCTTGGGGGGCGCGACGCCGCTCTCGCGCGCCAGGTCTAGCCACTCGGCCATGAGTTCCAACACGCGCTCCAGCGCCTCCTGATAGGTATCGCCGTGGGTGGCGACAAAGCGCAGATCCGGCACCGTGGCCACGTAGATGCACTCGTCCGGGTCCCACTCGATCACAATCGCATAGCGGGGCGCTTGCTCGTCCATCTTATCGCTCTCCTCGCCGCCGTTCCGCCTCGGCTTCGCGGGCCGCTGCCGGGGCCGCGGCGACCTGAGTCTCCTGGTAATGCCTCGCGTCATCGCCATTGCGCCCGTCGAGATTGACCTTCACATCCGGTATCAGCGGGTGGCTCCGCCGCTCATGGTTCCCTTTCCCGCGTCCCGGCTTCACCCGGTAGCCCGTCCGGCGAAGGTCAGCCCGTAACTCGCGCAGTTTCCGTACCGCCTTACTCCCGCCTACCGCCCAACGCCCAGTGCCTCCCCCGGCCGCGCCCGCGTCAGCGCGACCGGGCGCGTCTCGATGGACGGCGCGCCGTCCGCGCCGCGGCGCAGGACAACAAAGCGCAGCCACTGGGCGTCGTCGCGCTCGGGGAAGTCGGCGCGATAGTGCGCGCCGCGCGACTCCTCGCGCACCAGCGCCGACTCGACGATCGTGCGGGCGATCGTGAGCTGGTTGGCCAGGTCGAGCGCCTCCTGCCAGGCGTAGTTGACCTCGGGCGGGCCGGGGGCCGCGATCCGCGCCGCCCGCTCGGTCAGTTCGGCCAGACGCTCGCGCGCCCGCAGCAACCCCTCGCGCGTGCGCACCAGCCCGCAGTCCTCCCACATCGTCTCTTTGAGCGCGCGCGTCAGCGAGAAGGGGCTCTCGCCGTCGACGCGGCGCAGCGGCGCCAGCGCCCGCGCCGCCGACGCCGCCACCTCGGCCGGGTCGGGCGCGCCGCGCGGCCGGTCGCGCGCCAAGAGCGCCGCCCGGTCGCCGGCCCGCGCGCCGAAGACGGTCGACTCCGCGACGCCGTTGCCGCCGAGCCGGTTCGCGCCGTGCGTCCCGCCGGCGTCCTCGCCCGCGACCAGCAGGCCGGGCACGGCCGTCTGGCAGTCGGCGTCGATCACCACGCCGCCCATGTGGAAGTGCGCCGTCGGCGAGACCTCGACCGGCTCGCGCGCGAGGTCGCGGCCGATCTGCAGCGTCCGCGCGACCATCCCGGCGAAGCGCCGCTCGACCTCCGCCGCGCCGAGGTGGGAGATGTCGATCAGCACGCCGCCGGCCGGCGTCCCGCGCCCGGCCACGATCTCCAGGTAGCTGGCGCGGGCGACGACGTCGCGCGTCGAGCGCTCCATCCGCTCCGGGTCGTAGCGGGCCATGTAGCGCTCGCCGTCGGCGTTGTAGAGGTAGGCGCCGGCGCCGCGCAGGCCTTCCTCCAGCACCGCGCCGGTCAGGCGCGACTCCCCGGCCAGGAGCCCGGTCGGGTGGAACTGCAGCATCTCCATGTCGCGCAGCGGCAGGCCGGCGCGGTAGCACATCGCCACGCCGTCGCCGGTCTTCTCGCGCGCCGGCGCCGAAATCTTGTACATCGTCGCCGCGCCGCCGGTCGCCACGACGACGACGCGCGCCCGCAGCACGGCCACCGCGCCGGTGCGGACGTCGAGCAGGGTCACGCCGGCGACATCGCCCCGCCCGTCGAGCAGCAGGTCGAGCGCGCGGACGTCGCCGAGCTCGCGCGGGCGGATGCGGAAGAGCTGGTCGCGCAGGCGGCCCATGATCTCGATGCCGGTCAGGTCGCCGCGGTGGACCGTGCGGTCGAAGGACTGCCCGGCGAAGGGCTTCTGGTGGATGTGGCCGTCCTCGCGCCGGTCGAAGAAGCAGCCGACGCGCGTCTCCAGTTCGCGGATCACCGCGGGCGCGTCGTTGACCAGCGTCCAGGCGAGGTCCTGGTCATTGAGGAAGGCGCCGCCCTTGAGCGTGTCGGCGAAGTGGAGGTCGAAGGAGTCGCGCGGGTCGAGGACGGCGTTGTAGCCGCCCTGCACCATCAGCGTGCAGCCCGACCGCCCGACCACGCCCTTGCTCACGACCGTGATGTCCAGCTCGGGCGCCGCGTGCGCCGCGTGCAGCACGCACATCAGCCCGGCACCGCCGCTGCCGATCACGGCGATGTCGGTGTCGATCGTCTCGATGTCGCGCGGCAGGCTCGTCACGGTGTCCTCCGCGGGGCTATGCGCCGATCAGTGCAACCGCGCCGGCGGTGCGCATCGGCGATACGCCGGCGATTGAAATCGCCGCTAGAGGCTCGCTACCGCTCGCCACGAAACCCGCCTCCGCGGGTTGGGACGCGGCGCGGGCCGCGCGAGCGGCCTCCGTCACGACGCACGACGATGGTCGCCAGCAGCCCCTTCGTCTACTGCCCGACCGCCCGACCGCCCGACTTCGTTCTGCCGTCTGCCGTCTGCCGCCTGCCGTCTCGCCCGCAGCCGCCGCAGCGCCCGGATCGCGCCGGCCGGGTCGAGGCCCTTGGGGCAGACGGCGGTGCAGCCGTAGGCGTAGTGGCAGCGGTCGACGCCGTCGGCGCCGGTCACGGCGGCGAGGCGCGCGGGGCCGGCCGCGTCGCGGCTGTCGGCGATCAGCACCAGCGCGCGGTTGAGCGCGGCCGGGCCGAGGAAGTCGCGCCGGTAGCTGGCGATGGCGCAGCTCGCGTAGCAGGCGCCGCAGGTGATGCAACTGAGGCGCGGGTCGATCAGTTGCCGCTCGGGCGCGTCGGGCGGGATCACGGCCGGCTCGTCGAGGTCGTCGCGCGGCACGAGGTAGGGCATCACGCGCGCCCACTCGTCGAAGAAGGGCGCCATGTCCACGATCAGGTCGCGCACGACCGGCAGGCCGGGCAGCGGGTCGAGGCGCACGGCGGCCCACTCGGGCTGCACGCGCGTCTGGCAGGCGAGGACCGGCCGACCGTCCAGCCGCAGCGTGCAGGTGCCGCACATCGCCACGCGGCAGGAGTAGCGGAAGCCGAGCGTCGGGTCCTGCTCCCGCTGGATCGCCAGCAGGAGGTCGAGGACCATCATCGGATCGGTGCGGCGGACGGCGAAGGTCGCCCGCGCGGCCGGGTCGCTGCGCCCGATCGTGACCGCGATCGTGTCGCCGATCGTGTCGCTAGTGCGGTTCAAGGCCGAGCCTCGCCAGGGCCTGCGCCATGTTCGCGGCGGCCCGCGCGCGCACGTCGCTGTAGGCCGAGTTGCCGTGCGCGTCCATCGTCACGAAGACCGGCCCGAAGTCTCGCACGCGGAACTTCCAGAGGCATTCCGGCAACAGGTCCTCGAAGTAGGCCGCCTCGATCGCCTCGATCTGCACCGTCTCGATGCTGGCCGCGCCTCCGACGAGAGAGAAGTAGACGCCGCCGAGTTCTTCGAGGACCGGGCGCGCGTCCTCTTTGAGCCCCGCCTTCCCCATGATCGCCCGCGCGCCGAGCTCTTGCAGGCAGCCGCGGGTGAAGCGGCTCATCCGCGTCGAGGTCGTCGTGCCGACCGAGACCGGGTCGTAGCCGCCGTCCGGGCGCTTCCTGACGCTCGGCGCGGTGTGGAGGAGCACCGCGCCGGTGAGGTCCACCGGCGGCCGGATGCCCTGGTCGAAGATGCGGATCAGCGTGGCGTCGCGGATGCCCCAGATGACCCCGTCGAAGACGACCTGGTCGCCGACGCGCAGGCGGCGCGCGGTCGCCTCGTCCAGCGGCGCCGTCAGCCGGATGACGTTCGCGCCGAGGTCGTCGGTCGCGCGCTCAGTAGCCATATTCCACCCTGCCGTCCGCGTAGACCCGGGCGCGCGCCCGCTCGCCGCGCCAGCATTGCAGGTTCACCGCGACCGGGTTCATCGTGATGTGCGTCCAGGCGTACTCGACGTGGACCGCCAGCGCCGTGGTCCGCCCGCCGAGCCCCTGCGGCCCGACGCCGGTGAGGTTGATCGCCTCCAGCAGCTCGCGCTCCAGCGCGGCGATCTCCGGTTCGGGGTGGGGCTGGCCGACCGGCCGCCGGATCGCCCGCTTGGCCAGCGCCGCGCAGGCGTCGGCGGTGCCGCCGAGGCCGACGCCGACGATCGTCGGCGGGCAGGGGTTGCCGCCCGCCTCGACGACGCACTCCAGGACGAAGCGCTTGATCCCGGCGACGCCGTCGGCCGGCGTGAGCATCTTCAGGAAGGACATGTTCTCCGAGCCGGAGCCCTTGGGCAGCAGTTGCAGGTCGAGGTAGTCGGCGCCCTCCAGGAAGTCGAGGTGCGTCACCGGCACGCCCTCGCCGGTGCTCGTCTGCCGGTTGACGCGGGTGAGAGGGTGGACGATGCTCGAGCGCAGGTTGTAGCGCATGGTCGCGTCCTCGATCCCGGCCTTCAGCGCGGCCAGCAGGCGCGCGCCGTCCACCGGGAACTTTGTGCCGATGCCGACGAAGTAGACCGGGATGCCGGTGTCCTGGCAGACGATGATGCCGCTCTTATCCGAGGTCGCGACCGCGCGGTGGATCAGTTTGAGCATGATCCGGGGGTTCTCGTCCACCTCGTTGTCGAGCGCCGCCCTGATCGCCTCCCGCACGTCGGGCGGCAGGTCGGTCAGCGAGCGCTTGTAGAGGTTCGACGAGACCTCCGCGATCAGCGCGTAGAGCCCATCCCCCGCCAGCGCCTCGCCCGCCCCGGTATCCACCTGCGCCATCGCTCCCCCCTCGGAGTCGTCGGTCGTCAGTCGGGAGTCGGAAGTCGGAAGTAGCGCTCCGTCGCTTGTCCGTCTTCCGGCCTCCGTCCCTTCGTCACTCGTCACTCGTCACTCGTCACTCATCACTCGCCGGCGGCTTCCGAGAGTCGGAACGGGTCGACGCCGCCGTGGAGACGGCCGGTCGCCGGGTCGATCAGGATGCCGAGCGGGGTGGCGAAGTGGTAGGCGTGGAAGGACTCTTCCAGCACCTGCACGCGATGGCCGAGCGCCGCCAACCCGTCGGGCAGGGACGCCGGGTAGCGTGAGTCCACCTGGACGGCCGGCCCGCTGCAATCGATCCGCGGCGCGGCGACCGCGTCCTGCATCCCCAGGCCGAAGTCGAGCACGTTCGAGACGACCTGTGCGACCGCCTGGATGATCTTCCGGCCGCCGACGGCGCCCGCCGCCAGGACCGGCCGGCCGTCGCGCAGGACGACGATCGGGTTCATGTTGTTCAGGCCGCGCTTCCCCGGCGCGGCCGAGTTGGGCTGGCCGGGGCGCGGATCGAACCAGGACATCGCGTTGTTGAGGAGCACGCCGGTGCCGGGGACGACCACGCCGCAGCCGAAGGCGTTGACGAGCGTCTGCGTCAGGCTGACGACGTTGCGGTCGCGGTCGACGACGGCGAGCGTCGTCGTCGAGGAATGGGGACTGCCCTCGCGGACCTCCCCGCCGGCCGGGGCGGGCGCGCCGCCGTCGAAGCGCCAGGGGTCGCCGGGCTCGACGGCGGGCGCGGCGCGCTCCGGGTCGATCAAGGACCGCCGCTCGGCGGCATACGCCGGCGAGAGCAGGCCCGTCCAGGGCACGGAGACCTGCCGCGGGTCGGCCACGTAGCGGTAGCGGTCGGCGAAGGCAAGGCGGAACGCCTCTGCCTGGAGGTGGGTCGCCGCGACTGAGTCGCGGCCGAGCGCGCCGAGGTCGTAGCCGGCCAGGATGGTGAGACCTTGCTGCAATGTGACCGAGCCGCAGGCGCCCGGCACGCCGACGATCCGGTAGCCGCGGTAGTCGGTCGCCAGCCCGCCCTCGTGGACGGTCGGCCGGTAGCGCGCCAGGTCTTCTTCCGTAATCAGCCCGTTGTGCTCGCGCATCGCGCGCGCGATCGTCCGCGCGGTCTCGCCCTCGGAGAAGGCGTCGGGGCCCTCCGCCGCGATGCGGCGCAGCGTGCGCGCGAGGTCGGCCTGCACCAGCCGATCGGCTGGCGTGCCGCCGGTCCAGGGGCGAGGCGGGAAGCCGCCCGGCAGGAAGACCGCGGCGCTGGCCGGGAAGCGGCTGAGTTCGCGCATACCCATGGCGATGCGCAGAGCGACCTGCCAGAGGACCTCGACGCCCTCCTCGGCGAAGCGGATCGCGGGTGCCAGCGCCTCGGCGAGCGAGATCGTGCCGTGGCGCTCCAGCGCCAGCGCCAGCCCGCGGACCATCC
>DASSSV010000062.1:0-2589 GCA_035708265.1 Thermomicrobiales bacterium | reverse complement strand
CGGACATGTGGAGATGGCGTGCCGGGCTAGGTCGTGGCCGGGCGCCCGGGGTCAGCCGCCGGCGGGCGGGGCGAGGCCGATCCAGCCGCGGCGCAGGGCCAGCAGCACCGCCTGGGTGCGGTCGGCCACCCCCAGCTTGCGCAGGAGCGCCGTGATGTGGTTCTTGACCGTCTGGTCGCTGATGCCCAGCGCGCGGGCGATCGCCTGATTGGAGCGGCCCTCGGCCACCTGCGCCAGCACCGCGGTCTCGCGCGCGGTGAGCGGGTTGGTGGAGCCGGGGTCGGGCGCCGCGGCGCGCGCGGCCGGGGCCACCGCCTCGGGGGGCGGCTCGCCCCGGAGGGCCCGCCGCAGCGCCGCCACCAGCGCCGCGCCGCCCGCGTCCTTGGTCACGAAGCCGAGCGCGCCGGACGCCCAGGCGCGGCGGCGCTGGGCGTCGTCGGCGTGCATGGTCAGCATGACCACGACCGGGGTGAGGCGCAGGCGCCTGAGCGGCGGGCGGTCGGCACCGGGGGGACGGCGGTCTGGTTGGCGAGAAGGCCGAGGGGCGTTCGCCCATGCGGGTACTCCCATCGGTATGGCCGTCATCGTAAACGTGTCAGTTCCCTGCTATGGTTAAGCGTACCGTGCGGGCGGATCGGCCGGCCGTCAGTGTGCCAGAGGAGGTGTCCCCATGAGCGGCTATGACCCAGTGACCGCCCGCGTGCGCCCGATCCTCGCCCGGCTCCAGCGTGAGACGGCCCGGGGCACGCCCCCGACGGTGGCGTTCGCGGCCCTCTGCACGGCGCTGACCGTGCCCGCCGACCTGCGCGGCCGGCTCCTCCGGCGGCTGCTGGACGCGGGGTACGTGACGGAGGAGGGCGGCCGGGTGCGGCTCACCGAGGCGGGGGCCGCCTGCGCGTCGCCCGGCCGCGGCACGGGGGCGCCCCGATGAGCCTGCGCGAGCCCAACCGCCCGACGCCGAATGACCACGTCCGCCAGGTCCTCGACCAGCTCCGGCGGGCGACCACCGCCACCGGCCGCCCCGCGGCCCCATTCATGGAGTTGTGCGACCGGGCCAGCATCCCCCGCGACTTGCGGACCCGGCTCCTCGCCCGGCTCGTGGCCGAGCGGTACGTGACCCGCGAGGGCGATCTGGTCCATCTCACGGAGGCGGGGCGCCAAGCGGCCAGCGCGCCGCCCGCGCCCCCATCCCGCGCGCCGGCCGCCCCCCCGCCGCCCTTCGACCGCGAGGCCCGGGTGCGCCTCCCCGGCAGCGGCACACGCCAGCGCCGAGGCGTCCGCTAAACGATCTGGTTCCCGCGTCGCGGTGTCCAGCGTCAACGGCGAGGGGATCGCCCGGCCCTGCTGCCCCCAGATGCAAGAGATCCTGCCGCGGGCAGTGGCAACTGCGTCACGTCACCGTTGAGCGCACCCGGTCGACGCCCACGCTGTCGAGTGTCACCGTGCCCAGCGGCACCGCGGCCCGGGAAAGGGAATCGTCCAACGGAGGAGCACTGGAGCGGAGGCAGAGCTCGGAGCATGAAGGCGACGCGAGACCGCCGAGACGTCGGCGCGGGCTCCCCGGAGCAGCGCGTCACCCGCCGTGACCTCGTCGCGCGGGCGCTGGCCCTCGGCTGCTCCGCCGCGACGGCCGCCGGGCTCCTGGCGGCCTGCCAGCGAGCCGGCCCCGCGGCGAGCGGTGCGTTAGCCACCGGCGCGGTCGCGCCCACCACCCCCCGGCCAGGTACCGGCGCGCCAGTGGCCGGCTCGCCGGCGGCATCCGCCCCCGCGACGCCGGCGACCGCGGCGGCGCGCGGGACGCCCCCGCCCCTCCCGGCCGCGGGGATCGCCTGGCTCCGCGACCACGCCATCCCGTTCGCCACGGCCGAGCCCGGCGGAGATTACACGGACCTCCTGCCGCTCAAGCCGCTGCTCGGCGGGGCGCGGCTCGTCGCCCTCGGCGAGGCGACGCAGGGCACGCACGAATTCAGCGCCATGAAGCAGCGCCTGCTGGCGTTCCTGGTCCAGGAATTGGGCTTCACCACCTTCGCGGTCGAGGCCAACTGGCCCGAAGCCCGCCGCGTCGACGCCTGCGTTCGGGCGGGGCAGGGGGATCCGACGGGCTTGCTCGCGGGGCTCCACTCGTGGCCCGTGGACACGCGGGAAATGCTGGACCTGCTCCGCTGGATGCGCGCCCACAACGCGCGCCCTGCCCCCGCGCCGCCGGTCGGCTTCGCCGGGCTGGACATGCAGCTCCCCAATCTGGCGATCGACGACGTGCTGGCCTACGTGCAGGGGGTGGACGCGCCCGCCGCGGCGCGCTACACGGCGCTCTACGCCCCCTTCCGGCCCTACGCGCTCCAGCAGCTCGGCTTCGGGCGCACGACCTACGGCGAGGCGCCGCCGTCCATCAAGGCCCAGTGTCGGGCGGGGGTGCGGCAAGCGCACGACGGCCTGGAGGGCCGGCGGGACGCGTACAGCGCGGCGGCGTCGCCGCGCGCGTTCGCCCGGGCGCTCCAGGGCGCGCGGGTCGTCGAGCAGGCCGAAGCGATGTGGGCCTACGGCCCCGCCCCCGAGGCCGAGGCGGTCCGCGATCGCGCGATGGCGGAG
>DASSSV010000061.1:0-10686 GCA_035708265.1 Thermomicrobiales bacterium | reverse complement strand
GTCCTCCTTGCTCGCGGGGCGGTGGAGCCGGCGCGCCCGCGGTTGAAACCGCGGCTAAGGGCTCGCTGGCGCTCGCCACGAAGTTCGCCTGCGCGGACTGGGAGGGGCCATGTCCCAACCCGCGGAGGCCGGTTTTGTGGCGAGCCGCGGCGAGCCCTTAGCGGCGACTTCAATCGCCGGCGCGGCGGTTTCAACCGCGGGTGCTGTTTGGTCGGGAATGCGGGCGTAACCTGTCCGGTTTCCGCGGGACAATGGGGTTGCGGCGGGGCCAGTTTGGCGGTCGCGGGAACGGCTGTGCCGGGAGGGGTGATGGCCGACCAACTGCGGGTGGCGCTCGAAACCGGGCCGAAAGGCAAGCGGGTGGTGGCGGTGGCGCCCGATTGGCCCGGCCTCGATCGCGGGGCGAAGACCGCGGAGGCCGCGATCGAACGGCTACAAGCCTACCTGCCGCGCTACGCCAGAGTGGCGCAACTGGCCGGGCTGGCCGATGAGCTCGCGGCCAGCACCGCCGTCGACGTGGTCGAGCGCTATCCGGGCACGGGCTCGACCGACTTCTGGGGCATCTCGTTCGCGTTCTCGGATATCGACCGGCAAGCCCTGTCGCGCGCGGAGTTGGAACGGGAACTGGCCCTCATGCAGGCGTGCTGGGCGTTCTTCGACGAGGTGCGGGCGCGCGTGTCGGCGGAGTTGCGGAAGGGGCCGCGCGGGGGCGGGCGCGATCGGGACCGCGTCGTCCGGCACACGCTCGCCGCCGAGCGGGACTGGGCGAAGAAACTCGGCCTGCGCGCGCCCGAAGGCACGCCGCTGACCGACGACGGCCTGCGCGCGCACCGCGACGCCTATCGCGACGCCATCCTAGCGTACCACGCCGAGGGCAAAATGGCCCGCACCTGGCCGCTCCGCTACCTGATCCGGCACACCGCCTATCACACCCTGGACCACGCCTGGGAGATGGAAGACAAAGATCTCACCGCCCCGCCAGCCGCCCAGGCCCACACCGCCCTCTAGCGCCCCCACGCCCGCCACGAAGTCCGCCCGCGCGAACTCGCGATGTCCTAACCCGCGGAGGCGGGTTCCGTGGCGAGCGCAGCGAGCCCCTAGCCGCGGTTTCAACCGCGGGCGCATCCGCGGGCGCGACCCGCATCCCCCGCGAATACCTCTCGTCACTCGTCACTCGTCACTCGTCACTCATCACCCGCCGATACAGCGCCGCCAGCTCGTCCGCCACCCGCTCGGTGCGGCAGATGGCGGCCAGGCGGGGAGCGGCGGCGCTGGCGGCGCGCCATTCGCCCTCGTAACTCAGCAGCGCGACGATCTCGCGCGCCAGCGCCGCCGGGTCGCCGGGCGGGACGGTGTGGCCCGCCTCGTATTGCTCGACATAATCCGCGATGCCCGCGGCGGTGCTGACGACGAGCGGCGTGCCGTGCGCCGCGGCCTCCGCGCCGAGCTTGTTGAAGCCGTCGAGGAGCGAGGGGATCACCGCGAGGTCCGCCGCGGCCAGGTAGCGCCCCTGGCCGGTGAAGGGGAGTTCGCCGAGGAGGTGGACGCGCCCGTCCAGCCCGGCGCGCGCGACCTGCGCCCGCAGCGCGGCCAGCGTGTCGCCGCGATCGGGGCCGTAGAGGAGGAGGTGGGTCGCGGATTGCTGTGCGATGACCGCGGGCAGGGCCGCGACGAGCGTGTCGAAACCCTTGATCGGCAGCGCCCGCCCGCCGCTCAGGAGCAGGCGCGCGTCGGGCGGCAGGCCGAGCTCGGCCGCGACGGCGGCGCGGGCCTCGGCGCGCACGGCCGGCAGCGGCCGCTCCGGGTAGAAGGCGGCGTCGACGTTCGGCGGGATGACGACGAGCTTCTCGGGCGGGCAGCCGAGTTCGATCGCGCGCCGCGCCAGCAGCGGCGACATCGCGCGCACCGCCGCCGCCCAGCGGAAGACTTCTGCCAACTCCTCCCGCACCGCCGCCGCGCGGGCGTAGCCGTAGGAGCCGTCCGCCGCGACCAGCACGTCGCCGCCGTGCAGCGAGACGACCGCGCGCGCCGGCCGCCCGGCCGCCGCGCGGCGCAGCAGCGCGCCCGGCGGGAAGGCCAGCTCGACTTGCAGGAGCGCGCCGGCCGCGAGTTGCCGCGCCAGCCAGGGGCGCAGGTAACGCGCCGCCGTCAGCAAGTAAGGGTAGCCGTAGCGCAGGCCGGCGTAGCGGTTGACCAGGCGGTCGAGCGGGTGGCGCGACGGCGCGACCCGGTAGACCGGCAGCTCGCCGTCGTCCACGTGGGCGACCGGCGCCCGCTGGCCGGGCGGCGCCAGCGTGACGATCGCGCCGGGGAAGCCGCGCGTCGCCAGCGCGCGCACCAGTTCGGCGTGGACCGGGATCGCCATCGAGCCGGGCCAGTAGCGCGCGGTGACGTAGAGGAGCGCGTGCGGCATCAGAAGAACCGCAGCAGGAACGACGCGGCGGGCAGCCGCAACTCGGCGATGCGCCGGCGGTCGGTGGGGTCGAGCCCGCCGGTCAGGCGGAAGAGGAGCAGGTAGACCCCCGCGCCGAGCCCGCCGAGCGCGAGGTTGCCGGCGAGATAGGCCGCGCGCGGCCCGGCGCCGAGCCCCGCGGGCGGGTGCAGCGCCAGGAGCGCGACCGGCGCGACGACGAGCGCCATGCCGAGGCTCGCGGCGGCGATCCGCGCGGCGAAGGCGAGGGGGTACCTGAGCGGCAGGACGCGCATCGCCAGCGCCATCGCCAGCCCGTCGCTCGCCAGGCGCGCGCCGCCCATGATCAGCGCGGCGGCGACGGCGCCGTAGCGCGGTACCAGCACCAGGACGAGCGGGATCGCGACGAGGCCGAGGACGCGCGCGATCGCCATCGGCCGGTAGCGCTCGTAGGCCATCAGCACCGAGAGCGGCACGCTCAGCGCGGCGTCGAAGCAGAGCGCCAGCGCCAGGATGCGCGCGACCCCGGCGTAGGCGGCGTACTTCGGCCAGACGGTCGCCAGGATGTTGCCGGCCAGCACGGTCAGGCCGACCGCCGCGGGGATCAGCAGCGCGGCGAGGAACTTCGACAGGATCGCGTAGGCCGCGGCGAGCTGGCGGTCGTCGCCGCGCGCGTGCAGCCGCGCGAAGAGCGGGATCTGCACGCCGACCATCGGCGACCAGAGCGCGCTCAGCACGTCGGTGACGAGCGAGTTGGCGATCTTGAAGCCGCCGGCCACGCCCGCGCCGGGCAGCGCCAGGACGACGAAGTTGAAGGAGTAGGCGTACTCGCTGAGCTGGATGAAGTAGCTCAGGATGCTGTAGTTGACGAAGCGCGGCAGGATCCGCGCGCCGCTCGCCGGTAGGGTCGGGCGGTCGGCCAGCGTGCGGCGCACGGTCAGCGCCTGCCAGAAGGCGAGCGCGGTGGCGAGGGCCGGGACGGCGACCATCGCGCCGACGACGCCGAGGATGCCCCAGCCGGCGAGGACGACGGCGATGAAGAGGAGCGGCCGCAGCAGCGTGTAGACGAGGTTGATGCCGTTCCAGGCGCGCTGGTGGAAGTAGGAGACGAGCACCTGCATGTAGACGTCGAAGAGCGCGCCGAAGACGATCAGGCCCATCAGCGCGCCGAAGAAGAGCCAGCGGTGCTCGTCGAGGATGCCGCGCATCAGCCGCTCGTCCGCCCCGCCGAGGCGCGAGTGCCAGAAGGCGAAGAAGCGCCCGCTGAACGCCAGCGCCAGCGCGATGACGATCGCCAGCACCGCCATCTTCTGCGCGACGACCAGCCAGAGGGTGCGTCGCACCCCCTCGCGCCCGTAGCGCGCCTCGATCTCCGGCAGGAACTTAACCAGGCTGCGCTCGACGCCGAAGTCGACGACGAGGCCGAGCGAGGCCGCCATCGCGCCGAGGAGGGCGTAGGCGCCGTACTCCGGCCGCGGCAGGACGTTGCCGAGGACGATGCCCGACAGGAGCCCGGCGACGAGGCGCGCCGGCTGGAGGACGGCGTTCCAGAGCATCGCGCCGGTGACCTGGCGCGAGAGGGTCTGCGGTTGCGCGGCCGCCGCCTCGCCGTCGCTCATCGCGCGCGGGTCACGGGCGGCGCAGGCGCGACGGCGTCGCGTCGGGCCGGATGAGGAAGTTGAAGCGGCTGCGGATGGCGTCGTAGAAGCTCATGCCGTCCAGCAGCACCAGCGCGAACTGGTGCTCGCCGCGGCGCACCTGGACGATGTCGCCCTGCTGGAGCTGCTCGGCGGTCGAGGTGTCGCCGTCGAGGTAGAGCCAGCTCGCCTTGTCGCTGAGGACGACCAACTCGATCAGTTCCTCCTCCTCGACGATCAGCGGGATGCGGATCGGCGAGTGAGGGTTGAGCGGCACGATGGCGAAGCCGCGGACGCCGCGCGTGAGGATCGGGCCGCCCGCCGCCATGCAGTAGGCGGTGCTCCCCTGCGGCGTCGAGACGATCATGCCGTCGCCCGGGTAGGTGTTGACGTAGCGGCCGTCGATGTAGAGCTCGACCTCGATCATCTGCGGGCCGGCGCGGATGACGACGTCGTTGATGACCCAGCCGGCGGCGACGGCGCGCTCGCCGCGCCGCAATTCGGCCGCGAGCGTGGGGCCGTGCTGCACGCGGTACTCGCCGGCCAGGACGGCCGAGAGGGCGCGCTGCCAGTGACCGCGCTCGACCATCGTCAGGAAGCCGACGTGGCCGAAGTTGATGCCGAGGAGCGGCACGTCGGGGAACATGCGCGCGACGCGCATCATCAGCCCGTCGCCGCCGAGGACGACGATGACGTCGACGCCGGCCGTGCCGACCTCGTGCAGCGTCGCCTCGTCGCGCGTGGCGACGCCGTGGTCGCGCAGCCAGGCGGCGATCTCCCGCTCCAGACTCTGCGCCTCGGGCTTATTGCGCGCGGCCAGGATCCCCAGGGTGCGCGGTCCGGCCATCCCTACTCCTCGCTGCGCCGCGGCGCCCCGGCCGCGGGCGTTCGCGCCTATGATACTACGAGTCGGGAGTCGGCAGTCGGCAGTCGGCAGTACGTTGATGGTTCGTCGTTGATAGTTGATAGCGGGACGAACTGCGCGTCTCTATCAACTATGCACTATCAACTCCTACTGCCGTCTGCCGTCTGCCGTCTCAACTTCCGACTTCCGACTCCCGACTCCCGACTCTCACGGCGCCTGCCCCAGCGTGACGCGCACGCTCTGGCGCTCCTGGCCGCGCGCGACGATCACGGTGACCTGGTCGCCGGGGTGGTAGGCCAGGAGGAGGAAGTCGAGGAAGTTCTCCTCGTCGATCGGCTTGCCGTCCACCGCGACGATCACGTCCTGCGCCTGGATGCCGGCCCGCGCGGCCGGGCCGCCCGCGGCGACCTTCTGGACGAAGGCCCCCTGCTGCACCGGCAGCGACTGCTGGAGCGCCAGCCCCGGCGTGACCGCGACGGTCGTCGCGCCGAGGTCGGGGCGGACGACCTTGCCGTCGGCGATGATCTTCGCGCCGATGACCTTCGCCACGTTCGACGGGACGGCGAAGCCGAGCCCCTCGGCGACGTTGGCGCCCTGCTGGCTCTGCCGCACGACCGCCGTGTTGAGGCCTATGACCTCGCCCTGCAGGTTGAGCAGCGGGCCGCCGGAGTTGCCGGGGTTGATCGCCGCGTCGGTCTGGATCATGCCCTCCAGGTCAGGCTCGTCCTGGCGCGGGAGCTGGCGGTGCAGCCCGCTGACGATGCCGGTCGTCACCGTGTTGGTGAACTCGCCGAGCGCGCTGCCGATGGCGACGACCGGCTGCCCCGGTTCGAGTTTGGAGGAGTCGCCGAAGGTCGCCGTGCCGGGGACGTCGCCGTCGACCTTCAGCACGGCCAGGTCGGTGATCGGGTCGGCGCCGACGAGGCGGGCGTCGCGCTCGGCGCCGTTCTGGAAGATCACCTTGAGCTGCCGCTGGCCCTCGATGACGTGGTTGTTGGTGATGATGTAGCCGCGCGCGTCGAAGATGACGCCGGTGCCGTAGGCCGTGCCGCTCTGTCCGTTCTCCGTGAAGAGGTCCACCACCGTGACGACGGCCGGCCCGACGCGCCGGAAGACTTCCTGCGGGGTCAGGTCGCGCGGCGCGGCGGCCGGGCTCGGAGGGGCCGTGGGCGCGGCCGTCGCCGCGGGCAGCGGCGTGGCCGTCGGCACGGGCGTCGATCCGGCCTGGCCGGGCAGCGTGCAGGCGGCGAGCGCGACCCCGACGACGAGGAGGCAGACGATGAGCGGCGCGCGGCGCGCCAGGCGGGTCATCCGGTCGGTCTCCCCGTTCGCACGATCGCGCGGCCCCGCGGGGCCGCACGCACACGTCGCCTCGCGCCGCGCGCGGGCCTGCCATCAACATCGCGGAAGTATAGGCAGCCGCGCGCGCGGGCGTCAACGCGGGATGCTGCGGTTCGGCGGGGGATGGGCGGCCTCGGCCGCCCATCCCCCGCCCTGCCGCTCACTCAGCCTCTTCCAATCTTCGCCCGCTACCCTGTGGACTGTGAGCGGCGACCGATCGCCGCGACACGCGACAACCGTAGAAGGGGAATCCCGGCCGGATGGTCGGAGCCCCGATGCATGAGGCGAAGCATGGTGATGGAACTCTCGGCGCCGCCGACGACCGCGCGGCGGCTCCTGCCCGAGCCGGACGGCGAGAGCGAGACGCTCGACGCCTACCGGAACGGCGGCGGCTACGACCCGGCGACCTGGCGGCGCGCGCCGGCCGACCTGCTCGCGACGATCGAGGCGAGCGGCCTGCGCGGGCGGGGCGGCGCGGCCTACCCGACCGGGGCGAAGTGGCGCGCGGTCGCCGCGCGGCCCGGCCCGCGCGCGGTCCTGGTCAACGCGGCCGAGTCGGAGCCGGCCAGCCGGAAGGACCGGGCGCTGCTGCTCGCGCGCCCGCACCTCGTCCTCGAAGGGGCGCTCCTGGCGGCTCGCGCCGTCGGCGCCGACGAGTGCGTGATTTACGCCCACGACCCGGCAATCGCGCGGGCGGCGGAGCGGGCCCTGCGCGAACTGGCGCGGGCGGGGATGCCGCTGCCGCGCTGGCGCACCGTCGTGGCGCCGCCCGGCTACGTCGCCGGCGAGGCCAGCGCCGCCGTCAACTTCGTCAACGGGCGCGCGGCGAAGCCGGCCGCCAAGCCGCCGCGGCCCCACGAGCGCGGGATCGGCGGGCGGCCGACGCTGGTGCAGAACGTCGAGACGCTCGCCAACGTGCCGCTGATCGCGCGCGAGGGTGCCGCCTGGTTCCGCTCGGCCGGCAGCCCGGACCTGCCGGGCACGATCCTGGTCACGCTGAGCGGCGCGGTGCGCCGGCCCGGCGTCTACGAGGTGCCCTCGGGCGCGCCGCTGGCCGACGTCCTGGACGGCTGCTGCGGCGGCACGCCCGAGGGGGTGCAGGCGATCCTGCCGGGCGGCTACTTCGCCGGCTGGCTCGACCCCGCCGCGCTCCGGGAGGGCGTCGCGCTCGCGCCCGCGAGCCTGCGCGCGGCCGGCAGCGACCTCGGCTCGGCCGCGATCACGGTCGTCCCGGAGACGGTCTGCGGGCTCTGGCAGGCGGCGCGGCTGCTGCGCTTCTTCGCCGATCAGTCGGCGCGCCAGTGCGGCCCCTGCACCTTCGGCACGGCGGCGATGGCCGAGTGCCTGGAGCGGGTCGCGCACGGCCGGCCGGAGCCCGACGACCTGGCGCGGCTGCGCCGCTACGCCGAGCGGATGCTGCCGGGGCGGGGCGCCTGCGGCCACCTCGACGGCGCCACCGCGGCGGCGCGGACGGCGCTCGCCGTCTTCGCCGAAGAGGTCGACACCCACCTGCGCCACGGCGGCTGCGGCCGTCCCGCGGCGAGCATCCTGCCGGGATTGGAGGACGAGCATGGCCACGACTGACACGCCGAAGCGCCTGCGGGTCCGCGTCGACCCGATCCGCTGCACCGCCTTCGGCTTCTGCGCCGAGTTCTGCCCCGAGCTGTTCGACCTGGACGACTGGGGCTACGCCTGGCTGAAGGAGCGCGACGTGGACGGCGCGGCGGCGCGGCTAGTCCGCGAGACGGCGCGCCGCTGCCCGCGGAGCGCCATCTCCGTCGAGGAAATCGCCCCGGACCCGGCGGACGGCGCGCGCGGGAATCACCGCTAGCAACAGGAGCATCTACCCATGACCACGGAGAATCGCCGCACACTCCCCGACTGGCCCGAGCGCCGCCCCGCCGTCCCCTCCTGGGCGGAGGGGAACGCGCAGCGCCGCGCGCTGGACGCCCGGCTGCGCGCGCTGCGGCGCCGGGTCGTCGTCGCCAGCCTCTTCGGCACCCTCGGCTTCTCGGCCCTCGCCGGCTACCACACCGCGACGGCGTCCACGGCCGCCGCCACGACGACGACCCAGCCGACGTCTTCGACCACCCAGTCGTCGGGCCAGTCGCCGCCGGTGAACCAGAGCGGCGGCGTAGCCGTGACCGCGATGACGCCCGCGGTGACCGCGAAGACGGCCGCGACGGCGACGAGCACGACAGCGGCGACGGCGACTTCGACCGCGGCGCCGACGGCGACGGCCACGACCGCGCCGACGGCCACCGCGACCTCCGTGCCCACGTCCACGTCGCGCCACACGACGACGTCGCCGTCGCACTGAGGGGGAGCACCATGATGGACATGCCGACGCCCACCGCCCCAGCCGTCGAGGCGCCCGCCGCGGCCCGTTTCAGAGCCCTCGGTTCGCAGATCGAGGTGCTGGCGACCGAGCCGGCCGAGTTGGCACTAGTCGTCGGGCACGTCCGCGCCTGTCTGGCGGAGATCGACCGCACCTTCAGCCGCTTCCGGGCCGACAGCGAACTGGCGCGGCTGGAGGGCCTGCCGGGCCTGCGACAGCCGGCCTCGCCCCTCTTCCTGGAACTGCTCGACCTGGCGCTGCGCGTCGCCGCGGCGACCGACGGCTGGTTCGACCCGACCGTCCGCGACGCGCTGGAGGCGGCCGGCTACGACCGCAGCATCGAGCGCCTGGAGGCCGAGGGGCCCGGCCCCGCCCGCCTGGCCGCGCCGGCGGGTCGCTGGCGCGCCGTCGCCTACGACCGCGACCGCGGCTGGGTCGCCATCCCCGCGGGCGTGCGGCTCGACTTCGGCGGCATCGGCAAGGGGTTCGCGGTCGATTACGCCCTCCGCACCCTCCCGGCCGGACGCGGCGGCGTGCTGCTCAACGCCGGCGGCGACCTGGCGGTGCGCGGCCGCGCGCCGGCCGGCGGCTGGCTCTGCGCCGTCGCCGCCGGGCCGGGCGACCCGGCCGCCGCGACGGTGGCGCTCCACGCGGGCGCGCTGGCGACCTCCGGGCTCGGGCGGCGCCAGTGGTCGCGCGACGGCCGCCGCCTGCACCACCTGATCGACCCCCGCAGCGGGCGGCCCGGGACGAGCCCCTGGCGCTACGTCACGGTCGCCGCGCGCGACTGCCTCGCCGCCGAGGTCGCGGCGAAGGTCGCCTGGCTGCGCGGCGCGGCGGGGCCGGACTGGCTGGCGGCGCTCGGCCTGCCCGGGCGCTTCGCCGGCCGCGATGGTAATGTCGTGACCGTCGGCGCCTGGCCCGCATCCGACTAAGGAGTGAACGCATGACCAGCACGGCCGGGACACAACTCTACTGGTTCGTGGGGCGGGGCAGCGGCATCGTCGCCTACCTCCTCCTCACCGCGATCGTCACCCTCGGGATCGCGCTCAGCCGGCGCTGGCACGCGCCGGCCTGGCCGCGGCTGGTGGTCCACGAGCTCCACCGCTGGGCGACGATCACCTTCTACGCCTTCCTCGGCGTCCACACCCTGATGATGCTGCTCGACCCCTTTATTGGGTTCAGCGTGGCCGACGTGACGATCCCGTTCGTCAGCGGCTATCGGACGCTCTGGCTGAGCCTGGGGATCATCGCCGGGGAGCTCGCGCTGGCGCTCGGGGCGAGCGTGCTGGTCCGCGACCGGATCGGCTACCGCGCCTGGCATCTCCTGCACGGCCTGGCCTACCCGATCTTCCTGCTGTCGCTGCTGCATGCGCTCGGCACCGGCACCGACACCCGGACCCCCTGGGCGCTGGCGCTCTACGGCGGCAGCCTGGCGCTAGTCCTCGCCGCGACCGCCTGGCGCCTGGCGCCCGCGCGCGCCCTCCCCGAGCCGTCGCGCGCGCTCCCCTATCGCCGGCCGGCCGAGGGCGACGGCCGGGCGTGACCCGACCGCCGAGGTCACGCGGCCCCCGGCATACCCACCCGGATCGCGCCCCGCGCGGCAACGCGCGGGGCGCGTCCGTGTTCCGCCGTCAGTACTGGATGACCTGGCGCGCCGGGTGCGGGCGGCATTCCTCGCGGAAGAGCCGCACGGCCGCCGCGGTGCGGGGATTGCCGGCCGCGAGCAGGCCGAGTCGGCGGTAGGCGTCGGCCAGCGCGCGGCGCACCGTCGAGTGGCTGACGCCGCAGCCGGCCGCGATCTGCCGGTCGGTGTACCCGTGCATCACCAGGCGCAGGTACTCGCGCTGGCGCTCGCTGAGGGGCAGGCGCGCCGACCGCCGCCCCGTCGCCCCGGTCGCGGGCGGGTCGTCCCGGGGCGCAGCGGGCGCGCGCTCGAGGAGTGTCGTCGCGATGGCCGTCGTCCGTGCCTCCCGTCGGCTCGTCGTCCCGGCGTCGTCCGCCACACCATACGCCGGCCTCGTGAAGATCCCGCAAAGCCCGCCGGGGAGGCCCGCGGGCGCCGGCGGCCCCGGCGTGATGAATCGGCACGCTC
>DASSSV010000060.1:0-3403 GCA_035708265.1 Thermomicrobiales bacterium | reverse complement strand
GCGGGCGGGCGGCGAGCCCCGCGCCGCATCCTCACCTCCCGATTGACCCGCCCCGCGCGCCCACCTCGGGCCGCGGGGCGGTTTCGTTCGTGCGTCAGTCCTCCGCCTCGCGGGCCTCCGCCGCGACCTCGCGCAGCCACTCCGCGAGCCGCTCCGCCTCGTCGGGCGTCAACTCGGGCCAGAGCCGGGTGTCGTCGTAGTCGTCCGCGATCGACAGGAGCACGCGCGGCTCCTTGCGCGCATACCGCTGGTGGGGCAGCCGCGTCTGCGCCTGCGCGACCGCGATCCGCACGCCGCCCACTCGTAGCTCGCGCGTCGGCTCCTCCATCGCGCCCTCCCGTCGCGCCCGGTCCAGGGGCACGAATTCTACCCCAAAGCTCGACCGGCCACCGCGCCGGCCCGCCTTCGCGGGCTCGCCCCGGCGGCGCCTCGCGCCGGACGTGCCCGCGGGGCCGCGCACGGTGGACCCGGCGAGGGGTATCGCCCATCTCGCCGGGTCGGGGGGGTGAGGAGAAGAGGGATGGGGTTCGTGGCGGCGGGAGGGCGCCGACCACACCCCGAGTATGCCCGCCGCCGCGCGGGCGCGCTATCCCCCGGATGGCCCGATCGGCGGCGCCGGTCGTCCCGGCGCCCTCCCGCCGGCCGTCCCGGTTGCGTTGGGGGCAATCACCCAGGCGCGCTCGGGACGCCCCGCCCGGCCCGTGAGACGGTTCGCCCCGCCGGGATCGGGGCCGGCGGGGGATGGGCCGGAACCGCATCCCGGCGTATGCTCGGGGTAGCCCTGGTATGCAACGGGGCCGATCGGGCGCGGCGACGGCGCCGGGAGGAGGACAGCCCATGCGCGTATTCGACCGGCTGGCGGCGATGCTCGACCGGCTGGCGCGGCTGCGCCACGCGTCGGTGCCGGGTGCGCCGTCGGTCGTGCTGCGGAGCTGGGGCTAGGCGACGCAGGGGTGGCGGGGCCTAGTCTCGCCCATCAGCCTTCCCTCGGCACACGCGCGATCCGGCCGGACCGCGCGTTTCGTTTGCCTTGACCGCCCGCGTCGGCGATAGGGGATTGACAGGGCATTTTAGGGGCATATAATGGGGCATAAGGGAGGCAGGCTGGGGGCACTGCGCGACGCGCACTGTCCTCCCCCACGCGCTAGCAGGGAGGCATCGTGAGCGCACTGGCGGAGCAGGCGCACAACTTATCGACCCGGGTGACTATCCAGGAGGCGGCGCGGTCGTTGCAGGATCTGTTGTCGCGACGGTTGACCGCCTACATGCTGGGGGTGAAGGACGCCAAGACGATCACGCGCTGGGCGAGCGGGGAGGTGACGACGATTCGCTACGAGAGCGAGGAGCGGCTGCGCTGCGCGTACGAGATCGTCCAGCTCCTGACGCAATTCGACACACGCCAGATCGTGCGCGCGTGGTTCATCGGGTTGAACCCCCAACTCGGGGATGTCTCGCCGGCGCAGGCGATCCGCGACGGCCAACTCAAGGAGGCATTAGGTGCGGCGCGCGCGTTTATCGCGGGCGGTTAGCCCGCTACGAGTTGTCAGCCCCCCCGAGACGCCGATCTACCGGGTGGCGCGCGGGCTCGACCCGTTTGAGCCCCGCGACTGGCGTTTCGCGGGGACTGACGGCACGTTCGGCAACCGCTTCGATGATCCGGGTGCCGCGCGAGGCATTCCGCCGGAGGAACGTTTCCGCGTCGTCTATTGCGCAAGCGAGCGTGTCGGTGCCTTCGCCGAGACGCTCGCTCCCTTAAGGCCCTCGATCGGCGTCCTCAATGACCTAGCAGACGTCGACGACGACGAGCCGCTCGACCCCGCGTTCGAGGATCCGCTCATCACGGCCGACTGGCGCTCGGCGCGCCGCCTCGGCATAACCCATCTCGCCCCCCACTTGCGCTTCGTCGACGTTGCCGCCGCCGACACATTGCAGCATCTGCGCGTCGCATTGGCGCCGATAATACGAGATCTGGGCCTGAAGGTGAAGGACCTGGATCTGAGCGCCGCCACCAGTCAGGAACGTCGCTTGACCCAGGAGATCGCCCGTTACATTTACGAGCAAACCGACCTCGACGGCCAGGCCCTCTACGCCGGTATCCGCTACTGCTCACGCCTCGACGCCCGCTGGGAATGCTGGGCGATTTATCACGACCGCATGATGCATAGTCCGGAGGTCCCAGAGACGATCTATCCAGACGACGAGGCGTTGGTCCGCGTCGCCCTACTCTTCAGCATGGCTATCGAGACGCTGCATGGCCATAGGATCCGCTCCCTGGCCTCGCAGTAGCCCGACACGCGAGGTGTCGGCCGTCCCGCGTCTCCAGCGAGACGTCGCCGCTAGATTCCCTTCAGCCGGTCCAGCGGGCTCTTCGCGCGCTTGGCCTCCCGCACGTCCTGATTGGTCAGGTGGACGTAGCGCGCGGTCATCGCCATGTCCCGGTGCCCGAGCGACGCCTGGAGCACGTAGGGGTCCATCCCCGCCCGCAGCGACAGGATCGCGAAGGTGTGCCGGAAGCGATGGGGGTGGACGTGCGGCACGTTCGCCCGCGCGCCGAGCCGTTTGAGCATGAGCTGGAGGCCGGTGCGCGTGATCCCACCGCCGTCGTGCTTGACGAAGAGCGCGCTGTCCGGCGAGAGGTCGAACGGCTCGCGGTAGCGGTGGCGCGACCAGTAGCGCGACAGCTCCAGCCGGGCGCGCTTGCCCAGCGCGATCGTGCGCCCCTTGCGCGTCTTGTCCGTCTCCGGCCGGATGCGGATCTCGCCCGCCTCCAGGTCGAGGTCGCCGAGCCGCAGGCCCAGCAGCTCCCCCTGCCGGACGCCGGTGTCGAGGAGCGTCGCCACGATCGCGCGCAGCCGGTGGCCGCGGAAGCTGCCGGGCTTGCCGGCCGCCAGGAGCCTGGCGCACTCGGCCTCGGTGAAGGGCACGATCGGGTCGCGCACCACGCGCGGGCCCTTCACCCGCGCGATCGCGCGGAGGTCGACGCCGTAGCCGCCCTCGTCGGCGAGCCAGGCCAGCCAGGTTTTCACCGCGACCAGATAGGTCGCCTGCGTCGAGGTGGCGCGGCCGGCGTCGGCGAGGGCTTTGAGGAAGCGCCGCAGGGTCGCGGCGTCGACGGCGGCCGGGTCGGGCTCGCCCATCAGGCCGCCGAAGCGGTCGATCGCGCGGCGGTATTTCTCCACCGTGCGGGGCGAGCGGCCCTCCAGCTCGATCGCGAGCAGGTAGTCCTCCCGCGCCGCGACGAACGGCGAAAAAGGCCGACGGAAGTTAACGGTTGACACGGTTTCCCCCTCGAAATGAGGGGGGCGGCGGGCCCGTCACCCGCGATTTTCGGCGCCACGGCTGGCAAAACCGTGTGCCGCGGTGCCCCCGGAGGGAATCGAACCCCCGACGCCTTCCTTAGGAC
>DASSSV010000059.1:0-2539 GCA_035708265.1 Thermomicrobiales bacterium | reverse complement strand
TGGGCCTGGAGTTCGGCCACCTGCTGGCGGGCGCCTTCATCATCGAGATCGTCTTCGCGCGGCAGGGGGTCGGGCAGCTCGTGGTGACGTCGATCCTGGCGCGCGACTATCCGATGGTGCAGGGGGCGGTGTTGTTCATCGCGCTCTTCTACGTGCTGGTCAATCTCGGCGTCGATCTGCTGTACGCGTATCTCAACCCGCGGATTCGCTACGGATGACGCGCCGGGCGGGCGAGCAGGGGGGACGCCGGTCGCGCGTCACACGACGATGGCCGTCGCCGCGACCGGCAGGCGACCGACGAGTCCACGGCCCGCCCGGCGCGTCAGAACTCACCGATAGTCTCCGGCGTGACGATCGCCCGGCCCTCGGCGCACGGCGAGCGGCCCTGCGCCAGCAGGCCGCCGTCGATCTCGAACGCCTGGCCGGTGATGAAGCCGGCCTCGTCGGAGGCGAGGAAGACCGCCGCCCAGGCGATGTCCTCGGGGTAGCCGACGCGGCCCAGCGGTACGCCGGCGTTGGGGTGGGGCCGCGGCGCGGCGAAGTGCGGCGACTTCTCGACCAGGATCGGGCCGGGGCGCAGCGCGTTGACGCGGATGCCCCACGGGCCGAGGTCGACCGCCACGGCGCGCGTGAAGCTGTCCATCGCGCCTTTCATCGCGTCGTAGGCGATGGTGTAGCGGTGGGCGCGCGCCGCGCCGACGGTGCTGATGTTGATGATGCTGCCGCGGATGCCCTGGCGGGCCATGATCCGCGCCGCCTGGTGGGTGCAATAGAAGAGTGCGCCGAGGTTGGCCTGCATGTAGGCGTCCCAGCCCGCCGCGCGCATCGTCAGGAAGGGGCCGCGCTCGCCCCGGTCGAGGCGGGTCTGGGCGTTGTTGACGAGGATGTCGACCGCGCCGTAGGCGTCGAGGGTTTGCTGAAAGAGGCCGGCGACCTGGTTCTCGATGGTGACGTCGGCGGGGGCTTCGAGGGCAATGCCGCCGGCCTGGCGGATCGCTTCGGCGGTGGCGTGGACGGTCTCCGCGCGGCGGGCGTTGACGACGACCTTCGCGCCCTCGCGCGCGAAGCGCAGGGCGATCCCCTTGCCGATGCCCTGCCCCGACCCGGTGACGACGGCGACCTTGCCCTCGAGATGCACGACGCATCCTCCTTCCGTGACGGCTCCGACGATCGCCGCGCGGCTAGGCCGCGCGGCCTGCATGTGCGACGAGGCTCCATTCTACACGGGGAGGATGGGCGACGGATGTCGAGTGACGAATGCGGGCGCGGGACAGGTGCTCGGGGCGGCGAGTGGTGCTGCGTCGACCCTGTCGCCCGACCCGTCGGCCGTCACGCGTCAGAGGAGGGGCGATGCAAGTCCTGTTGCGCGAGCGCGATCTCTCGGACGAGTACCTCCGCTTCGCCGCCCAGGTGGGGGCGGATGGACTCGACTTTCACAACGAGCGGAGCTTGCCGGGCGTGGCCGAGCGGGGGTACGTCGACGAGCGCGGGATGCGCGCGCTGCTGGCGAGGCTGCGTCGGTGGGGACTGGGCGTCCACCGCGTGACACCGCCGCGGCCGTACCGCTTCCTGCGCGGGGAGGCGGGTGGCGACGAGGATGCCGACACGCTCTGCCGGACAGTCGAAGCGCTCGGCAAGGCGGGCGTGCCGTTCATGTCGATGCCGGTCCATCTGCGGCAGAACGCGGGGTTCCGCGGGGTGGCCAGGCGCATGCACCGCGGCGGCTACCGGATGAATGGCTTCACGGAGGCGGCGATGCGCCAGAGCATCGCGGAGCGTCCGCTGGAATGGACGGCGGCAGTGCTCGACGACTACTTCGAGCGCTGCGTGCGGCTCTACGAGCGGGTCGTGCCGATCGCCGAGACCTACGACCTGCGTCTCGTGCTCCACCCGTCGGACCCGCCCCTGCCGGACGCCGAGTTCTCGCCGCGGCGCTGGTCGCGCATCCTCGACGCCGTGCCGAGCGCGCACAGCGGCCTGCTCTACTGCGTCGGCACGCGCTACGAGGCGGGCGTCGACATCCACGACGACATCCGCGCCTTCGGCCGGCGCGGCACGATCTTCCACGTCCACTTCCGCAACGTGCGCGGCCAGATCCCGACGACCGGCGGCTACGAGGAGGTGGCGCTGCACGACGGCGACATGAACATGTTCCGCGTGCTGCAAAGCCTGAAGGCGGTCGGCTACGACGGCGGCCTGCAAACCGACCATCTCCCCGTCTACGACGGCGACGAGAACAGCCTCATGGCGTCGGCCTACGCGGTAGGCTACATCAAGGCGTTGCTGGCGGCGCTGGAGACGTAAGAGGAGGGCGGTGAGTATGGAGCGCGCAATGGCTGAGAGGGCGGCGCGGCCGGTGCCCGCCGCGGGCCTGACGGCGCTGTGCCGCGAGGTGCTGGCGGCGGCGGGGCTGCCGGACGCAGACGCCGCGCTGGCCGCCGCCGCGATCGTCGAGGCCGACCTGCGCGGCGCGCCGTCGCACGGCGTCCGCCTGCTGCCGGGCTACGTCGAGCGCCTGCGCGCCGGCGGCATCAACCCC
>DASSSV010000058.1:0-8066 GCA_035708265.1 Thermomicrobiales bacterium | reverse complement strand
GCCAATGGCGGCGCTGACGCCGGACAATCTGGATCTCTTGCTGGCCCTGAACGACCGGCAGGCCAATCAGCACATCGCGACCGAGCAGGACTGGTCGGCCTATGTGTGGCGCGTCGTCTTCGCCGGCGAGTCCGGCTGGGCCGCCGCCCTGCGCGGCAATTCGCCGGCGACCGCGGACCTGCTCGCGGCCGTGGAGGCGTTGACGCGGCGCTACCGCGACGCCCGGCTGCCGACCGCCGACGTCGTGCATAGCGACTTCTCGCCCGACAATGTGCTGGTGCTCAACGGGCGCGTGATCGCCGTGATCGACTTCGCGGCCGCCGGCTGCGGGACACGCGCCATCGACCTCGCCAGGCTGCTCGTGTGGTCGTACGACGACCTCGATGTATCGCTGCGACGTCGCCTCTACGCGCGCATCCGCGACATCGTCGGTGGCGCGGGGCTCACCATCTGTCTCGCCGAGCAACTCCTCGACCTGGTCGCCTACGTGATCGACCACCACACGCCCGCTGACGTCGAGCGTGCTATCCGACGAGGCTGGCAGATCCTTGACGAACTCCGGGCCGCAGACTGACAGGGACTGGCCTCGTCGTCGCATGTGCCCCACCCGTCACAAATCGGCCCGGCGCGGTGTTGAGGGGAGCGGGCGGGGCGGCGACGTCCCGCGCGGCAGGCGATATTGCGACGAGGAGCGAGGTTGGGGTGTTCTGGCGACGGCGGGTGGTGCGGATCGGGCTGCGGGTCGTGGCGGCGGGGGCGGTGCTCGGGGTGGCGCTGCTCGGGGCGCTGGTGGGCTGGCTCTGGGCGGGGCGCGGGCAGGCCGTCTCGCTGCCGGCGCCGGCCGGGCCCTACGCCGTCGGCCGCACCGCCTACGACTGGGACGACGCCGCGCGGCCGGACCCCTTCGCGCCGGGAACGAGCCGCGAACTGCTCGTCTGGGTCTGGTATCCCGCCGCGCCGGCGCAGGGGGCCGCGCCCGCGCCGTACATGTCGCAGACGTGGGCGAATCTGCGCGAGCCGGGCCTCGGGGCGCTGTTCTACCAGCGCGTCGACCGCGTGCGCGCCCACGCCGTCGGCGACGCGCCCCTCGCGACCGCGCGCGACCGCTACCCGGTGCTGATCCTGGAGCCGGGGCTGGGGCGCGACCCGATCGACTACACGACGCTCGCGGAAGACCTCGCCAGCCGCGGCTACGTCGTCGCCGGCATCTTCCCGACCGACAGCACCGACGTCCTCTTCCCCGGCGGCCGCGCCATCCGCTCGGTCAATGCGGCGCGCGACGGCATGGTGCCGGACCAGCTGATCGAGGTATGGGCCGGGGACGTCCGCTTCGTGATCGACCGGCTGGCCGCGGTGAACGGCACCGCGGGCGACCGCTTCGCCGGCCATCTCGACCTCGACCATCTCGGCGTCTTCGGGCACTCCTTCGGCGGCGCGACCGCGGCCGAGGTCTGCCGCCAAGACGCGCGCTGCAAGGCGGGCGCCGACCTCGACGGCACGCCCTACGGCCCGGTGGCCCGCACCGGCCTCCCGCAGCCTTTCCTCTTCATCGAGGGCGACGAGGACACCACCGGCTCGTGCGACGCCGAGTGCGCCGCGAACCGCCAGGCGACGGCGACGATCCTCCAGAGCGCGCCGACCGGGCACTACGAACTGATCCTCCACGGCGCCCACCACTTCAACTTCACCGACCTGGCGGTGACCTTCTTCCCGCTCGGCCAGCCGGTCGGCCTGATCGGCTCGATCGACGGCGCGCGCGGCCTGCGCGTCACCTCGGCCTACCTCGCGGCCTTCTTCGACCACTACCTCCAGGACGCCCCCGCGCCGCTGCTCGACGGGCCGTCGCCGGCCTATCCCGAGGTGCAGTTCGTGGCGAGACGATAGACGGTAGACGGCAGACGATAGTGCCGGCTTCCACCGGCGACACATTCAACGATGGATCGCCACTCCTATCGTCTACCGTCTACCGTCTATCGTCTCGCCTGTCACAAACCGCCGCCGGCCGGTGTTGAGAGAGTAGGACGGCGTAACAGGGCGCCGGCGAGGCAGGAGCGGACAGTGCGAGTAGCGGATACCAGGGGGCCGGGGGCGTTGGGTGGCCTGGGGTTCTGGCGGCGCGGGCGCGAACGGGCGGACAGGCCACTCGCCGAGGATCCCGCGCGCTTCGAGGCGCTCTTCCGGCGCCACTACGGCCGGGTCTACGGCATCCTCGTCCGCCTGCTCGGCTCGCCCGACGCCGCAGAGGACGCCGCGCAGGAGGTCTTCCTGCGGCTCTACCGGCAGGAGACGCTGCCGGCCGACGAGGACGGGTTGGGGCGCTGGCTGGCGCGGGTCGCGACGAACGTGGGGCTGAACGCGCTGCGGTCGGACAAGCGGCAGGCGGCGCGCCTCCAGCGGAGCGCGGTGCTCGGGCAGGCCGAGGCGCCGGAGCGCCAGGAGCGGCAGGATCCGGCCGCGCAGGCGCTCGCGCAGGCGGAGGCCGACCTGGTCCGGCAGGCGCTCGACGGGATGGCGGAGCGGCCGCGCGCCTGCCTGCTGCTGCGCTACGGCGGCCTCACTTATGCCGAAATCGCCGACGCGCTCGACGTGGCGCCCGGCTCGGTCGGCACGATCCTGGCCCGCGCCGAGCGCGACTTCCGCCGCCGCTACCTGGCGCTGACGGAAGTCGCCGTTGAGGATTGAAGATTCTAGATTGCAGATTCACCCGAAGGCAGCGCACATCTGCAATCCGCAATCTGGAATTGAGTAAGGAGTGGGTGGCGATGGAGTGTCTTGACGACGGGCGGCTGCGCGCATACCTCGACGGCGAGTTGCCCGAGGCGGAGCGCGAGGGTATCGCCCGGCACCTGGAAGGGTGCGCCGACTGCGCCGCCCGGCTGGCGGATGTGAAGGAAACCGCCGCGGCGGTCGGGGACGCGCTCGCGCCCTGGCAGACCGAGCCGGCGGCGGCGCCCGATGCGGGCGCGGCGCTGGCGCGCTTCGCGGCGCGGCGGCGCGCCGACGAGCGGCCGGCCGAGTCGCGCGGCGGCGTCCGGGGCGTCCTCGACCGGCTCGGCAGTCCGCGGCTGCGCCCGGCCGTCGCGGCGGTCTCGCTGCTGGTCGTGCTCGGGCTGGTCTTCGCGCTGTCGCCGCTACAGTTGATGGCGGAAGACCTCTTCCAGACCTTCCGCGTGCAGCAGTTCGCGGCGGTGACGGTCCATGTGCCAGGCATGAAGGGGATGCCCCAGCCGCAGCAGCTCACGCAGGCGGAGCAGTCGCAGTACGCGCAGATGCTCCAGCAGCTCGGCACGCTGACGACGACGCCCGCGAAGCTCGACAACGTGGCGCACCAGGTCGCGTCGCCGCAGGAGGCCCGCGCGCACTTCCCGCAGAACAGCCCGGCGCTGCTGGTCCTGCCGGCCGATAAGGTGCCGGCCGGCTTCACCGGGACGCAGTACGCGGTCAGCGACCCGGTCTCGGCGCAGTACACGCTCAACGTCCAGGTGGCGCGGCAGTACGCCGGCATGCTGAACGACCCGGACATCGCGAAACTGCCCTGGCCGAACGCCAACCAGGTGACCTTCGGGCTCGACGTGCCCGCGGCCTTCGCGGCGGTCTACGGCACCGAGCAGCACGGCTTCGCGATCGTGCAGCTCGCCAGCCCGACACTGACGATCCCGAACACGGTCGACGTCGAAGCCTTCCGCACCGCGGTCCTGGCCCTGCCGAACCTGCCGCCCGACACGGTCGCGCAGATCAAGGCGCTCGACCAGAAGGGCGACTGGTCCAAGACGCTGATCATCCCGGTGCCCGAGGACGCCACGACGCAGAACATCCAGGTCAACGGCCACGCCGGCCTGCTGATCGTCGACGCTCAGGGCCAGCACAGCCTGGTGCTCTGGGAAGCCAACGGGATGCTCTACGGCGTCGGCGGCACCCTGACCGCCGCCGAGGCGCAGGCCGTGGCGAACAGCCTGACGCCGCTGAAGTGACCGGCCGATTCCTCACCCTTTCCCCTCCCTTGCCCCGCGGGGCCGGCGGCGTACCGCCGGCCCCGCTTCGCGCGCCCGGCGCGGCGATATCCTGGTCCCGGCGCCGAGTCCCGCCGCGTAACCGGCGCGGCGCGCGCGTCGTTAGTACGGGCGACGGCGGCGCGGCGGGCGATACGGCATGGGCGGTGGGCGCGTGGTGAAGACGGCCACGGCGGTGCAGACGACGGGTGACGGCGCTGGCGAGCGCGCCGACCGCCCGCTGGCGATCGAGACGCACCGGCTGCGCAAAGTCTACGGCACGACCGTCGCGGTCGACGACGTCACGCTGGCGGTGCCGGAGGGCGAGGTCTTCGGCTTCCTGGGGCCGAACGGCGCGGGCAAGAGCACGACCGTCAAGATGCTGCTCGGGCTGGCGCGCCCGACTTCCGGCGAGGCGCGGATCCTCGGCCGCCCGGTCGGGTCGGTCGCGGTCAAGCGGCGCATCGGCTTCCTGCCCGAGCAGTTCCGCTTCCACGAGTGGCTGCGCGCCGACGAATTCCTCGACCTGCACGGCCAGCTCTACGGCCTCTCGCGCGCCGAGCGCCGGCGCCGCATCCCCGAGGCGCTGGCGCTCGTCGGGCTGGCCGGTCGCGGGCGCGACCGGCTGCGCGGCTATTCGAAGGGGATGCTCCAGCGCGTCGGGCTGGCCCAGGCGCTGCTCAACGACCCCGCGCTGGTCTTCCTCGACGAGCCGACCTCGGCGCTCGACCCGATCGGCCGCCACGACGTCCGCGACGTCATCCGCGGGCTCAAGACGCGCGGCATGACGGTCTTCCTCAACTCGCACCTGCTCAGCGAGGTGGAGCTCGTCTGCGACCGCGTGGCGATCATCGACCGCGGGCGGGTCGTCCGCCAGGGCCCGCTGGCCGAGCTGCTGCGCGAATCGCTCGCGCTCGACCTCACGCTCGGCCCCTACGACGACGCGGCCCTGCGCACGATCGAAGAGTACGGCGCGATCGAGACGCGCGAGGCGCGCACCCTGCGCGTCCGCCTCGACGACCCCGAGGACGTGCCCCGCCTGGTCGACGCCCTCGTCCGCGCCGGCGTCGCCATCTACGCCGTCACGCCGCACCGCAGCACGCTCGAAGACGTCTTCCTCGGCGTGGTCGAAGGCGGGACGGAATGAAGTACGAAGTACGAGGTACGAAGAACGACTATGCCTCTGCGGTGTGGTCGGCCCATGCGAGTCCGCACTTCGTCATTCGTACTTCGTACTTCGTACCTCGTACTTCCGTGGGTGGGCGATGAAGGCGCTGGTGATCGCGCGGCTGACCTTCCGGGAGGCGCTGCGCAAGCGGATGATCTGGGGCGTGGCGCTGCTGAGCGTCTGCTTCGCGGTGGTCTTCTACTGGGGCTTCATCCAGGTCCGCAACGAGTTCCTGAACCAGGTGGTCAGCGGCGACCGCCCGCGGGGCTTCGGCACCTTCCTGTCGCTCGACCTCGTCGCCGGGATCATCGACGGGCTCGGCTTCTACACGATCAATTTCCTGGCCGGCGTGATGACGATCTTCGCGGCGGTCGGGACGGTCGCGGGCGAGATCGAGAGCGGCACCTTCCAGGCGATCGTGACGAAGCCGCTGGCGCGCTGGGAGATCATCCTCGGCAAGTACCTCGGCTTCGCCGCAATGATCGCCCTCTACATCGTCGCGATGTCGGCCGACGTGGCGCTCACCTCGCGCGCCGTCACTGGCTACGTGCCGGGGCAGATCGTCCAGGGCACCGCGCTGGTGATCCTGGTCTCGCTGATCCTGCTGGCGCTGACGATGCTCGGCAGCGCGATCCTGCCGACGATGGCGAACGGCGTCGTCGTCTTCATGCTCTACGGGATGGCGCTCCTGGGCGGGCTCTTGGAGCAGATGGGCAGCATCCTCGCCATCCACTCGCTCGTCGTCGTCGGCGTCGTCACCAGCCTGATCCTGCCGAGCGACGTCGTCTGGCAACTGGCCAACACCGTGCTGCAGCCGGACATCGGCCTGCGGCTGGCCGGCCCGATCCCGATCGCCGTCTCGCGCGCGCCGAGCGCGGCGATGATCTACTACGCGGGCGCCTACGTCGTCGTCCTGGTCGGCCTCTCCGTCCTCGCCTTCCAGCGCCGCGATTTGTGACGTGAGGGCGTGAGAGCGTGGAGCGTGAAGTCCGGCGCGGGGTCGGGCGAGCGGCCGGCCTCGCGGGGCTGCCTCCATGCCGGGTGCTGCCCCGCATGGCGGGCGGCACAGCAACGGGGCCAGCCCGTGGGCCGGCCCCGACGAATTCGTGGCAACTACCGAATCCCTACCAGGACGTCACGCTCCACGCCCCACGCCGTCAATCGGCCGCGAGGCTGGCGACCGGCCGGCGCAGGGGCAGGCCGATCGTCTCGACCGTGAAGCCGTAGGCGCCCAGCCAGGCGCCCAGGATCGTCGAAGCCCACCACTCCGGCGTGTCGTCGCGCGGGCGCGCGCTGACCTCGCCGGTCCAGCGGTTGCGGAAGTGACAAGGTGTCTCCAGCAGCGCCCGGACCTCCTCACCCGCGACCCCATGGAAGGCCGGTGGCCGGCCGTAGCGGAACGAGGCCGCGAGTTCGCCGTCCTGATATACCGTCACCTGCATCGGTCCACGCCCATCCTTCGCCGTGCCCGGCCTTGTCGTCGCGCGAGTGATCGCACCTTCTACCCTAGCGGGTCGGGCGTACCATCGCAATAGCCCGCCCCGCCCGCCAGGGGTCCGGGACGTTCGGCCCGGCTGGTCAGTAGAAGTCGCCGCGCGCGCGTGCTAAGATCGGCGCCGGCGGCGTGTGAGGGACGGGGGGGACGATGTTCCGGCGTAACCAGCCCCCGCGGGAGGGGCGGACGGTCCCGGACGGCTCGAACGAGGCGCGGCTGCGCGCGCTCGGCCACCTGCTCGACCAGCGCGGGTACGACGGGCGCGGGCTCTGCATCCTCGAGGTCGCGGACGGGTTCGAGGTCACCGGCCTGAAGCTCCCCGAGCGCGGCGCGGCCTACGACCTGACGCAGCACACTGAGCACATCCCGGCCGCCGAACTGGCCACGCTGATGGCCCACCTGCGCCAGCAGGGCTGAGGGGCGGGCGATGCGCATCTTCGCCGGGCTCGACCACACCGACTATCAGGATGTGCTCCGGGCGCTCGGGCGGCACCTCGACACGGCCGGGAGCCGCGACATCCGGCTGATCGAGCAGGAGACGGGGCTGACGGTGCAGTACCGCCCGGCCGCCGACCTGGCCCGCGGCTTCCAGACGCTGCGCGTGAGCGACGAGGAATTGGTCGCGCTCCTGCGCCGGGCCTACCAGTCCCGCGGCAAGGGGCGGCAGCCCGGCGGCCCCGCCAACGGCCTCGGCCTCCCCTACCAGGAAGTCCTGCGCGCCGTCGGCCGGGTGCTGGACGCCGAGGGCCTGCGCGACCTCCGCCTGGTCGAGCAGCCGCATGGGATGCTGATCCAGGTCACGCAGGCCGGGCAGCGGCGGCGCGAGTACCGGACCTACCGGCTCGGCACGGCCCAGGTGCGGATGCTGGTGCGCATCGCCACGGAGCAGCACGAGACGGGGAGTTTCGGGCCGCCGGTGGCGTAGGCCGTGGGCCGTGGGCCGTCAATGCGTTGGGGGCCGGCCCGGTGCCCATTCCGCTACGGCGCGGCCCTCTCTATGGCCGGCAACCGGGCCGGCGGCGTGCCGCCCGCGCCCGCTCGTGACGCTCGACTTATCTGGCAGGGGCCGGAGCGATGGGACTCGAGGCCACACCTGGCACGCGCCTCCGGCTGGCCGACCTGCTGGCCGCGCTCTCCCTGGTGACCGACCTCGGCATGGCCTTCCCGCCGGAGGAGGCGCTGCGCGCCTGCCTCGTCGCCACCGGCCTGGCCCGCCGCCTGGGCCTCCCCGAGCGCGACGTCAGCGACGTCTATTACACGACCCTCTTGAAATTCGTCGGCTGCACCGCCTACGCGCATGAGGAGGCCCTGCTGGTGGGCGGCGACGACGTCGCCGCGCGCGGCGGCGGCGCGGCGGTCGATTTCGCCAATCCGCGCGAGGCGCTCGCGTTCCTGCTGTTCGGGATGGGCCCCG
>DASSSV010000057.1:0-4915 GCA_035708265.1 Thermomicrobiales bacterium | reverse complement strand
GCGAGGAGTTCGGCCGCCTGCTTGACGAGCGCGTGGTCGGCGGGCTGGCGCTCGACCGGCTGCGGGTCCAGCAGGGTGACGTCGGCGGCGCGCATCAGGACGTCGGGCGGGATCTCCAGGCCGACGGGCGCGGGGCGGCCGCTGCGCAACTGCGCGAACGCCTCGCGCACTAACCCCGGCACCTCCTCCGGCGACAGCGCGCGGGCGGTCCACTTGGTCACGGTGTCGAGGACGGCGCGCTGGTCCTTGATCTCGTGCAGTTCGCCGCGCATCCCGCCGATCAGGTGGGAATCGATCTGCCCGGCCAGGCAGAGGACGGGGGAGGCGCAGGCGTAGGCGGTGGCGAGGCCCGCGCCGGCGTTGAGCACCCCCGGCCCGGGCACGACCAGGCAGGCGCCGACCCGGCCGGTGGCGCGGGCGTAGCCGTCGGCCATGTAGGAGGTCGCCTGCTCGTGCCGGGTGTGGATCACGCGGATGCGGTCGCGCACCTGGTAGAGCGCGTCGAAGGCCCAGTCGAGTTGGGCGCCCGGCAGCCCGAAGATCGTCTCCACCCCCTCGCGCACGAGCGACTGCGCGAGGGCCTGTCCGCCGGTCAGTTGCACCATCGCTCCCTCTCACTCTCTACCGCGACGCCGTCCGAATACCGCGCCATGATAGCCGAGCGGGGCGGGGTGTGTCGCGCTGCGGGGGCCGGGCGGCTGAAGCCGCGGCTGGGGGCCGCGCCGCGCTCGCCGCGAAACCCGCCTGCGCGGGTTGACGAGGAGCGGGGCTGGACGGGCGCTCACACAAGTAGGTGGCGCGGCGGCCGTGTGGGGGGATCGGCGGCGGCCTTCGAGCCGCGCAGCGGCCCCGAGCCGCGCCTTCAGGCGCCGGTGCCAGTGCCGGACGGCGGGGCGCGCCCGGCTCGGGGCCGCGTTTACACCGCCGGCACAGTTGTGATAAACTTCGCAATCGCACCGGCCGGCCGGCCGGTGTGCCTTCGCGATATCTGTGGGCGAACGGGGCGGTTGGGGCCGTCCGGTCGCCGGGGCGTAGTCGGGCGGGGATGATGGCCGCGGGGCGGCGGATTGGGTCGGGGGCCGGGGGCCGGCCGGTGGGCCGGGCGCCGGGACAGCGCCATGTACGGCAGCATTGAGGAGGGGGCGTGACAATTCAGACCGTACTGATCTGGCTGGCGCCGATCCTGGGGGGCGTGGCGGTCATCTTCGCGTTCTACCTGGCGCGCGACGTGCTGGCGCGCGACCGGGGGACGCCGGAGATGCAGCGGATCGGCAACGCGATCTACCAGGGTGCGACGGCGTACCTGCGCCGGCAGTACCAGACGATCGCGGCCCTGGCCGTCGTGGCGGCGATCATCATCGGCCTGCTGGTCGGGGGCTTCAAGGGCGCGGACCAGGGCATCCACACGGCGATCGCCTTCCTGGTTGGCGCCTTCTGCTCCGGGCTGTCGGGCTTCATCGGCATGTTCGTGGCGGTGCAGTCGAACCAGCGCACCGCCTCAGCCGCGCGCCGCAGTCTCGGCGAGGCGCTGACGGTGGCGCTGCGCGGCGGCGCGGTGTCGGGCTTCCTGGTCATCTCTCTCTCGCTGCTCGGCGTGATCGCCATCTTCTACGCCTTCGGCGGCGTTTCGCACCCCGACACGGCGCCCTTCCTGATCGTCGGCTACGCCTTCGGCGCGTCGTTCGTCGCGCTCTTCGCCCAACTCGGCGGCGGCATCTACACCAAGGCGGCCGACGTGGGGGCGGACCTGGTCGGCAAGGTCGAGGCGGGGCTGCCGGAGGACGACCCGCGCAACCCGGCCGTGATCGCCGACCTGGTGGGCGACAACGTCGGCGACTGCGCCGGCCGCGGCGCGGACCTCTTCGAGTCGACGGCGGCGGAGAACATCGGTGCGATGATCCTCGGCGTCGCGCTCTTCCTGGCCGACCCGAGCCGGAACATCGCCTGGATCTTCTTCCCGCTGGTGGTCCTCTCCTTCGGCCTGATGGCCTCGCTGGTCGGCGTGCTGGTCGTGCGGCCGGACGCGCGGATGACCGACCCGATGGCGGCCTTGAACCGCGGCTACTACGTGGTCGCCGGGCTGTCGGCGATCCTCATGGTCGTCATCGCCTACCTGATGCTGCCGGTCGGCAAGCTGGAGTTCGCCGCCTGCGGCCTGCTCGGCATCGTCATGTCGATCGCCTTCGTCTACATCACGCAGTACTACACCTCGGGCTCCTACCGGCCGGTCAAGCAGATCGCCGATGCCTCGCGGACCGGCTCGGCGACGAACATCATCGCGGGGCTGGCGATCGGCTTCGAGACGACCGCCCTGCCGGCGATCGTGATCGCGATCATCCTCTACTTCGCTTACCAACTTGGCGAGCGGGTCGTGCTCGGCGGCGGGACCCACGGCGGGATCTTCGGGACGGCGATCGCCACGATGGGCATGCTGATGAGCGCGGCCTACATCCTGGCGATGGACACCTTCGGCCCGATCACCGACAACGCGGGCGGCATCGTCGAGCTGAGCGACCAGCCGGAAGAGGTGCGCGACGTCACCGACGCGCTCGACTCGGCCGGCAACACGACCAAGGCGCTGACCAAGGGCTACGCGGTCGGGTCGGCGGCGCTGGCGGCCTTCCTGCTCTTCTCGGCGTATCTCGACGAGGTCGGCACCCTGGAGTTGAGCAAGGCGAAGGACACGATCGCGACTTCGACCGGGCAGGCGATCTGGAACGCGGCGCACGTCGTCGACCTGGGCAAGGTGGAAGTCTTCATCGGCGGCTTCCTCGGCGCGATGCTGATCTTCCTCTTCACCTCGTTTGCGATCCGCGCGGTCGGTCGCGCGGCGCAGGGCATGATCACCGAGGTGCGCCGCCAGTGGCGCGAGAACCCGAAGATCCTCGAAGGGCTGGCCGAGCCGGACTACGCGCGCTGCGTCGACATCAGCGTGCGCTCGGCGCTGCGGGAGATGGTCCTGCCGGGGCTGCTGGCGGTGGGGCTGCCGATCGTCGTCGGGGTGCTGCTGCGCGCCGAGGCGGTGGCGGGCACGCTGATGGTCGGCACGATGGTCGGTATCCTGATGGCGAATGTGCTCAACAACGGCGGCGGCGCCTGGGACAACGCCAAGAAGTTCATCGAGGCGGGCGGGATGAAGGATGAGGGCGGCGAGACGCTGGGCAAGGGCTCGGAGCTACACGCCGCCGCGGTCGTCGGCGACACGGTCGGCGACCCGTTCAAGGACACGGCCGGGCCGTCGCTGCACGTCGTGATTAAGCTGCTGGCGACGATCACCCTGGTGCTGGCGCCGATCTTCGTGCGGTAGCGAGTAGACGGCAGACGGCAGACGGCAGACGGCAGTTATCAACGATCGGCCGGCGGGGTTGCCCCCGCCGGCCGATCGTTTTGGCGCACGCCCGGTGGCTACGCCGGCGTGAAGGCGGCGCAGAGCATCCCGAAGTAGGTCGGGACTTCGTAGGAGAGGAAGTCGGAGCGCCAGCCGTCGCCGAGCGCGCCGTGCAGGAGGAGCATCTGCCAGTAGCTGTCGGCCTTGGCCGCGCCGACGAGCGCGGGGTCGAGGTCGAGGAGCCCGGCCAGGTTGTTGGCGCGCACGAGGTCGACGACACGCCCGTCGTAGTCGGCCGCGGCGGGGTCGAAGCCGTAGGGGCCCTCGGCGAGGTGGGCGTGGCCGTGGTCGGAGCTGGCGATGAAGGCGACGCGCTTGCCGGAGCGCGCGGCGGCCTCCGCCAGCGCCCGGCCGGCGCGGACGTGCGCCTCCGGCCCGAGGTCGCGCGCCGGGCAGAAGACGACGGCGGGGACCGGGGGCGTCGCGCGCCCGCCCATGAACCAGAGGGGGATCAGCGCGCCCCAGTCGAGCGGGGCGTTCGCGCTGGTGGTGTCGTTGCCGCCGTAGCTGACGCCGACGGCGGGGAGGTCGGCGGCGGCGAGCGCGTCCAGCGCGCCGTGGGCCAGGTCGCGGTCGGTGGCGACCTGGAGTTCGATTCGCTCGGTGGTCCAGTCGGCCAGCGAGCCGGTGAGCTTGCCGGCGGTCAGGACGGCGAAGTGCCCCGCGACGTGGACGTTGTGGGGCGTGCAGACGATCACCGCCTCGGGCCGCGCGGCGGCGAAGCGGCGGCCGAGTTCGGCCATCGCCTGCTGCGTGGCGACGGCGAGGTCGCGCTGCTCGGGCGGGCACGCCTCCCGGATCGCCAGGTGGCCGTGCGGCGCGATCGCCCCGAAGACTATGCCGCTCATGGTCTCCTCCCTTCTCGCCTCGCGGCGGCCGTGCGACGTCCGGCATGATCGGCCGCCAGTATCGCAGAGCGCGGCGGGGGGCGCGCGGCCGGATGCCCGGCGCTGGCGGTGATGCCGACAGCCTTACGGGCGTATGCATGAGTGGGGCTACGCGGCGGCCACGTTGGAGCCGGGCGGCGGGAACCAGAGGGTTCCCGCTCGCGTGGTATGACGGGGAAAAGCCGGGGCAGCGGGATGATGGCGCGACCGCCGGCGGCGGGGCACCGAGGGGGGACGCGATGGAGAACTTACAGGAGACCCGGCGGACGGCGCGGCTGCTCGATCTGGTGCAGCGGATCGCCAACGCGCCGCGCCAGTGGACGCGGAAGCGGCTGGCGGCGGAGTACGAGGTCTCGGAGCGGCAGATCACGAAGGATCTGGAGATCCTGAAGCACTGGCTGCATTTCGAGCTGGAGCACGCGCGGGAGGGGTACTACTTCGCGCGGGTGCCGCGGCTGCCGGCCGCGTCGTTCTCGTTCGAGGAAGCACTGGCCCTGCTGCTGGCGGTGCGCGCGGGCGCCGCGCTGGCCGGGGTCGACGGCGAGGCGCTGGGGGCGGCGGTGGGGCGGCTGGAGAGCCTCTTCCCGCGCGAGCTGCACCCGGTCCTGCGCGCGGCGGAGCCAGGCGCGGCCGACCCGGG
>DASSSV010000056.1:0-2050 GCA_035708265.1 Thermomicrobiales bacterium | reverse complement strand
AACCAATCTGTATAACGTCGTCAGGGCGGACACGCTCATCACCACGCGTGCACCAGGCGTGGCCGCCGCGTCGTCGCCCGGGATGCGTCGCGCGGTGCCCAGTGTCGGCGCGACACCGGCGATGCCCGCCACCCGGTGGCGGGCATCGCCGGCGGCCCGGAGGTGGTGGATCAGTCGGTCGCCGGCGCGGGGAGCTGCGCCCGCGGCTGGCCGCCGCCGATCGGGATCGTCTGCGCCCTGGCCGCCGCGGCCTTCGGGGCGGTGATCGTCAGCAGGCCGTGGGCGAAGGCCGCGGTCACGCCCTCGTCGGCCACCGGGAACGGCAGGCGCAGCGCGCGGCTGAACGCGCCCGGGGCGAACTCGTAGGCGTACCAGGTCTGCCCGTCCGGCGCGCTGGCCGGGGTCGGCCCGTGGCGTGTGGCCGCGAGCGTGAGGACGCCCCGCTCGAGGGTGACCCGGACGTCCTCCGGGCTGATCCCCGGCAGCAGGGCCTCGACCGTGAACTCCTCGCCGGCGACGTAGGCGTTGACGGGGAGGGCGTAGGGGTTGGGCCGAGCCGCGCCCGGGCGCACGAAGCGCTCGGCGAAGAGCTGGTCCATGAGGGCGAGGTTGTCTTCGGTGCGGTGCCAGGCGTCCTCGCGCGGGGCGAAGGTTGTGGGGACGATGTGGACATACATGCGGGGCCGAGCCTTTCTCTGGGAGTCGCCTCCCGTGAGCTCCCAGTATACCACAAATCTCTCGATATAAAAAGAGCAGTATAAAAAGATCGATAGAGGGCGGCTCTCGGCGGGTAGTGCGCGAGTCGTAGGGCGAGGCCGTGCAGGCGTCCCCTGGCTGGTGCTGCTGACCGGTGCGGTCTGGGCTCGTTCGCACGCCCTTGCGCTGCTCCGGCCGGTTCGCCATACGCGTATACCCAGGGCGGCTCGTCGCGCGCCAGGCACTACCCCTGTCGGCGCCCTGGCGCCGCTGGCGTCAGGGCCCGCCGCTGGCCCAGGGCGACCCGCTGCCGCATCGGGCGCCGCCATGATCGGCGGCCGGGTCCGCCCCGGTTGGACCGCTCGGGGCGGGGGCCGGGGGCCGCCGCGCGCCCCCGGCCGAGCCGGCGAAACTGGCCCCTACAGCGCCACTTCGCGCTCCTCGATTCCGAGGGCGGCGGCGATGCGCTGCCAGCGTCCCCCCGCGCGCCACAGCCGGTAGCGCCGGTAGATGGTCTAATCACAAGATGCTGCTGGCGAACCCTCGCCACGAGCGGAACCGCTAGCACCCCGCCGGGGCGAGGGCCGCGAAGGCGGAGGTGCGGGTCTGGGCGCGCGGGCGCTCGGCGAGCCAGGCCGCCACGCGCAGGACGTTGAGCGCCGTGGCGATGAGCAGGTGCAGGAGCCGCGTCTTGGCCAGGCCGCGGTAGCGCGTCCGGCGCAGGTCGCCGAGGCCGACGCCCTGGGAGAACGTCCCCTAGATCCCGGCCCGAGCGTGATACTGCTCGCGGAACTCCGGCGTGTGCTGTCGCCGCCGGGCGTCGTGGAGCGCCTCGTACAGCGGGCGGGGCCGGATCGAGAGGGCGCGCTCGCAGCCGGAGGACACGCACCGTTGGCGCGCCGGGCAGTCGCGGCAGTCGGCGGAATCGAAGCCGATGTTGATGATCTCGTGGCCGCCGCGGTCCTGCGTGGGCTTCCAGATCCTGCTGGCCTTCCCTTGCGGGCAGATCGCCTGCTCCCGCTCCCAGTCGATCGCAAATTGCGCGCCGCCGAAGCCCGCGCCCGCTCTTGCCTGCCGGCTGTAGTCCTCGTGGATCGGGCCGAGCAGGGTGCAGTCATACTCCGTCCGGCTCGTGACCAGGTGGTCAGCCGTGACGTAGCTCGTGTCCGCGAGGTGCTCACGCGGAGTGAGGCCGCGGGCCGCCAAGCGCGCCTGGACCGCCGCCGTCACCGCATGGTCGACCGTCGTCGCAGCCGTCGTGTCCACATCGGTGACGATGCTCGGCAGGTCGTCATCGCAGGTCTCCGTGAAGTGGACTTTGTAGCCGGTCCAGATCGTCTCCCGTTTCTTACTG
>DASSSV010000055.1:0-3280 GCA_035708265.1 Thermomicrobiales bacterium | reverse complement strand
CGCGCCCCTCCATCGGGCTGCCCCCCGGCGGCCGGCGGATCCCCAGCCCCCGCCACGCTCGCGGCGGCCCGCCCCCCGCGCCGCCCGGACCAGACAGCGCCAAAGGGCAGGGCCGGGGCGCACAACGCGCCCCGGCCTTTTTCGCGTCCCGCGCTCATGCGCGCGGCGCGTCCGGGACGAAGACGCGGCCGAGGATCGGGCTCACGAACTCGCGCGCCAGGCCCTCCATATAGATGACATCCCAGAGCCGCCCGCCCATGGACTGACACTGGCGGCGCCGGCCGCACTCGCGGAACCCGGCCTTCCGATAGGCGCGGATGCCCGCGAGGTTGAACTCGTCCACCCGCAGCGCCGCGCTGTGCAGGCCGAGGGCGGTGAAGGCGTGGTCCAGCAGAAGCCGCGTCGCCTCGGTGCCGTGGCCCCGCCCGCGGAACACCGGTTCCCAGATCGCCAGCACCAGGTCGGCGGTGCGGTTGCGCCAGTCGATGTCGGACCAGCCGCCGGCGCCGATCGGCCGCCAGGACGCTGTCTCGTAGACGACGAAGAGGACGTGGTTGCCCCCGGCGCGGTCGTGCTCGACGTCGGCCGCCGCCTGCTCCGCCGTCAGCGGCGCCGGGGTGATGTTCATCGTGCGCAGCGTCGCGAAGTCGTTGAGCCAGCGCTGGTAGGCCGGGTAGAGGTCGCGATGGACCGGGCCGAGCGCAGTCCGCACCCCGACGATGTTGACCACCGGCCGCGTGGGCGGCGCCGCGTCCATGCCTACACTTCCGCTTCTCGGCCGGCGGCCGCGTCGTTCCCGGGATGGGGCCGCGCCTGACGCCCCGCGGCCACGAGGCCCACGCCCAGCGGGTACCCGGCGGGCTGGGACGTAACTATGCGCGGCGGCCCCCAGCTGCGGCCTCACGCTCCCACGCTCCCACGTTTGGCGCGCCGTCGCGCCGATGCTATCATCTCCCGTGCCTGCGCGCGGCGCGCGGGCGCGCGAGAGCGACCGACGTGGTGCGCGAGGAGAGCATCGTCGTGGCGGAGCGGCAATTTCGACGGGTTATGGTGACGGGCGGGGCCGGCTTCATCGGCTCCAACTTCGTCCACTATCTGCTGGAGACCTATCCCGCGTACCGGGTCGTCGTCGTGGACAAACTGACCTACGCGGGCAACCTCGCCAACCTGGCCGACCTCGAGGGCGACCCGCGCTACTCCTTCGTGCAGGCCGACATCGCCGACACCGAGGCGATCGACCGGGCGATGCAGGGCTGCGACGCCGTCGTCAACTTCGCCGCCGACAGCCACGTCGACCGTTCGCTGCATGACCCGGGCGGCTTCATCCAGACCGATGTCTTCGGCGTCTGGGTGCTGCTGGAGGCCGCGCGGCGGCACGGCGTCGCCCGCTTCCTGCAGGTCAGCACCGACGAGGTCTACGGCCATCTGCCCGCGGGCGGCGCCTCGCGCGAGGACGACCGCCTGCGCCCGCGCAACCCCTACTCGGCCGCCAAGGCGGGCGGCGAGATGATGGTCAACGCCTACGTCGAGACGCACGGGCTCGACGCGGTCATCACGCGCGGCTCCAACACCTTCGGGCCCTACCAGTACCCCGAGAAGTTCATGCCGCTGATGATCACCAACGCGCTGGAGGATCGCCCCTTGCCGATCTACGGCGACGGCCAGCAGCGGCGCGACTGGCTCTACGTGCGCGACCATTGCTCGGGCATCGCCCTCGTGCTGCACCGCGGCGCGACCGGCGAAGCCTACAACGTCGGCGGCGGCAACGAGCAGGTCAACCTCGACGTCGCCCGACTGATCCTCGACCGCCTCGGCAAGCCGCACAGCCTCCTCCAGCACGTCGCCGACCGCCCCGGCCACGACCGCCGCTACGCGCTCGATACGGCCAAGACCGAGGCGCTCGGCTGGGAGCCCCGCCACGACTTCAGCGTCATGCTCGCCGAGACGATCGACTGGTATGCCGCCCGCGAGGACTGGTGGCGCCCGATCAAGGCGGGCGAGTTCGCCGAGTGGTACGCGAAGAACTACGCGACCCGCTGAGGCGAATGACGAAGTACGAATGACGAAGTACGAACGAGTGCTGAGCGGCGAGCGATGAGCGATGAGCGGGCTGCCGAGGATGACGCATCCGCAGCCCCGCCCGTGCGCTATCCATACCCCGCAGCCCAGCGTTCGTACTTCGTACTTCGTACTTCGTCGCTCGATGGATTGGTCGCGCAACTGGCGCGGCACCCGGCCGTCGAGGGCGTCGTCGTGATGGGCTCGGCCGGCGAGGGGGCGCTGACGCCGGCGAGCGATTACGACCTCTTCGTCGTGCTGGCCGAGTTGCCGGCGCCACTCTGGCTCGGCGTGACGCGGGTCGCGGGCCGGCTGACCGAGGTCTACTTCGCTACGCTGGTGGCGGTCGAGCGGCTGGCCGGCGATGCCGCCGTCCCCGCCGACACGATCGCGGCGACGCAACTCGGCTGGCTCCAGTATGGTCGGATCGCGTTCGACCGCGCGGGGCGCCTGCGCGCGGCGCAGGAGCGGGCGCGGGCGGTCGGGCGCGTCGTGCCGCAGCGCGAGCGCGACGTCTACGCGGCGTGGTTCAAGGTCAATTACAATGTGCGGCAGACGCGCCGGATCGCGGCGTCGGACGATCCGCTCTATGGCCTGACCGTCGAGTACCGGCTCCTCTACGGTGTGGCCGAGCTGTTGCCCGCGTACTTCACGGTGCGGCGCGAGCCGTGGCCCGGCGAGAAGGGGGCGCTGCGCCACCTGGCAGCGCGCGACCCGGAATATCTGGCGCTCTTCCGTGCCTGCGTCGAGGAGGCGGACCGCGCGCGCAAGGTCGAGCGCTACGCGGCCCTCGCCGCCGCGACCCTGGCCCCGCTCGGCGGTCTCTGGCCCGACGACGCGAGCGCCATCACGGTCGAATTGGCCGGCGACGAGGAACTGACACCGGACATGCTGGCCGCGGCGACCGAGCTGTGGGAGAGTCTGATTGGCGGCGCGGAGTCGCCTGGCTGATTGGCACCCGGCTGGGGGATACCCGCGGTTGAAAGCGCGCCCGCGCCGGCGATTGAAATCGCCGCCAGAGGCTCGCTCTCGCTCGCCGCGAAACCCGCCGCCGCGGGTTGGGACGTAACCTCGTCTTTAGTCCGCGCGGGCGGACTCCGTGGTCGGCCCCTCATCATTCGTCATTCGTCATTCGCCGATGTTGTTCGAGATACAGATCGCAGTCGCCAAGACGCATAAGTACGCCAGCCGCGAGAGCGGCGACACCGTCGAGCTGGTCGAG
>DASSSV010000054.1:0-24357 GCA_035708265.1 Thermomicrobiales bacterium | reverse complement strand
ACGGTCGCGATCATCGACGCCTACGCCTCGCCGACGATCGTCGCCGACGCCAACGCCTTCTCCAGCGCCTACGGCCTGCCGCCGGTGAACCTCCAGCAGGTCGTCGCCCCCGGCACCTACCGCCACCCCGAGCGGGGGCAGAAGCAGGACCCGCAGGGCTGGTACGGCGAAGAGACGCTCGACGTCGAGGCGGTCCACGCGATGGCGCCGGGCGCGAAGATCGTCTTCATCGGCGCGCCGAATAACTTCCAGGATCTCGACGCGGCGATGAACCACGCGGTCGACCGCCACCTGGCCAACATCATCACCAACAGTTACGGCTTCCCCACCGAACTCCTGCCGCCCGGCTTCATCATCCCCCAGGAGCAGATCTTCATGCAGGCCGCCGCCGAGGGGATCGGCGTCTACTTCTCCTCCGGCGACGGCGGCGACGAGTCGGCGACCGTCGGCTACGTCACCCCCGACTGGCCGGCGATCAGCCCCTTCGTGACGGCGGTCGGCGGCACGTCGCTCGGCGTGGGCCAGGCCAACAACTACCTCTTCGAGGTCGCCTGGGGCACGCACAAGACCACCTGGGACGGCAAGAAGTGGTCGCCCGCCGCGCCCGGTCCGTTCCTCTACGGCGGCGGCGGCGGCATCAGCCGGCTCTTCGCGCAGCCGTCGTACCAGGCCGGCGTCGTGCCCTCGTCCATCACCACCCGCGCCATCCCCGACGTGGCGATGAACGGCGATCCGCAGACCGGCTTCCCGGTCTGGGAGTCGACGACGAACCCGGACGGGACGGTGGTGATCTCGACGACGCGCTACGGCGGCACCAGCCTGTCGTCGCCGCTCTTCGCCGGAATGATGGCGCTGGCCGACCAGCAGGCCGGCCACCCGCACGGCTTCGCCAACCCGGCGATCTACAGCCGCGCGGGGTCGGGCGCCTTCCGCGACGTCGGCGCGACCCCGACCAGCGCGCTGCCGGGTGTCCCGCCGAGCGGCAAGGTCGCCGTCCTGCGCAACGACTGCGCCAACGCCGACTGCAGCGCGAAGATCACGTCGCTGCGCACGACGAACATGGACACCTCGCTGGCGATCGCGCCGGGCTGGGACGACGCGACCGGCGTCGGCACGCCGAACGGCGGCGCGTTCGTGACGGGGTTGCCGTAGGCCGGCGGCCCGCACCCCCCGTCCCCTCTCTCCCAATCCTGGGAGAGGGGGTGACTCTGAGTGTACGGGCGCTGCTCTTCCTGGCTTCGGATCTGGAAGAGCGGCACCCCGTTCGAGGCGGGCTCCCCCTCTCCCGGCATTGGGAGAGGGGGTCGGGGGGTGAGGGCCACCGCCGCACGATGAGGACGCCGCCATGTGGACGCTGACCGGGTTCGCCGACGAGATCTCGCCCGACCTGGACGAGCAACTCGACACGCTGGCGCGGGAGTCGCTCCGCTATCTGGAACTCCGCGCCGTCTGGGGCAAGAACGTCCTGCGCCTGGACGACGCCGAACTGGCGCGCGTCCGGCAGGCGCTCGACCGGCAGGGCGTGGGCGTCTCGTCGATCGGCTCGCCGATCGGCAAGATCGGCGTCGCCGACGACTTCGCGCCGCACCTGGAGGACTTCAAGCGCGCGCTCCACGCCGCGCACGTCATGGGCGCGCCCTTCGTCCGCATCTTCTCGTTCTACATCCCGGAAGGCGACGACCCGGCGCGCTACCGCGACGAGGTCCTCTCGCGCCTCGGGCGGCTGGTGGAGGCGGCCGACGGCGCGGGCGTGACGCTGCTGCACGAGAACGAGCGCGGCATCTACGGCGACACCCCGGCCCGCTGCCGCGACCTCCTGGCGGCGCTCGACTCGCCACTCCTGCGCGCCGCCTGGGACCCGGCCAACTTCGTCCTCTGCGGCGTGCGGCCCTACACCGAGGGCTACGACCTGCTGCGCCCCTACATCGCCTACGTCCACGTCAAGGACGCGCGGCGCGACGAGGGCCGGGTCGTCCCCGCCGGCCAGGGCGACGGCGAGGTGCGGGAGACGCTCGCGGCGCTCCACGACTCCGGTTTCGACGGTTTCTTCTCGCTGGAGCCGCACCTGAAGGCGGCCGGGCAGTTCTCGGGGTTCAGCGGCCCGGCGCTCTTCGGCGAGGCGGCGCAGGCGTTCAAGGCGCTCCTGCGGGAACTCGACATTCCCTGGCGGTGACGGGCGGCGCCGGCAGCGGGCCGGCGCGCGGTGGAACGAGGGAGGGGCGTGGTGGCGGATTTCGGTGTCGGTATCGTCGGCGCGGGCACGATCGGCGCGGTCCACGCGCGCGCGATCGGGGGGCTAGAGGAGGCGCGGATCGTCGCCATCGCCGAGCCGCGCGAGAACGTGGGGCGGGCGCTGGCGGCGCAATGCGGGGCGGACTGGTGCGCCAGCCTCGACGAGCTGCTGGCCCGGTCCGACGTGGACGTGGTGACGCTCGGCACGCCGTCGGGGATGCACCCCGACCAGGCCGTGGCGGTGGCGCGCGCCGGCAAGCACGTCGTCACCGAGAAGCCGATGGCGATCACGCTGGACGGGGCCGACCGGATGATCGCCGCCTGCCGCGACGCCGGCGTCCACCTCGCGGTGATCTTCCAGAACCGCTTCAACCCCGACGTGCTGCGGCTCAAGCGCGCGATGGAGGCCGGCCTCTTCGGCGCGCCGGTGCTCGGCAACGCCTTCGTCCACTGGTATCGCTCGGCCGACTACTACGCCGAGACGGGCGGTTGGCGCGGCACCTGGGCGCTCGACGGCGGCGGCGCGCTGATGAACCAGAGCATCCACACGATCGACCTGCTCCAGTGGCTGATGGGCCCGCTCGACAGCCTCGCCGCCTACACCGCCACGCTCGAGCACGAGATCGAGGCCGAGGACGTCGCCAGCGCAGCGGTGCGCTTCGCCAGTGGCGCGCTCGGCACGATCCAGGGGACGACCGCGGCGGAGCGCAACTGGCCGGTCCGGGTCGAGATCCGCGGCACCGCGGGCTCCGCGACGCTCGAAGGCGTGCAACTGACCGCCTGGCACCCGTCCCGCGAGGCCGACCTGCTCACGCCGGAGGATCTAGCGCTCACGGCCGGCGTGGGGGCTGACGAACCCTTCGGCGCGGCGCACCAGCGCCAGTTCCGCGCGATCTTCGCGGCGTTGCGCGATGGCCGGCAGCCGCCCGTCCCCGGCGAGGAGGCGCGCAAGGCGATCGAGATCATCCTGGCGATCTACCGCGCCGCGCGCACCGGCGAGCGCGTCACCTTCCCGCTGAAGGAGGAGGCCAGCGGGCGGGGGTAAACTGCGGAGAAGCGCTGGCGACTGAAGTCGCGCCTCTCGGTTCGCTCCGCTCGCCACGAAGCCCGGCCAAGCCGGGCTGGGACGTCGGGCGAGATCCACCCGCGCAGGTGGGCTCCGTGGCGCCGCAGCGCCGAGAGGCGCGACTTCAGTCGCCAGCGCGTCCCACAAAACCAAGCCATCTCTCTCCCTTGTGCCTCCCCCTCGTGCCTCACTTGTACCGATCGCTGAGATGTGCCGCCACTTGTCCCCGCCATAGCGGACGGGTACGATCGGCCGCGGGAGCGGGCCGGCGAGGTCTGTGCGGGCGGAGGTGTGGAATGGTCGGGGAAATAGCGCAAGGCGGGCGAGAACCCGCGCCGCCGCGGCCCTTCGCGGGTGCGGGCGAGGTCGCGGTGGTGCTGCCGCGCGACGGCCGGGCGCTCGGAGAGGGCGGCGCGCGGGCGCTGGCGGACCTGGCCGCGCTGCTGCGGCGGGAGCGGGCGGAACTGGCGGTGGAACTCGGGGCGCCGGTGTCCTTCGTCGCGGCCGACCCCGGCGCCGGGCCGCGCTGGCTGATCGGCCCGGCCGCCGCCAACCCCGACCTCACCCGCTACGCCTACCCGCGCGACGGCCGCGCGCGCCTCTGGCTCGACCGCGCGCGGGGCGTCCTGATCGCCGACGCGCCGGGCCTCGACGGCATCCGCGAGACCTTGAACCTGCTCCGCACGCTCGCGCTCGACGGCCGCGACGAGGTCGCCGCGGCCGACTGCCGCGACCGCGACGAGGCGATCGCGCGTCTCGTCGTCGAAGTCGGGCGCACCTACCCGGCGTTCGCCCTCCGCCACCTCGACTGGGCGGCGATCTGCGCGCGCCACGTGGGGCGAGTGCGCGCTGCCGCCGACCCGCTCCCGGCGCTCCAGACGTGGCTGGCCGAGTTGCAGGACGCGCACACCTGGGCGAAGCCGCGCCCGGCGCCGGTGTCGTTGCCTTATACGGTCAGGGTTGAGGGCGACACGGCGACGTTCGTGCGCGTGCCGCCCGGCACCGCCGCGTGGGAGGCCGGGGTGCGGCCGGGCGATATCCTTCTCGACGCCGACGCGGCCGGCTGGTGGGCGCGCACCGGCGCGCCCGCCCACGCGCGGCCGCTGATGGCCGGCTATCGCCTCCTCGCCGGCCCGGTCGGCGTCCCGCGGGACCTCGCGGCGCGCTCCCCGCGCGGCGAGGTGCGCACCTGGACCGAGGCGCCGGCGGCTGACCCGCCCTACCCGCCCGTCTCCTGGCGCCGCCTGCCGTCGGGGTCCGGCTATCTGCGCGTCGCGTCCTGGCGCGCCGGCCCGGACTTCGCCGCCGCGCTCGACGCGGCGTTCGCGGACCTGGCCGGGGCCGGCCGGCTCATCGTGGATCTGCGCGGCAACGTCGGCGGCAACCTCGTCGCCGCGCTCGCCTTCCGCGACCGCTTCCTCCGCGAGCCCATCGTCTGCGGCAGCGTCCGCTTCTCCGACGGGACCGGCGGCCTCGCCCCACCGGCCGAGATCGCCGGCGAGCCGGCGCCCGAGCGCGACCGCTGGCGCGGCCCCGTCCGCTTCCTGACCGACCCGCTGACCTACTCCGCCAGCGAGGACGCGCTCCTGGGCCTCCAGGGGCTGCCGCACGTCCGCGTCGTCGGCGAGCCGAGCGGCGGCGGGAGCGGCCGGCCGCGCACGCTGCGGCTGCTGCCGGGGCTGCAACTGACGGTGAGCACGGCGCTCACGTTCGACCGCCAGGGGCATTGCGTCGAGGGCGCGGGCATCCCGGTCGATCTCCCCGTCGCCCCCGGCCGCCCCGCGCCCGACGCGCCCGACGCGGCCCTCCTCGCGGCCGAGCGGTCGTGGTGAGGTGAGCCGGGCAGTCGGGCAGAAGGAGGGGGGGTAGTCGGGTGGTCGGATAGTCGGGTAGTGGCGGTCAGGGCGCGGCGTGCAGGCGCTCGCGGATGGCGGCGGCGGCGCGCTCGGCGGCCTCGACGGGGACGAGGTTGCGCCCCTCGCGCGACGCCTCGCTCAGTAGGGTGAAGACGTCCGGCCCGCGCCGCTCGGGCGGCGTCTCCGCGAAGCGCGGGATCAGGTGGAAGTGGATGTGCGCGAAGCCGCGCGCCTCCGAGAACTGGCAGAGGTAGACCTTCGCCGGGTGGAGCGCGTCGGTCATCGCGGCGGTGACGCGCCGGACGAGCGGGCCGAAGGTCGCCGCCTCGTCGGCGGTGAGGTCGGCGAACGCCTCGACGTGGCGCAGCGGCTTCAGCACGAGCCAGCCCGCCAGCGGCAGCGGCTCGATGACGTGCTCCAGCCGCCAGAGCGCATCCTGGTAGATCACGCCGCCGGGCGCGGCCAGCTCGCCGCGATTGGCCCGGCAGGTGCCGCATGATAAGGCCTCTTGTTGATCGCCGTCGGCCAACATGGGGCACTCTCCTCCCGAGCCACTCCGATGCGCCGTCCCCCAACGCCTAACGCCCAACGCCTAACGCCTCCCCGTCAGAGGCCGAGTCGGGTGAGGTGTTCGGGCGGGGCCTGGACCCGCGCGAGCTGGGCGCGCAGCAGGTCGCGGAAGCGCGCCTCGACGGCCGGGTCGGCGAGCGGGCGCTCCTGCGCCGGGTCCGCGGCGAGGTCGTAGAGCTCGTGGCGCGGCGCGTAGTGCTCCCCCTCGCCGTAGCCGAGCGGCGCCGGGACCGACTGCGGGATCTTGAAGACCGGGATGTTGTAGGTGTGGCCGAGGAAGCGCCCCGCCTCGGCCTGCGCCAGTTGCTCGCGCGGCAGGAAGTCGTGGAAGCCGGTCGGCATGGCGGTGTAGGCGTAGACCGTGGCGTCCGGCGCGAGCGGGTTGCGGAAGTAGGTGTAGCGCCCGTCGGTCGCGTTGAGCGCCATGCCGAAGTAGCCGTAGATCACGGAATCGTGGACCGGCTCGCCGGCCTCCAGCGCGGGGCGCAGCGAGGCGCCGTGCAGATGGGGCGGGCGCGGCGCGCCGAACCAGTCGAGGAAGGTCGGCATCAGGTCGGTCGACTGCGTCAGCGTCGCGACGCGCGCCCCGGCGCGGCGGTCGCCGGGCAGGTGGACGATCAGCGGGATGCGCGCGATCTCGTTGTAGACGGGCATCGCGTTCTTCATCCAGTACTGGTGCTCGCCGAGCATCGAGCCGTGGTCGGTCGTCAGCACGACCAGCGTGTCGCGCCAGAGGTCGAGCGCGTCGAGCGCGTCCCAGAGCCGGCCGAGCCAGCGGTCGGTCATCGTCAGGAGCGCGGCGTAGCAGTTGCGGATGTGCGCGATCGCCGCGGGGTCGTCCTTGCAGACGCCGTAGTCGGGCCAGTCGTAGAGCGGGCCGTCCCAGGTGTCGCCGTAGAGCGCCAGGTACTCCGGGACGACGTAGAAGGGCTCGTGCGGGTCGAAGAGTTCGAGCTGGAGGAGCCAGCCGTCGCTGCCCTCGTTGTCGTGGAGCCAGCGGACGGCGTGCTCGACGCAGCGCGGGCCGGAGAACTCGCGCTCCTCGCGCTGCGCCAGCCGGTTGAGCGCGTTCTGCTCGCGCCGCACCCGGCGATTCAGGCTCTCCGGCAGTGCGGGGAGGTCGACGCGGCTGACCCAGAGGTCGCTCTCCTGGCCGCGCTCGAACTGCCAGGAGTCGAAACTGTTGTTGTGCCCCTCGCCGCCGAGGTAGAAGTAGTGGTAGTGGTCGGTGATGAGGTGGGAGAAGACCGGGCGCGGGGCGACCTGGCGCAGCAGGTGGGGCAGGACGTCGTCGAAGGGCTCCAGCGGCCCCCAGCCCCGTTCGAGGAAGTTGTGCCGCCCGGTCATGAACTCGCGCCGCGCCGGCATGCAGGGCAGCGAGCCGGCCCAGTGGCTGTCGCAGACGACCGACCGCGCGGCCAGCCGGGCGATGTTGGGCGTGTGGACCCACTCGTTGCCGTAGGGCGCCAGGTAGTCCCGGCGCAGGGTGTCGAGGATCACGAACAGGGCTTTCACACGGCGCTCCTGGGTGGCGTTCAGGCGGGCTGGCGACTGAAGTCGCGCCTATCGGCCTGCGGGCCACGAAGTCCGCCTGCGCGGACTGGGTTCAAGGCCGCGCCGCATTCTACCCCATCGTGCGGCGCGCGCGAATGCATGGCCCCACGCGTGGTATGCTCGATGCGGACGGCGTCGCCGGACGCCGCCGGGGAGGCGCGGCCGGAGCGGCGCGGGAGGAGGGGTCATGGAACGTCCGGGCGGTCTGCCGGTGCTCCGTCTGCACCACCTGGGGGTGCTCGTCCGCGATCTGGACGAGGCGCGCCGCTTCTACGGCGACTTCCTCGGCTTCACGGGCGACGAGCCGCACGAGTCGTCGGAGCACGACATCCGCGCGATCTTGATCGATACGGGCGGGACGCTGCTCGAAGTCTTCGCGCCGCTGACGCCGGACGGCCCGATCGCGCGGGGCCTGGAGAAGCGCGGGCCCGGCATCCACCACGTCGCCTACGAGGTCGGCGACATCGGCCTCGCGCTCGACGCCTGCCGGGCCGCCGGGCTGGAACTGCTCGACGAGGCGCCCCGCCCCGGCCTGCACGCCGGCTGGCGCGTCGCCTTCATCCACCCGCGCTCCTGCGGCGGCGTCCTGACCGAGCTGGTCGAGACCGACGCGCCCTGGCAGGGCGTGGGGTTGTAGGCGTTAGGCGTTAGGCGTTAGGCGTTAGGGGTCTCGGGCAGGGCGTTTGCTCATCCGGGTGCCGCTGTCCGTGCCCGGTCCCTTACCGTCCACCGTCTATTGTCTATCGTCTGTCTCCTAACGCCTAACGCCTAACGCCTAACGCCTGACCTGCCAGGAGCGCGCGGCGCAGGAGCGGGGCGACGCGGTAGCGCTCTTCGCCGTAGTAGGCGCGCAGGCCGTCGAGCGCGGCGACGACGCGGTCGAGGCCGAGCGCGTCGCCCCACTCCAGCGGGCCGCGCGGGTAGTTCAGGCCGAGGCGCACCGCGGTGTCGACGTCGGCCGGCGTGGCGATGCCTTCCTCGACGGCGAACGCCGCCTCGTTGACGAGCATGCTCAGGATGCGCGTGAGCACCTGGCCGGGCTGGTCGCCGACGGCGGCGACCTCCTTGCCGAGCCCGCGCAGGAAGGCCGCCGCGCGCTGTACCGTGTCCACGCCGGTGAGCGCGCCGGGCGCCAGTTCAACGAGTGGTGCGTCGGCGAAGCGGCCGACGTAGCCGAAGCCGACGACCCGCGCGGGGTGCGCGCTCCACGATCCGAGTTCGGTCGCGCTGTGGCCGAGCGCGAGCGCCAGCAGCGGCACGTGCGGCGGCAGCGTCTCGTCAAGTTCGTACCAGTAGGCGCGCTTCAGGTCGTGCGGGCCTAGCGTCGCCTCGATCGCCACCGTCGTCGTCAGCAGCACATCGCGCAGGCGCCGCGCGCGCGGGATGCCCGCGCCCTCCAGCGCGGCCGAGACCTCGCCGGCGTAGACCGTCACCTGCTGCCCGGCGTCCTGCAACGCCAGCGCCAGGTCGTCGGCCGCGGGGCCCTGCCCGGCGAGCAGGACGTTCGCCGGGCGGTCGAGCGGCGCGACCTCCGCCAGCGGGTCGGGGGACGGCTCGGCCACCGGGCGGCCGTCTTCGTAGCGGTAGAAGCCCCGGCCGCTCTTGCGGCCGAGCCGCTCCGCCGCGACCAGCCGCGCCTGGAGCGGCGACGGGCGGTAGCGGGGCTCCTGGAAGGTCGCCTCGTAGATTGAGCGCGTCACGGCGAAGTTGACGTCCACGCCGATCAGGTCCATCAACTCGAACGGGCCCATGCGGAAGCCGGCCGAGCGCACGATGCGGTCGATCTCGGCCGGGCCGGCGATCCCCTCGTCGAGGATGCGCAGCGCCTCGCCGTAGAAGGGCCGCGCCACGCGGTTGACGATGAAACCGGGCGTGTCGAGCGCGCGGACCGGCGTCTTGCCCAGCCGCCGCGCCAGCGCCGCCACCGCCTCCGCGGTAGCCTCCGCCGTCGCCGCGCCGCTGATCACCTCGACCAGCGGCAGCACCGGCGCGGGATTGAAGAAATGCATCCCGGCGACGCGCGCGGGGTGGCGGCAGGCCGCGGCGATGCTGGTGATCGAGAGCGAGGAGGTGTTGGAGGCGAGGATCGTCTCGGGCGGGCAGAGGCGGTCCAGTTCCGCGAAGATCTCGCGCTTGAGCGCCAGGTCCTCCGGCGCCGCCTCGATCACGGCCTGCGCGCCCGCGACGTCCGCCAGGCGCGTCGTCGCCCGGATCCGGCCGAGCGCGGCGTCCGCCTCCTCCCGCGTCTGCCGGCCGCGCTCGACGTCGCGCGCGTACCGCGCCCCGATCCCCTCGCGCGCGCGCGCCAGCAGATCCTCGCCCACGTCGTAGAGGACCACGGCGTCGCCGCGCGACGCCGCGAGCTGCGCGATCCCCGCGCCCATCGTCCCGGCCCCGACGACGCCGAGCGTCGCGATCGTCTCCGCTGGCTGGCTGGCGGTCAAAAGCCCTCACCCCCTGTCCCCCTCTCCCAATCCTGGGAGAGGGGGGACCCGCCTCGAACAATGCGCTGCTCTTCCAGATCTCGGGCCGGGGTTTGTCCGGTAGCGGCCCGAGGACTCCGCTGCTATGACCCAGTCCGAATGCCCGAAGAGCGCTATCGCTGCCCCTGGCCACTCCCCCTCTCCCAGGATTGGGAGAGGGGGCCGGGGGGTGAGGGCGAACGCCGCCTACTCCCCCTTGAACACCGGCTGGCGCTTCTCGAGGAAGGCGGCGACGCCCTCCTTATGGTCGGCGCTGCGGCTGGCGATCTCCTGCAAGTGCGACTCGTAGTCGAGCAGCCCGGCCAGGTCGGGCAGGATCGCGTGGTTGAAGGCGCGCTTGGTCAGGCCGATGGCGCGCGTCGGCAGCCCCGCGAGCTGCGTCGCCAGCCCCGCCGTCGCCTCCCGCAATTCCGCCGCCGGCGCGACGCGGTTGACCAGGCCGAGGCGGTGCGCCTCCGCCGCGTCGATGCGGTCGCTGGTGAAGGCCAGTTCGGAGGCCCGCCCCAGCCCGACGAGGAGCGGCAGCATGAAACTCGACCCGCCGTCCGGGATCAGGCCGATCTTGGAGAAGCCGAGCGTGATGACCGCGTTGTCGGCCGCGACGCGGATGTCGCAGGCGAGCGCGATGGCGAGGCCGACGCCGGCCGCCACGCCGTTGATCGCGGCGATGACCGGCTTCTCGATGGTGCGGATGCGCGTCGTCAGGACGTTGTACCCGCCCTGGAGGTGCTCGCGGATCGAGATCGGCGTCTCGCTCTGCCGGCGCTCCACGATCACGCCGAGGTCCTGCCCGGCCGAGAACCCGCGCCCCGCGCCGGTCAGCACGATGCAGCGCACGCCCGCGTCGCGCTCCGCCTTCCTGAACTCCTCGATCAGCGCGCTCGTCATCGCGTCGTTGAACGCGTTGAGCTTGTCCGGCCGGTTGAACGTCAGCGTCAGCACCCCGCCGTCCCGCTCGGCGAGGATCACCTGCTCTGTCATGTGCTCCCCCGTCTGGAAGTACGAGGTACGAAGGACGAAGTACGAACGATGAGGGGCGGTCGGCGACCGTTCGGGGCGACTCGCCGGGCCAGGCCGGCATTCGTACTTCGTACCTCGTACTTCGTACTTCCGTCACTGGCCCTTGAACTCCGGCTTGCGCTTCTCGATGAACGCGGCCATGCCCTCGCGCATGTCCTCCGAGGCGAAGAGGAGGTAGAAGTTCTTGCGCTCGTAGTCGAGGCCCTGCTCGATCGTCGTGTCGAACGCCTTGAGGACGGCGTCTTTGGCGAGTTGCACGGCCAGCGGCGGCTTCGTCGCGATCTCGCGCGCCAGCGCCTGCGCCTCGTCGAGATAGGCTTCCACCGGCACGACACGGTTGACCAGCCCGAGCGCGTAGGCTTCGCGCGCCGTGATCGGCCGGCCGGTCAGCACGATCTCCATCGCGCGCGCCTTGCCGAGCGCGCGCGTCAGGCGCTGCGTGCCGCCCGCGCCCGGCATCACGCCGATGTTGATCTCCGGCTGCCCGAAGCGCGCCGTCTCGGAGGCGACGATCATGTCGCAGGTCATCGCCAGCTCGTTGCCGCCGCCGAGACAGTGCCCGCTGACCGCGGCGATCAGCGGCTTGCGGAGCTTGCGGATGCGGTCCCATTGGGTGAAGCGCATCCGCTGGAACATCCCGATCGGCGAGGCACCGGCCATCTCCTTGATGTCGGCCCCGGCCGCGAACGCGCGCTCGTTGCCGGTCAGCACGACGCAGCGGATCGCCTCGTCGGCGTCGAGCGCCTCCAACTGGTCGGCCAGCTCGTTCATCAGCTCGGAACTGAGGGCGTTGAGCGCCTGCGGCCGGTTGAGCCGCACCACGGCGACCGCCCCCTCGCGCTCGACCAGAACATCGGGCATCGCTCACTCCGTTCGCTCAACGAAGGACTCAGGACTGAGGACTCAGGACTAAGTAGCATTGAGGAAGAGGAAACCGTTTCTCTGCCCGAGGCCCACTTAGTCCTGAGTCCTCAGTCCTGAGTCCTTCTCACTTCGGTCGGCGATCGACGACGCGGACGACCTTGCCGGCCTCGATGCGCGGCAGGTCGTTGGGCGGCAGCAGGGTGACGAGCGCGTGCAGCCCGAGGCTGCTGCGCAGCTCGCGGTCGATGCGCTCGCGCAGCTCGCTCACCAGCGGTAGGGCGGGGTCGAGGAAGCCCTGGCAGCGTTGGAAGAACGCCGGGGTGATCTCGGCCTGTACGTCGAGCGTGTCAAGTGTCCCCTCCCGTTCGAGGACGAGCTGGTAGAAGGGGGCGACCTCGTTGCGCGCGAGCAGGACCGCCTCGACCTCGGAGGGGTAGACGTTGAGCCCGCGGACGATCAGCATGTCGTCGGCGCGGCCGCGCAGGCGGGCGATGCGCCGGCTGGTGCGCCCGCAGACGCACAGCTCGTCGATCAGGCAGGTGATGTCGCCGGTGCGGTAGCGGATGTTCGGGAAGGCTTCTTTGGTCAGCGACGTGATGACCAGTTCGCCGTACTCGCCGGGCGGCAGGGACTCGCCGGTGGCGGGGTCGATGATCTCGGGGTAGAAATGGTCCTCGGCGACGTGGAGGCCGTGCTGAGCCTCGACACACTCGTTGGCGACGCCGGGGCCGATGATCTCGCTGAGGCCGTAGATGTCGGTCGCCTTGATGTTCAGGCGGCGCTCGATCTCCGCGCGCAGCGCGTCCGACCACGGCTCCGCGCCGAAGACGCCGACCGCCAGCGGCAGCGTCGCGGTGTCGACGCCCTGGCGCTCGAACTCCTCGGCGATCGTCAGCGCGTAGGAGGGGGTGCAGCAGAGCACGCGCGCGCCGAAGTCGCGGATCAGCATCGCCTGGCGCGGCGTGTTGCCGCCGCCCATCGGCACGACCGTCGCGCCGATCGCCTCGCCGCCGACGTGCAGGCCGAGGCCGCCGGTGAAGAGGCCGTAGCCGTAGGCGTTGTGGATCACGTCGCCCGGCCGCGCGCCGGCCAGGCAGAGGCAGCGCGCGACGGCCTCGCCCCAGACGTCGAGGTCGTGCTTTGTATAGCCGACGACGGTCAACTTGCCGCGCGTGCCCGAGGAGGCGTGGATGCGGACGACCTGGTCCCGCGAGACGGCGAAGAGGCCGAAGGGGTAGTTGTCGCGCAGGTCGGCCTTGGTGGTGAAGGGCAGGTTCGGCAGGTCGTCGAGGCCGCGGACGTCGGCGGGGCGCACGCCGGCCGCGTCGAAGCGCGATTGGTAGAAGGGGACGCGCTCGCAGGCGTAGGCGACGGCGGCGCGCAGGCGCTCGTCCTGGAGGGCGCGCAGCTCGTCGCGCGGCATCGCCTCGATCTCCGGGCTCCACAGCATCGCCGCACCCCCTTCGTCGTACCGCCTCGCGACCCGCGGGACCACGCTTGCGCGCAGTATATACCCGCGCCGGGAGCGGCGGAAGTTCGCCGCGGTAGACGGGGACGTGGTGGCTGGGGGCGCCTGTGGCGCACGAAGCCCGGCCTGCGCCGGGCTGGGACGTACACAGCCCGCGCAGGCGGGCATCCTGGCCGTGAGTTCGGGAGGCATGGCTTCAGCCGCCCGCCCCCCGGCAACGCCTTCACCCGGCGAGTAGCGCCGCTCTCAGCAGCTCGAGCGCGGCGAGTACCTGCTCTCGCTCGACCGAGGGGAAGTTCTCCAGAAACGCGTCCAGATCGTACCCGCTCGCAAGCCAGTCCACCAGCGACTCGACTGGCACGCGAGTCCCGGCGAACACGGCGTCACCGCTGTGAACCTCCGGGTCGCGCGATACCAGGCCGTGCTGAGTGACTTTCGCAGGCATGATTCCCTCGACGTCGCCCTGCGGGCGATGGCAGCGCCCCGCTCGACCACGCGAGCGGGGCGCCATGACTACAAGCGCGTCGGCGCTACTTGTCGGTCGCCGGGGCGGCCGAGGGCTCGCGGGCGGCGAGGACGCGGTCGAGGTCGCCGTCGCGGTTGAGGAAGTCCTTGACGCGCGCCATCAGCGGCGCGGTGTCGTAGCTGGAGTAGAGCGCGCCGGCCATGCGCACCGGGTCGCCGAAGAAGAAGCGCTCGTAGAGCTCCTGCCGGCCGCCGAAGGACGAGCAGGCGACGTCCCAGGCCAGCCGGAAGATCGCCACGCGCTCCTCGGCGTCGGCCTTCGCCGCCGTCAGGTACTTGCGCGCGTAGGGGCCCATCTCGCCGGTGATGTCGGCCGCGGTCGGCGTCGCCATGATCCCGCTGGCACCGAGGAGCTGGATGATCTCGACCATGCGCGGGTAGAGGCGCGGGTAGAGGTTGCGGGCCACGTCGAGCGGCCAGCGCGCCGGCGTCATCACGCCCCACTGGTCCAGCGCGCCGTCGGCCTCGGCCGAGCGCAGGCACGCCTTCATCGTCTCCAGCGTCATGATCATCTCGGCCAGTTTCTCCTGCACATGCTGGAACTGGTCGACCTGGATCGTGGCGACCATCGTGCAGGCTAGGCCCAGCAGGAACTCGGTCTTGGCGACGTTCTTGGTCACGACCTGGTGCATCATGTGGATCACCGCGTCGGTCGCGCCGAAGACCGCGTTGCAGCGCTCGGGGTCGCCCTTGAGGAAGACGCGCTCCCACGGCACCAGCACATCGTCGAAGACGACGACCGCGTCGATCTCCTCGAAGCGCGAGCCGAGCGGGTGGTCGTAGTGCGAGCGGCCGAGGTCGTAACTCTCGCGACAGAGGAACTTCAGCCCCGGCGTGTTGCAGGGGATGGCGAAGGCGTAGGAGTAGCGCTCGACGTTCGGCCCGCCGGCCCGCAGCACGGTCGAGGGGAAGACCATGATCTCGTCGGAGAAGGGCGCCAGGGTCGCGAGCATCCGCGCGCCGCGGATGACCAGCCCCTGGTCGTTCTCCTCGTAGATGCCGGCGGCGAGGAAGGGGTCGGACTGCTCGCCGAGCGTCTTGGCGCGATTGGCCTGCGGGTTGATCAGCGTGTGGGTCAGGCAGAGGTCGTGCTCGCGGATGTACTCGTAGTAGTCGCGGATGTTGCGGGCGTGGCGCGGGTCGTTGCCGGCGAAGAACTCCGCCGCGCCGGCCATCGCCATCACCGCGCTGTTGAGGTAGTCGGGCGTGCGCCCCAACATCCCGCCGCTGTAGTCGGCCCACGCCTTCATCATCGTGCGGCGACGGGCCAGGTCCTCGCGCGTCTTCGGCGTCAGGAAGGACATCCCGACCGGCTCGCCGCTCGATGGCGAGCGGTAGGTCATCTGCTCGCGGAGCGCCGGATCGCCCTGCATGTCGTAGAGGTGCGCGAGCGAGTGCGCGCAGTTGCGCGTCGCCGGGTGCGTCGTCACGTCGGCGATCCGCTCGCCGCCGAGCCAGACCTCGGCGTGCGCGTCGCGCAGCCCTTCGAGGTACTGTAGACCGGTGCGCACCCCCATCTCGCCCTCCCTTCGGTCGGGAGGACTAAGGACTCAGGACTAAGGACTAAGTGTTATGCGCCGGGACGCGATAAGCCGAACCTGATGGCGCTCGCCTGTCCATGGCAATGCTACTTAGTCCTTAGTCCTGAGTCCTTAGTCCTTCTCATCAGTCCTTCCCCATCTGCGGAATATGCCCCTCGCCGATCGCGAGGCAGACGTTCTTGGTGTCGCAGTAGAACTCGAAACTGTACTCGCCGCCCTCGCGGCCGATGCCGCTCCACTTCATGCCGCCGAAAGGGGTCGGCAGGTGGCGGACGTTCTGGGAGTTGACCCAGACCATCCCCGACTCGATCTCCGGGGCGAAGCGGTGGGCGCGCGCGAGGTCGTTGGTCCAGAGGTAGGCGGCGAGGCCGTAGCGGACGCCGTTGGCGATCCGCAGGGCCTCGGCCTCGTCGCGGAAGCGCAGGACGGCCAGCACCGGGCCGAAGATCTCCTCCTGCGCCACGCGCATGTCGTTGGTGACGCCGAGGAGGACCGTCGGGCGGACGTAGTTGCCGCGCGCCAGCGCCGGGTCGTCCGGCCGCACGCCGCCCGTCCCGATCGTCGCGCCCTCCTCGCGCGCGACGTCGAGGTAGCCGAGGACTTTGGCGAGATGGTCGCGGTGGATCAGCGGGCCGACCTCGGTGGCGAGGTTCTGCGGGTCGCCGACCCTGATCCGCGCGACGCGGTCCACCAGGCGCGCGACGAACTCGTCGTAGATCTCGTCGGCGAGCAGCAGGCGCGAGCCGGCCGTGCAGCGCTCGCCGTTGAGGGAGAAGACGCCGAAGATCGCCGCGTCGAGCGCGCGGTCGAGGTCGGCGTCGGCGAAGACGACGACCGGCGACTTGCCGCCGAGTTCCATCGAGAAGCGCTTGAGGGTGGCGGCGCCGCGGCCGATGATGTCGCGGCCGGTCTCGGTGGAGCCGGTGAAAGAGATCAACTGCACGTCGGGGTGCTCGACCAGTGGGGTGCCCGCGGCCTCGCCGGAGCCTTGCACGAGGTTGAAGACGCCGGGCGGCAGGTCGGCCTCCTGCATCACCTCGGCCAGCAGGTGCGCCGAGAGGGGCGACCACTTCGAGGGCTTCATCACGCAGGTGTTGCCGGCGGCCAGGCAGGGCGCGACCTTCCAGGTATCCAGCATGAACGGCGTGTTCCAGGGCGTGATCAGCCCGGCCACGCCGACGGGGCGGCGCACGGTGTAGTTGAGGTACTGCGTGTCGACCGGGAAGGTGTGGCCGTCGTTCATCCGCGTCGCCATGTCGGCGAAGAAGCGGAAGTTGTCGGCCGCGCGCGGCACTTGGGCGCGGCGCGTCTGGCCGAGGACGAGGCCGGTGTCGAGCGTTTCGAGGTAGGAGATGTCGTCGGTACGCTTGTCGATCAGGTCGGCGACGCGGCGGAGGGCCTTCGCGCGCTCCTTCGCCGGCATCGCGCGCCAGGGGCCGTCGTCGAACGCCCGGCGCGCGGCGGCGACGGCGCGGTCGATCTCGGCCTTGCCGCCCGCGGCGACGCGCGCGATCGGCTCGTTCGTCGCCGGGTTGAGCGTCTCGAAGGTCGCGCCGTCGGCGCTGTCGACCCATCGGCAGCCGATGTAGTGGCGCACGCCCTCGGCGGCGACGCGGTCCTCGATCTTGCCGGCAACCTGGGTGGCCATGGGGAGACTCCTTGTGTCGTCGGGTTTTCGCCCCCCTGTCCCCCCAATCCTGGGGGGAACCTCGGGAGGGCGCGAGCCTACTCGTCAGGGCGGTCGGCTAGGGCCGTCCGTTGGTGCCGCTTCCCCCTTCGCCCGAATGCCGGGGGAGGGTTCCCCCCGGGATTGGGGGGACAGGGGGGCGAACCCAGCGCGGCCTCGGCAATCTGCTCCAGGACTACGTCCAGGTTCGTCAGGACCTCCTCGTTGCGGAACCGCAGCACCCGGTAGCCATAGCCTTCTAGGTGCCGGGTCCGCGCCTCGTCCTGTTCCTCCTGCTCATCGTGGACGTCGCCGTCCACTTCGACGGCGAGTTTGCAGGCCGGGCAATAGAAGTCGAGCACGTAGGGCCCGACCGGGTGCTGGCAGCGGAACTTGAGCCCCCGCACCTGCCGCCGTTGGAGCGCCCGCCACAGCGCCTGCTCTGTCGGCGTGAGCCGTTGCCGCAAGTCCTTGGCCGCCGCGGCGACGCGCGGCGCCGCCCCGCGGACGTGCGCCGTGGTGCGATCATCACCGCGCATTGCCGCCCCCGCGCGATGGCCCTGGCGCTAGCCCACCTCCGCGACGACCGAGTTCTCCAGAGCGCCGATGCCGTCGACCTCCAGGCGGAGGTGGTCGCCGGGGTAGATGTGCGAGAGGCCCTTCGGCGTGCCGGTCAGGATGATGTCGTGGACTTCGAGCGTCATGAACTCGCTGATGTACTCGATCAGCGTGGGGATGTCGCGGACGAAGTCGCGGGTGTTGCCCTGCTGGCGCAACTCGCCGTTGACGTAGGCGCGCAGGCCGACATTATCGGGGTCGGGCAGGTCGTCGCGGTCGATCATCCAGGGGCCGATCGGGCCGAAGGTGTCGAAGCCCTTGGCCTTGACCGGCGGGCGGTACATGTTGGTCACGAAGTCGCGGATGGTGATGTCGTTGGCGATGGTATAGCCGAGGACGTGGTCGTAGGCGTCGGCCGCCTTGATCCGCCGCCCGCTGCGGCCGAGGACGACCGCCAGCTCGACCTCGTAGTGCATGTACTCGATGTTCGGCGGCGCGACGATCGGCGCGCGGTGGCCGATCAGCGAGGTCAGCGGCTTGAAGAAGAGCGCGGGCGCCTCGGGCGTCGCCAGCTCCAGCTCGGAGGCGTGGTCCGCGAAGTTGAGCGCCAGGCCGAGCACCTTCGGCGGCGCGACCGGCGGCAGCCAGACGACGGCCTCGGCGGCGTGGGGCCGGCCGGCCTCGTCGAGCGGCTGCCCGTCCGCCGTCACCGTGCCCTCGTGGATGCGCCCGTCGGCGATGAACCGCGCGTGTCGCATGTATCCCCCTCCCTCTCGCGTATGGCGGACGCCCCCGTCGCGACGTCAGTCGGCGCGCGCCGCCGATACGGCCCGCTCGTCGCGCGTCGCCCGCTGCTCGTCGCCCAGCAGGCCGTACTCGGCCATCACCCGGCGCAACTTCGCCTCGTTCTCCGGGTACATCGGCGCGAGCGGCAGGCGCAACTCGGGGGCGATCTTGCCCATCAGGCCGAGCGCGGTCTTGACCGGGCCGGGGTTCGTCTCGATGAAGAGGACTTCGTTCATCGCCAGCAATTCATAGTGGAGGTCGCGCGCGGCCTCCCATTTGCCGGCCTCGGTCAGGTTGTAGAGGTCGGCCACCTGGCGCGGCAGGACGTTCCCGGTGGCGCTGACGTGGCCCGCGCCGCCGAGGCAGAGCATCGGGTAGCAGAGGGTCTCGATGCCGGAGTAGACGTAGAAGCCGCGCCCACAGCGGGCGATCACCTCGCTGACCTGGTTGAAGTTGGTGTTGGCCTCCTTCACGCCGATGATGTTGGGGCAGTCGCGCGCCAGCCGGGCGATCGTGTCGGGCGCGAGGTTGACCGCCGCGCGGCCGGGGATGTTGTAGAGGATCACCGGCAGGTCGGAGACGTCGTCGGCGACGGCGCGGAAGTGGCGGTAGAGCCCTTCCTGGGTCGGCTTGTTGTAGTAGGGGACGATCACCAGCGCGGCGTCGGCGCCGACCTTCCTGGCGAAGCGGGTGTAGCGGAGCGTCTCGGCGAGGTAGTTCGTGCCGGTGCCGGCGAGGACCGGCACGCGCCCGCGCGCCGCCTTGACCGCCGTCTCGATCACGTACTCGCGCTCCTCCGGGGAGAGCGAGGTCGGCTCGCCGCTGGTGCCGGTGCAGCCGACGCCGTGGCTGCCGTTCTCGATCTGGAACTCGATCAGGTCGCGGAAGGCCGCCTCGTCGAACCGGTCGTCGCGGAACGGCGTGACCAGCGGCACCTGCGAGCCGCGCAAGCGGGTGATGTCCATGATCGTCCTCTCCTGTTCCGGCGCTCCGGCGCGGCGACGCCACGGATCTATCATCGGCCCGGCGCCGCGGGGTGTCAAGCAAATTGCGGGCGCGAGGGCTGGCGGGGTCGGGCGCCTAAAGGCGCGGCGTGGGGCCGCTCCGCGGCACGAAGGCCGCCTGCGCGGCCTGGGGTTATCCAGACGGCGTGACCGGTGGGGCGGTCGGGGCGACGCGCCGCGGCGCCCGCGTGGGGACGTCGACCGCCATAGTGTCGGCGTGCCGCGTGGGGGCGGGTGCGCTGGCGGCTGAAGCCGCGCCTATCGTCCTCACCGACGAAGCCCGGCCAAGCCGGGAGGGGGCTTCCCCCGCGTCCCAGCCCGCGCCGGCGGGCTTTGTGCGCCGTGAGGCACCCCCAGCCGCGGCCTCGGCCGCCCTGCCTGCCGGCGGACAACAATGACGAACACCCACCCCTATCCCCCCACCCGCCCGCGCCTGCTATGATAGGCACACGGCGGGACGCGCGAGTCGAGGGCGGCGAGGCCCTGTTCATACTTCGTCCTTCTGACTTCTCACTTCCGATCCGGGGGCGCGATGGACGGCGAGACGGCGGCGGGCGTGGGGCGGGTCGCGGGGGTGGAGCCGCGGGCCTACCGCGATACGATCGGGCTCTTCGCGACCGGCGTGACGGTCGTCACCACGCGGCTGGGCGACGTCGTCCACGGCATGACGGCGAACGCCGTCTGCTCGGTCTCGCTCGACCCCGTGCTCCTGCTCGTCTGCGTGGACCGCCGCGCCCGGATGCACGACCTGATCCAGCGCGCGGGCGCCTTCGCGGTGAACATCCTCGCCGCCGATCAGGAGGCGCTCTCCGGGCACTTCGCCGGCCGGGGCAAGGACGGCCCCCTGCCGCGCGGCCTACGCTTCGAGCGCGGCGAGCCGGACGCCGGCGGCGTGCCGACGATCGCGGGGTGCGTCGCGGCGCTCCTCTGCACCGTCGAGCAGATCCACGAGTCGGGCGACCACACGATCATCGTCGGCCGGGTCACGGAGTTGCGCCCCGGCCCGCCCGACGCGCGCCCGCTCCTCTTCTTCGCCGGCCGGTACCGACGGCTGGCGCCGCTCGACCTGGCCGAGCCGCCCGCACCCGACCTCTGGGCGAACAGTTCCGCGCAGATCTACTACCCGGAATGGGAGCAGCCCCCCGACCCCGAGGAACAACTCTATTGAGCTGAGCGAGGCCCGGAGAGAGAACCGCCCACCATGCGGGCGGAGCGCGATAGCCGTTCTCGCTCAACTCCCCGCGGTCACTTGACGCCGAGCCGGACCCGGTAGCTGATGTACCAGGGGATGGGTTCGGGCCCGATGGCGTCGAACACAGCGCTGAGGCGATCGAGACCGACCTCCCGGTCGGTGAACTGGAACTGCTGGCTGAACGCGTTGCTCCGCGCCATCTCGAGAAACCGCGCGGCGTCCCCCTGCTCGACTTGATGGAGCAACACCTCGCGGGTGAAGCGGAAGTGGCCGCTCTCGCGCATGCGGTCGAGATGCCCCTCCTTCGGCCAGATCTTGAGATCCTGGGGCAGCCCGCGCCCCCGGACGAGGCCCACCAGGCGCCGACCAACCTCCTGGGCGAGCAGATCGAGTTCCCAGTCGATGGCCGGTGGCCAGTCGTAGTCGTACGCGGCGAAGAGCCCTCCGGGTCGGAGAATTCGCGCGACCTCGGCCAGGGTCGCCGTCGGTTCCATCCAGTGGAACGACTGGGCGGCGGTGGCGATGTCGGCGCACCCATCGGGCAGGCCCGTCCGATGAGCAACGCCCTCGCGGTACTCGATGTGGGCGGCGTAGGGATGGCCGGCGCCTTTGCGGGCGGCCTCGTGACGCATGCCGGCGTTCGGTTCGATCCCGATCACCCGCCCGGCCCGCGCGCCCCAGATCGCGGTCGACAGGCCGGTCCCGCTGCCCAGATCCACCACCAGGGCGGGATGCGGCGTGCGAATCACCTGCGTCAGCAGATCGAGCAAGGCCGCTGGCGGTGTCGGGCGCGCCCGATCGTAGCGGCCGGCTTTGCCGGTCCAGATGTCGCTGGCTTCCGTCATGCCGGCTCCTCCCTCAGCGACCGTACTAACAGCAGCGCCGGGTTGCCCGGCCAGAGGGTCGTGTACTCGCGCGCCGGGATGAAGCCGAGCGCGCGGTAGAAGGCGCGCGTCCCCGCGTAGCCGTCCGCGACGTCGCCCTCGTCATAACTCGGCCCGAGGGTGTGGACGAGCAGCAGGCGGCGGCGCTCGGTGCGGAGGTCGGCGCAGAGCCGCTCGACCAGCGCGCGCCCGGCGCCGCGCCCGCGCCAGTCCGCATGGACGGCCAGCCAGGTGATCTCGGCCGACTCCGCGAAGTGGCGCTCGACCGTCAGGAAGCCGATCACCGCGCCGGCCGCGACCGCGACGAGCCCGTCGTCCTCCCGCACCGCGCGGGCGCACTCCCGCCGCCCGCCCTCGTCGCCGAAGTGGTAGGGCAGGGAGAGGACGATCGTGTCGCAGGCGTCCGCGTCGGCGGGCTCGAGTGGGCGCACCGCGATAGTCGCGGGGCGCGCGGCGAGGTCGGGCATCAGCCCTCCTCGGCCGCCGGTGCGGCGGGGGCGGCGTCCTCGGCGGCGGTCGGCGGCTCGGGGGCGGGCGACGCGCCGGCCCGGCCGCGGACGTGCTCCTCGGCGATCGATTGCGCCGCGGCGCGCAGGCGGCGGATCTCGGCCACCGTCTCGTAGACCTTGGCGAAGAGATCCTGGTTGGCCTCGATGCCGGCGCGGATCAGCCAGGCGGCGGCGTCGCTGCGGGTCGAGCGGATGCCGGCTTCGATCAGCGCGTCGAGCGCGTCGAGGTCGCGGTCGTCGATGCGGCAGGTGACGACGTTGCCCTTCGGCCCGGCCGGCTCGGCCGGCTGGCGGCCGAACCCGGCGATGACCTCGCGCACCGTCTGGAGAGGCCGCGGGCGCACGGCCGCTCCCCGCACGCCCAGTTCGCGCAGGACCTCGTCGCGCGCCTGCTGCAACTGGACGCCGCATGACGCGAGCACGCCGGCCGCGATCCCCTCGCCCTCGCGGATCAGCCCCAGCAGGATGTGCTCGGTGCCGATGTAGTGGTGGTTGAGCCGGCGCGCCTCGTCGACCGCAAGGTCGAGCACCTTCTTCGCGCGCGGCGTCAGGCCGACCTCGCCGCTGACCGGCTGAGCGCCGCGCCCGACGATCTGCTCGACGGCGCCGCGCACCTCCGCCAGTTGCACGCCGAGGCGGCTCAACACCTGCGCCGCGAGGCCATCGCCCTCGCGGAGCAGGCCGAGCAGCAAGTGCTCGGTGCCGATGTAGTTGTGGCCGAAGCGCTGCGCCTCCTCCTGCGACAGCATCAGGACGCGGCGCGCGCGCTCGGTGAACTTGTCGAAGCGATCGCGACCCGGCACGACGCACCTCCCAGACGAGAACGGCCAACGTAAGCGACTTACGATCTACGTGCAAGCATCTTACGCCCGCTCGCGACGCCCGTCAATAGGTCGCGGGACGCGAAACGGCGCGGGGCGCTCGCCCCGCGCCGAGTTGGATGCCGGGTCGTCGCGCGCCGATCAGGCCGGATCGAGCGCCGCCGCCAGCGGGCCGGCCCAGGCGAGCAGGCGTTCGTCGGCCCCGGCACGCGCGACGCACTGGAGGCCGAGCGGCAGGCCGCCCGCGGCGCGCCCGGCCGGCAGGGTGACGGCCGGCACGCCGGCGTGCGTCCAGGGGAGGTTCATCGCCGGGTCGCCGGTCGAGTCGAGCCCGGCCGGCGCCGGGCCGGGCGCGGGCGGGCAGATCCAGAGGTCGATCCCCGCCGCGTCCATCGCCGCGGCCAGTTCGTCGCGCAGCGCCGCCCGCCCGGCCCGCGCCGCCGCCAGCTCTTCATCCCCGACCTCGCGGCCCTCGCGGACGAGCGTGGCGCTGCGCGGCCGGTAGAGCGCCGCGTGCCGCGCGAACCAGTCGGCGTGGACGGCGGCGAACTCGGCCGAACTGAGCCGGCGGTGGCGCCGCTCGATCGCGTCGAAGTCGGCGAAGGCGGGGACGCGCCGCACCGCGTAGCCGGCGTCCGCCAGGCGCCGCGCCTGCTCCTCCAGCGCCGCGCGCCCCTCCGGTGTCGCGCGGTCGAGGTACGGCCCCTCGGGGATGCCGAGCGCCGGCCGGGCGGCATCGTCGCTATCATGCCAGTCGGAGACCAGGAGCGAGGCGGCGAGGCGCAGCCCCGCGGCGTCCTGCGTGAAGCAGCCGACGTGGTCCACCGACGGCGAGTAGGGCACCACGCCCTCGATCGGGACGCCGCCGTAGGTCGGCTTGTAGCCGAAGACGCCGCAGAAGGCGGCCGGGCGGATCACCGAGCCGATCGTCTGCGAGCCGAGCGCCAGCGGGCAGTAGCCGGCGGCGACCGCCGCGGCCGAGCCGCTGCTCGACCCGCCCGGCGTGTGGGCGGGATTATGCGGGTTGCGCGTCGGGCCCGGCTCGGCCGCGGCGAACTCGGTCGTGACGGTCTTGCCGAGGATCAGCGCGCCGGCCCCTTTGAGCGCCGTCACGACGGCCGCCTCCGGCCCGGCGAAGAGGTCGGGCGGCAACTGCGAGCCCGCCCGCGTCGGGAAGCCGTCGACCCGGAAGATGTCCTTGACGCCGACCGGGACGCCGTAGAGCGGCGGCCGGCCGGCGGGGTCGGGGTAGCGCCGGGCGAGCGCGGCAGCGTCGGCGCGGAGCCGCGCGCGGCGGTCGGGCTCGGGCAGCAGCGCCCGCAACCCCGGCTCCAGCGCGTCGACCCGGTCGCAGACCTCCTCGACGTAGGCGGCCAGGTCGCGCTCGCCGCTCCTGAGCGCGGCGGCGGTCGCGGCGAGGGGCGCGGCGTACAGTTCCATCCCCATGCTCCTTATCCCGCGGCGTCCGGGGCCGCGTCGCGCGACATGATCGCGAACTCCCGCCCACCGTCCGGCCCGTCGACCACGATCGCGCCCTCGCGGCGGAAGCCGGCGCGCTCGTAGACCGCGATCGCGCGCCGGTTGAAGGCGGCGACGGAGAGGCGGAAACGGCGCGGCGCGAAGCGCGCCCGCGCGAAGTCGAGCCCGGCGCGGACGAAGGCGAGGCCGAGCCCGCGGCCGGTGAGGTCGGGGCGCATCCCCAGCCCGACGTCGAGCACGCCCGCGCCGCCGTAGGCGGCGCGGTGGCGCTCGCCGCCG
>DASSSV010000053.1:0-5727 GCA_035708265.1 Thermomicrobiales bacterium | reverse complement strand
CGAGGGGACGGGGGCGCGGATCGTCTGCCGTCTGCCGTCTGCCGTCTGGTCGCGCGGGCCGCTCTGCCTGTATCCTTGCTCTAGCGACGGCGGTCGGGCGCGGTAGTACGAGGGGAGGGCGCGTGGCGAAGCAACTCGAAGCGGCGACGGAGGGCGGCGAGCGGGCCGGGCTGGCGGGGGAGTCGGCGCACCTGCTCGACCTGGCGGAACGGGCGGACGAGCGCGTCGACGCGGTCGTCGTGCTCGACTTCGGCGCGCAGTACGGCCAGCTCATCACGCGGCGCGTCCGGGAGGCCGGCGTCTACTGCGAGCTGCTGCCCTTCGACGCGCCCGCCGAGCGCGCGCTGGCGCTGGAGCCGCGTGGCGTGATCCTCTCCGGCGGGCCGAACTCGGTCTACGCGCCGGGCGCGCCGCAGTTGCCCGACTGGGTGCTGGAGAGCGGCCTGCCGGTCCTCGGCATCTGCTACGGCATGCAACTCCTGGCGCGCGCGCTCGGCGGCCGGGTCGCCGCGGCGACGCGCCGCGAGTTCGGCCCGGCGCGCATCACCGTGACGGCCGGCGAGGCCGATGGCGGCGTCTTCGCCGGGCTGCCGCGCGAGCTGGACGTCTGGATGAGCCACGGCGACCGCATCGAGGCGCTGCCGCCCGGCTTCGCGCCGCTGGCGACGAGCGCGAACTCGCCCTGCGCCGCGATGGCGCGCGGCCACCTGATCGGCTTGCAGTTCCACCCCGAGGTCGCGCACACCCCGCGCGGCAAGGATCTCATCCGCAACTTCCTCTACGACGTCTGCGGCTGCCGCGGCAACTGGACGCCGGCGAACTTCATCGAGGCGGCGGTGGCCGAGGTGCGCGAGCGGGTCGGACCGGATGCGCGCGTCCTCTGCGGGCTCTCGGGCGGTGTCGACTCGTCGGTCGCGGCGGCGCTGATCCACCGCGCTATCGGCGACCGCCTGACGCCGGTCTTCGTCAACAACGGGCTGCTGCGCGAGGGCGAGCCGGAGCTGGTGCGCGAGGTCTTCGGCCGCGCTTTCGGGATGCCGCTGGTCTACGCCGACGCCGCGGGCCAGTTCCTCGAAGAGCTGGCCGGCGTGACCGACCCCGAGCAGAAGCGCAAGCGGATCGGCGAGACCTTCGTGCGCGTCTTCGAGGCGCACGCGGCCGGCGCGGGGCCGTTCGAGTTCCTGGCGCAGGGCACGCTCTACCCCGATGTGATCGAGAGCGCGACGCCGGCCGGGACGCGCACGGCGCAGACGATCAAGACGCACCACAACGTCGGCGGCCTGCCGGCCGACATGCGCTTCAAGCTCATCGAGCCGCTGAAGTTCCTCTTCAAGGACGAGGTCCGCGCGGTCGGCCGCGCGCTCGGCCTGCCCGCCGAGATCGTCGACCGCCAGCCCTTCCCCGGCCCCGGCCTGGCGGTGCGCATCCTCGGCGAAGTCACCGCGCCCGCGCTGGCGACGCTCCGCCGCGCCGACGCGATCGTCCGCGCCGAGATCGAGGCGGCGGACCTGGCGCGCGACATCTGGCAGTTCTTCGCGGTGCTGCTGCCGGTGCGGACGGTCGGCGTGATGGGCGACGGCCGGACCTACGCGCAGGTCTGCGCCATCCGCGCCGTGACCAGCGAGGACGCGATGACGGCCGACTGGGCGCGCCTCCCCTACGACCTGCTCGCGCGGCTGAGCAACCGCATCGTCAACGAAGTCCCCGGCATCAACCGCGTCGTCTACGACGTCACCCCCAAGCCCCCCGGCACGATCGAGTGGGAGTGAGCCGGTCGGCTCAATGGTGTGGGGCAGGAAGACCCGGCACGGATGGTCACAATCCCCGCAGGCTCCGTTGGCTTATGGGGAGCTTCTCGTCCGTTATCCTGGGGATGACGGCGTATGCTTCTTTCCTCCGCCGCCGTCGCCCTGAGCGGTATACCTACGCGTGGCGGCAATGGGGCGACGAGCCGAAACGGCAAGTGCTCCTGGCTATCGGGTTTCTCGTCGGCGGCGTCATCGCCGTCCTGATCCAGCTAGCCTTCCCGCAAACGTTCGTCGCCGCACCGATCGAAATTCCTCTCAGCGGGTTGGTCGGCTTCATCATCTGGGTAGTCGGCATGGGCTGGCTCTTGTACCGTGTCATGCGGGCTGGTGGAGATTCGGAAACCGACGACAGAGAAGACCGGGACAACCACTAATCGAGCCTCTGCCGACCCGAATTACAGCGGAGCATCGATTGGGGAGGGCTCATGGCAACGCTGCATGTCCGCAACCTGCCCGACGACCTCTACGAGCGCCTGCGCCAGCGCGCCCGCGAGGAGCGCCGCTCGATCAGCGCCGTCGTAATCGGCCTACTCGACGCCGGGCTTGCGGAACGCGGCCCATCCCGGCGGGAAATCTTGGAAAGCGTAGACCGCCGGCGCTCCTTCCGCCCGGCCGACGCGGGCGCGCCCGACGTCGTGACGCTCCTGCGCGAAGACCGCGACCGTTGAGCCCCGCTCCTGATAGCGCCTGACCAAACCGCAGAGGCGCAGAGGACGCGGAGGACGAAGGAGAGGACGAAGAACTGTTCGTACTTCGTACCTCGTGCTTCGTCCCTCCCTCGCCCTCTCCTTCGTCCTCCGCGTCCTCTGCGCCTCTGCGGTGAACGTCCCCGTACCTCCTACGAGTCTGCCGGCTCCAGCGCTTCCTCGCCGCCGGCGAGGTTGACCGCCTCGGCGTCGCTGGTGTCGGGCGACTGCGGCAGGAGGCCGACGGTGTAGGACTGGGCGACGATGTCGCGCAGGGCCAGGCGCTCGGCGGCGGCGAGGGTGGCGCGCAGCGGGTGGTTGGGCATCACCGTGGCGAGCATCTGGCGCACCTGGCGCATCAGGTCGAGCGTCTTGTTGATCGTCAGGACCAGGTCGCCTTCGCTCAGCTCGATCGCCTCGGTCAGCCGGCTCATCAGCGCGCCGTCGCACCAGGCGCGCACCGCGCCGAAGAAGGTCTCGTTGTAGCCGGTCGAGATGAAGAGGTGGTGGTAGCGCTCGGAGGCGAGGACCGCGCGCTGCACCTCGTCGATCCGCTCGCGCAGGTCGAGCAGGTGCGGCGGGAGCTGGTAGCGGTTGGCGTAGCGGAACTCGCGGTCGAACGCGAACCAGGAGAAGACTTCGGCGAGATCGGCCGGCTTGAGCGCGTCGAGCAGGCCCTGGTCGAGCAGTTCGGCGATGATGAGCCCGTTGTTGTCGAAGATGCCGGCGAGCATGTCGGCCTTGCCGGTCGGCTGGCCGCGGTGCAGGTAGCCGAAGCGGTGCAGCACATTGGCGACGCTGCGGATGATGCCGCGGACGCGCTCCTCTTCGAGCCGCGACTCCCGCGTCAACTGCTCGTTGCGCTCGGCGTACTCCGCTTCGAGTCGCTCGCGCCGCCGCTGGTTGTGGCGGTGCTCCTTCCGCACCGGGCAGTCGTGGCAGACGTGACTGTTGCGCGCCTCGATGAGCTGGCGGCCCTGCGCCTGCGCCTCGTCCCGCTCCGCCTCCAGGTGGGCCAGTTCGCCGGCGAGCTGCCGGGCGCGCTGGGCGCGGTGGCGCGCCGCCCAGGCGTCGAGGTCGGGGACGCCGGCCGCCGCGCGGGCCACGCGCAGCCGGGCGACCGCCTGCTCCCCGATCAGCGGCGTCACGTCCGCGACCGGCCCGGGGAGGTCGAGCAGCGCCGGGGGCAGCTCGATCCACGCGCCCCGCGGCGTGAGGTAGTCCACCTGGCGGTATTCGAGGGCGCGGATGACGGGGAGGGGGGCGGAGCCGGGAGTCGGGAATCGGGAGTCGGGAGTGGACGCGGGGTTGGCGGCGACATCGTCGGCGGCCCCGGCCGGCGCTTCGGTGGTGCTTGCGGGCGCGGTGTCTGGCTGGTCGGCCGGGGCGGCGGGTGAGGCGGCTTCCGCGCGGGTGGTGGGCGGGTCGAGCGGGAGGAAGAGGCCGATGCCCTCGCCGCCGCGGCCGAGGAAGGCCGACCAGCCGTGCCGCCGCAGGTGGACCAGCGAGCCGGGGACGAGGGTGCGGAAGGCGTTGCGCACCGCCTGGCGCCCCGGCTCCTGCCAGGGCGGGGTAGTCACCGCCGACCGCTGGCGCTCCAGTTCCTCCTGCAGCGAGCGCGCTTTGCGCTGCGCCGCCTCGACCGCCTTGCCGAGCCGCCCGTACTCGTGCAGCAGGTCGTCGCCGTCGTCGTAGCCGATCAGGCAGCCGCGCGGCACCTCGGCGACCGCCTGCTGCGCGGCGAGCACCCCGTCCTCCAGCTCGCGCACCCGCCGCGCGCCCTGGAACTGCGCGAGGCTCTGGCTCAGCACGCGCTGCACCCGCTCGCCGCGCGGCGGGTCCCAGAGGTTGAGCACGGTGTTGTAGCGCACCTTGAAGGCGCTCTGGACCGGGTGGAGCGGGCCGGTGGCGATCGCCAGCGTCTCGGCGAAGGTGATGTAGGGCGAGTAGGGCACGACGACGTGCCCCTCCTCGTCCATCCCGCGCCGGCCGGCGCGCCCGGCCATCTGCTGGAACTCGTTGGGGATCAGCGGGCGGCGACGCTGGCCGTCCCACTTCGACATCCGCCCGACGACGACCGAGCGCGCCGGCATGTTCACGCCGAGCGCCAGCGTGTCGGTGGCGAAGACGACCTGCATCAACCCGCGGCCGAAGAGCTGCTCGACCAGTTGCTTCAGCAGCGGCAGCAGGCCGGCGTGGTGGAAGCCGAGGCCGCGCCGCGCCAGCCGGGTGACGAGCTGCACCTGCCCGAGCATCCGGTCGGCGCGCGTGAGCTGCCCGACGTGCGCCTCGATCACCGCCTCGATCTCGTCGCGCGCCGCGCGGTCGCGCACGAAGTCGAGGCGCAGGTTGGCGCAGAGTTCGGCGTAGCTCTCGCAGTCGCGCCGGCTGAAGAGGAAGTAGATCGCGGGCAGGAGGTCGGCGGCGCGCAGCGCGCGGACGACGTCGTTGGGGTGCGGCTCGGTCCGCTCGGCAGCCGCGCCGGGCGTCCCGCGGCGGCGGATCTCGCCGCCGGTGTCGGGGAAGTCGGCGACCTGGCGGCCGGTGTGGTCGATCACCAGGCGCAGCTCGTCGTCGAGGAAGTAGTAGAGCGCCAGCGGGACGGCGCGCTCGTCGTGGGTGACGAGGGTGATCGGGCGGTGGGTGCGGCCGATCCAGGCGGCGATCTCGCCGGCGTTGGCGACGGTGGCGGAGAGGCAGACGAGCTGGATGTGCTCGGGGCAGAGGATGATCGACTCCTCCCAGGTCGTGCCGCGCTCCGGGTCGGCCAGGTAGTGGATCTCATCGAAGATGATCACGTCGACGGTGTCGAGCTCCCACGGCGTCTGCAACAGCATGTTGCGCAGCACCTCGGTCGTCATCACGACGACCTGCGCGCCGGCGTTCTCGCTGACGTCGCCGGTGAGGAGCCCGACCTCGTCGCCGTAGACCTGGCGGAGATCGCGGAACTTCTGGTTGGAGAGCGCCTTGATCGGCGTGGTGTAGAAGACCCGCCCGCGCCGCCGGATGCCCTCGTAGACGCCCAGCTCCGCGATGACCGTTTTGCCGGTTCCGGTCGGGGCGGCGACCATCACCGAGTCGCCGGTGAGGAAGGTGCGGATGGCCTCGATCTGGAAAGGGTCGAGCGCAAAGGGATAGAAGGCGGCGAATTGGGCGATCTGCCTGTCGATCTCGGCGCGGTCCACTGGCCTCGTCGTGCCTCCCCCGCTCGGCGCGCCACGGGAGACGCGCCC
>DASSSV010000052.1:0-4300 GCA_035708265.1 Thermomicrobiales bacterium | reverse complement strand
GGCGAGTTGAGAGTTAGGGCCTGTTCGCCGGTATCGGGCCGCGGGCGGCCGCGCCGCTTGACGAGGGGTGTGTCGGCGTGCTATCAAGTCCCGGTAGTTCCGGCAATTGAGACAGCGGTGCGTCGCGGCGCGTCGGCGCGTCGCTAACGATCGGGGTATCGCCATGCGAGTGCAGGATCAGGCGCCGCGCCAGGCGGGGCTCGGCGCCGCCTCCCACGACGACGATGTTTCGTTGTGGGGCGAGCACGGTCGCCGCGTCCAGTTCCTCGGCCGGGTCGGGCTCTTCCAGGGCTGCGACCGCGCCACGCTGGGGCCGGTCGCGACGGCGCTGAAGCAGGTCACGATCGAGGCCGGCGGCGTCGTCGTGCGCGAAGGGGAACCGGGCGATCGATTCTACCTCATCGAGAGCGGCACGCTGACGGTCATCGTGGAGCGGGGCGGCGAGCCGCACCCGGTGGCCCGCCTGGGGCCGGGCGAGTTCTTCGGGGAAACGGCGTTGCTCGGGGGGGACGGCCGCCGCACGGCGACGGTGCGCGCGGACACGGCGGCTCGCCTCTGGGCGCTGGCGGCCGAGGACTTCCACGGCCTGCTGGCGCACGACCCGAGCGTCGAGGCGGTGCTGCGCCGCGCCGCCCGCCTGCGCGCCAGCGAGTCGCACCTGGGCGTGCTGGAGGCCGAGCAGCGCAACCTGGCCGCGCTGGCGCGCGGCCGGGCCTCGTTCACCATCGGCCGCGACCCCGCCAACGACCTGGCCCTCCCCTCGCGCATGGTCTCACGCTACCACGCCGTCCTGGAGCAAGAGGGCGCCGTCAGCCGCCTGCGCGATCTCGGCAGCGCCAATGGGACCACAGTCAACGGCGAGCCGATCGAGAGCGTCGAGTTGCAGGACGGCGACGAGATCTGGATCGGCGACCAGCGCCTCGTCTTCGACCACCGCCAGGTCGCGCCGCGCGCCGAGCCGCGCGGCATCCACATCGAGGCGACCAAGCTCAGGCGCGAGGTCCGCGGCGGCAAGCAACTCCTGCACGACATCAGCCTCTCGATCCTGCCGGGGGAACTCGTCGCGATCGTCGGCCGCAGCGGCGCGGGCAAGACCACCCTGCTCGACGCGCTCTCGGGCGTCCACCCGGCGACCGGCGGGACGGTGTACTACGACGGGCGCGACTACTACCGCGACCTGGCCCGCTACCGCGCCGCGCTGGGCTACGTGCCGCAGGACGACATCATCCACACCGCGCTGCCGGTGCGGCGCACGTTGGAGTACGCGGCCCGGCTGCGCCTCCCGCCCGACACCACATCGGCCGACCTCGCCGCGGCGGTGGATCAGACGCTCGGCGCGCTCAACCTGACCGCCCACGCCGGCACGCGCGTCCGCAACCTCAGCGGCGGCCAGCGCAAGCGCGCCAGCATCGGCGTCGAACTCCTGACCCGCCCGCGGGTCTTCTTCCTGGACGAGCCGACCTCCGGGCTCGACCCGGCCACCGACGCCCAGATGACCCGCCTGCTGCGCCGCCTGGCCGACGAGGGGAGCACGGTGCTCATGACCACCCACGCGACCAGGAACGCGCTCCTCTGCGACAAGATTGTCTTCCTGGCGCGCGGCGGCTACCTGGCCTTCGTCGGCTCGCCCCAACGGGCGCTGGAATATTTCCAGGCCGACACGCTGGACCAGATCTACGAGCGGCTGGACGACGAGGCGACGCCCGAAGTCTGGGCGCGGCGCTTCCGCGAATCGGCCGATGAGGCGCCCGCGACGGAGGCCGAACCCGACGGGTCGCGGGTGCCCGCGCGCCCGGCTCCGCGCCAGGCGCGCGCGGGCCGCCGGCGCGGCGCGGGGCTCGGGCGTCAGGCGCGCCAGTTCGCCGTGCTCAGCCGCCGCAGCCTCGACATCCTCACCTTGAACCCGCCGCTGCTCATCTCGCTCCTGGTCCAACCGCTCGCGATCACCGTGCTGATGCTGCTCCTGTTCCGCTCCGGGGCCTTCAGCCCCGACTACGCCAACCCGTTCACGGCCTCGCTGATCCTCTTCTTCCTCTCCTTCAGCGCCATCTTCTTCGGCGTCAGCTACGGGACGCCGGAGATCTGCAAGGAGGGCCCGATCTTCCGCCGCGAGCGGATGGTCAACCTGGGCATCGGGCCGTACCTCGGCTCCAAGCTGGCCATCCTCGGCCCGATCCTGATCGTCAACCAGGTCTTGATGCTGCTGGTGCTGCGGGGCACCAGCCGCCTGCCCGCCAGCGGGCTGGACGTCTACGGCCCGCTGGCGCTGACACAGATCCTGACGACCTTCGCGGGGCTGACGTTCAGCCTCCTCATCTCGGCCCTGATCTCCGCGCCCGACCAGGCGCTCCAGCTCCAGCCGGCGGTGGTCATCCCGCAGATGCTCTTCTCGGGCGCCATCGTGTCGGTCCCGACGATGATAGCCGTCAGCAAGGTGATCAGCGCGGTGATGATCGGCCGCTGGTCCTACGAGGCGGACGGTCACCTGCTCGACCTCAATAGCCTCTGGCAGAGCAGCGTCTCGCCGATGGGGCGCGCCTTGCTGTCGCAGTACGGCGACACCTTCACCAGAGGGCCGGCGCTGAACTGGTGGATCATCGGCGGCTTCGCCGTCGCCTGCCTGGCGTTGACCTGCGTGGCCCTCGCGCGGAAGGGCGCGCAGCGCTGACGAGGACTCAGGACTCAGGACTCAGGACTCAGTGTTCTCCCCCCGCGGGATCGACATTCCTGTTAGGGTGCGGTTCCCATCGAATTTACTTGGTCTTGAGTCCTCACAGGAATAGCCGTGCCACGTACCCCGGCGTCAGGACCGCGCGGGGCGACAGATAATCGCCGGTGACGCCGACGAGGGTGTCGGCGAGGCCCGCTTTCCGGGCGAGGCGGCGCGCGACGTGGTCGAACAGCCGCGGACGCGCGAGGATTTCCTGCACGACCCGCTCCACCAGGTACTTGCCCGCGAACGCGGCGCGGCACGCGCGGTCGAAGCGCGCCAGCGCGCGGGCCGAGACGTCGCCCGCGGCGAGCGCGGCGGCGATGACCTCGCTCGCCAGTTCGCCGCCGCGCAGCGCGCGGTAGATGCCCTCGCCGGTGAAGGGGTCATAGAAGCGCGCGGCGTCGCCGAGGAGCAGCGCGCCCGCCGCGGAGTAGCGCCGCGCGCGCACGGCCAGCGGGCCGACCGCGAGGAGCGGCTTGACGAGTCGCGCGCGGTCCAGGCGGCCGGCGAGCAGCGGGAAGCGCCCGAGCGCGTCGCGGAAGTAGCGCTCGCGCCGACCCGCCACGGCCGGCCCCTCGGCCAGCGGCACGACGAGCGCGACGTTGGCGAGGTCGCCGCCGAGGGGCGCGACCCCGACGTAGCACCCCGGCGCGGCGTGCATCTCGCCGTAGTCCCCCAGGCGCGCGACGCCGGCCAGGTGCGTCACTAATGCGAGGCGCCGGGGGGCGGCGAGGTGGCGGGCCAGGCCGAGACGCCCGGCGACGACCGAGTGCAGCCCGTCCGCGCCGACCGTGACCGTCGCGCGCAACTCCTCCTCGTCGCGCCGCCCGCGCTGCCGGCCGCGCACGCCGACGACGCGCCCGTCTTCGCGCAGCAGGTCGCCGACGCGGAAGCCCTCGCGCACAGTCACGCCCGCGGCGCGCGCCCGCTCCAACAGGATCGTGTCGAAGGTCGTCCGGGACAGGGCCAGGCCGTAGGCGTGCGCCCCACCGGGCGCGAAGTCGCCGCGGAAGGGGCGGCCGCCGGGAGGGACGATGATGAAGCCGCGCAGGCGGGCGGGCTGCGCGGCCTCCACCGCCGCGAGCATGCCCAACCGGGCCAGCAGGACGTTGATCTCGGGGCTGAGGTACTCGGCGCAGGGCTTGTCGCGCGGGAAGGTCGCCTTGTCGAGCAGGAGGACGTCGTGGCCGCGCCGGGCGAGCAGTAGACTGGTGACGGCGCCGGCCGGCCCCGCGCCCACAACGACGACTTCGTGGGCGCCCACGCTCGACCCCCGATCGCGCTCCGCCACCCGCCCGGCCCATTCTACATGAGAGTTGAAGGTTACGGGTTGCGCGGCCGGCCGCCTTCCGGGGTGTCGAGTGCCGTCCGCGGGCGAACGTCCAACCGGCACCTCAGCGGAGGACGGGGCGGTCAGCCGCGCCGGGTCGGCGCGGCTTCCAGCGTGGCCTTGAGCTCGTCCATGTCCGTCGCCATCTGGCGGCGGGCGGCCTGCCGCAGCAGGCCCGCCGCGGCCTGGAAGCGCCCGCGAGGGTCGACCGCGGCGAAGAAGGTGAGCCGCGTGCCCTCCGGCGTCTCTTCGAGAGT
>DASSSV010000051.1:0-6655 GCA_035708265.1 Thermomicrobiales bacterium | reverse complement strand
GAACGGCCGGCAGGACGTCCTCTACCGCCAGGAGGTGGACCCGAAGCGGGACCCGGCCCAGCGCCACTGGCTCGGCGCGCGGGTGGACCTCTCGCGCTACGCCGGCCAGGACGTCGTGCTGATCCTGCGGACCGAGCCCTTGCAGAGCGCCGACTACGACTGGGCCGGGTGGGGCGATTTGCGGCTCCTGCCGGCGTCGGGCGACCCGGCCGGGCAGTACACGCTCGTCTACGACCGCGAGGTGCAGATCTACGAGAACCAAGAGGCCCTCCCGCGCGCGTTCCTCGTCGGGCACGTCCAGCCGGTCGCCGACCGGGACGCGGCCGTCGCGGCGATGCGGCGGGGCGGCCTCGATCCCCGGCAGGTCGCGGTCGTCGAGGGGGCCCCGCCGGCCGCGCCCGCGCCCGCGGGCGGCACGGTCTCGGTGGTGCGGGACGACGCGACCGGCGCGACGATTGACGTGGACGCGGCCGGCCCCGCGTTCCTCGTCCTGACCGATACCTTCTATCCCGGCTGGCGGGCGACGGTTGACGGGCGCGAGGTCCCCATCTACGCCGCGGACCTGGCGTTCCGCGGCGTCGCCGTCCCCGCGGGGCGCCATCGCGTCGAGTTCACCTACCAGCCGCTGAGTTTCCGGCTGGGGCTGGCGGTCGCGGCCGTGGCGCTGGCGGTCCTCCTGGCCGTCTGCGTCCGCGTCGCGCCCCGGCGCTGGTGGGGCCGCCTCCGGTCGCGTCCGATGCGCCGGGGCCGCGCCTGAGCGGGGTGGGTCAGCCGCGCCCGCGCGCCCGCCGCCGCGCGGCGAGCCAGGCGGCGCCGCCGGCCAGGCCGAGCGCGACCGTCGCGGGCGGGGCGGCGGCCGGCGCGGCGGCGCGGAGGACGCGCGGGGCCAGCCTCGCGCGCCGGGCGAGCCCGCGCCTCGCCGGTGTGTCGGCGGCCGCGAACTGGTCGCCGGCCGTCGCGGGCAGCGGCGGCACGTAGCCGACGATGCCCTCCGGGCGGTAGCCGCCGCGCGCGCACTCCTCCGGGTCGAGGCTGTAGAGGTGGTCGCGCGTCGGCGGGCGGTAGGCGCGGTAGAGGGGCAGCAGGCCGGGCCGCTCGTCCGGCGCGGCGTAGCCGACGCGACCCTCGTCGCGGTAGCCGGCCGCGAGCCCCTCCTCCGGGCGCAGCGTGTAGAGGTGGTCGCCGGTGCGCGGGTGGCGCAGCCGGTGGACCGGCGCCCTGTCCTCGTCCGGCTCAGCGAAGAGCGCGAAGGCCGGCCCCTCGACGGCGTAGCCGGCGCGCGCGGCCTCGCCCGGGTCGGCCGTGTAGAGGTGGTCGAGCCCGTCGAAGCAGCGGTAGAGCGCGACCAGCGCGGGGGTGGGCGCGGCGGCGCAGGGCCGGCGCCGGCCGGCGAGCGCGTAGCGGCGCTCGTCCAGCCGGGCGCGGGCGCCGAGCGTCGCGTAGACCCCGACGTGGCGCTCGGCCACGGCCGGCCAGGCGAAGCGGGCCGTGGTCGCGCGCCCGGCCGCGCCGAGGCGCCGGCGCAGCGCGGGGTCGGCCCGGAGACGCGCCAGCGCGCCGGCCATCGCCCGCACGTCGCGCGGCTCCACCAGCAGGCAGTTCACGTCCGGCTCGGCGTACTCCCGGCAGCCGCCGCTGTCGGTCAGGACGGCCGCGGCCCCGCTCGCCAGCGCCTCCAGGCCGAGCAGGCCGAAGCCCTGGTAGAGCGAGGTGTCGAGGACCGCGTCGCACGCCGCCAGGTAGCGCGCCATCTCTCGGTGGCCGAGGAGGCCGACGCCGAGGATGTTCGGGCGCTCGGGCGGCGCGTTGTGCCCGCCGAGGACGAACAGGATCTCCGGGCGCTCGTCCTCCAGCCGGCGCGCGACTTCGAGCAGATAGGGCGCGCCGCGGCGGTCGTCGTGGCGCAGCAGGCCGAAGACCAGGAACTTGCCGGCCTTCCTGGCGGCGTCGAGCTCGGGGATCGCGACCGGGCGCGGGTAGAAGTCATCCAGCGCGACGCCGGGGGGAATCAGCGCGCTGTCGAGGCCGTGCTGCTCGCGGAGCAGGTCCTGTACCCAGCGGGAGACGGCGATGCGGGTCGGGATCTGCTCGTAGGTCGCCGCGGCGTCGGAGAGCCGGGCGGCGTCGTCGAAGTAGCCCTCGTAGTCCTGGATGAAGTAGGCCGGCTCGCAGCCGAAGGTCTTGCAGATCTGGACGACCGCCGCCACCGTGTCGTACCCCGTCGCGACCAGGACGCGCGTGCGCGGCATGTGGGCGACGAAGTCGGCCTCGGAGGCGTAGCCGAGCGGCGCGAAGAGGCATTCGGCCTCAATCGCCCACGGGCCGGTGTGGGCGACGGTCGCGCGCAGGCCGCGCAGGATGAGCCGGTTGACCAGTTCCACGACCACGATCATCCCGCCGACGCCGGCCATCGTCGGCGGCAGGGAGAAGACGACGTCGTAGTCGAGGTCGGGCGGCGCCGGGATCGCGCCGTCGGGGTCGCGCAGGTAGCCGAGCGGGTCCTCCGCCTCGTAGCGGGCCAGCGCCGCGGTGAACTCGGCGCCCCAGCGCGCCTCGAAGATGGGGTAGTTGCGCAGCCAGTGCGGCAGGTAGTCGCCGAACGACGCCTCGCCGGTGTGGTAGACATAACAATCGTCGACGATCACGGCGCGGAAGCCGGCCGCCCGGGCGCGGAACTGATAGTCGGCCTCCTCGACGTAACCCCGGCCGAAGATCGGGTCGAGCCCGCCGATCGCCTCGATCAGCCGGCGGGTGATGAGCAGGCAGTAGCCGACGACGGTCATCGCGCCGGGATAGCGGCGCTGTCCGCGCCGGGCGACCAGGGCGGCGGTGTCGGCGTAGCCGTAGCCGGGCGGCAGCGTGACCGAGAGGTTCGCGCCGTTGTTGGTGAGCGGGGAGGCGAGGCCGACCGTCGGGTCGGCGACGGCCGGCGCGAGCAGGCGCTCCAGCCAGCCCGCCGTCACGATCGTGTCGCTGTTCAGCAGGACGGCGTAGGGCCCACGCGCGGCGTCGAGGCCGTCGTTGACCGCGCGCACGAAGCCCTGGTTGGTCTCGCGGCGCAGGAGCGTCGCGTTGGGTCGCGCGGCGATCTCGTCAAGCAGCGCGGCGGTGTGCGCGTCCGAGGCGTCGTCGACCAGGTAGAGGTGGAAGAGCGCCGGGTCGGTATGGCGGTAGAGGCTGTCGACGCAGCGCCGCAGGTGGCCCGGGCTGTTGTGGACCGGGATGATGACGTCGACCGGCTTGCGGACGAATTTCAGCGCCCAGTCCGCGATGAAGCCGGGCTCGGCGCCGCGGTCGCGCACCATCCCGGCCTGCGCGAAGAGGTCTTCCCAGTAGGCGGCCGGCTGCACGTTGACGTGTGTCGCCTCCGGGAACTCCTCGTCGGGGTTCGAGCTGAAGTAGACGACGTCGGCGGCGTCGGCCAGCGTGCGGATCGCCGTCAGGGCGTCGCGCGGGTCGAGATGTTCGAGGACCTCCATGCAGATCGCGACGTCGTAGCGCCGGGGCCAGGGGGCGGGCGGCGCCTCGCGGACGTCGCCGACCCGGCAGTAGGGGCGCAGCGGCTCGTAGACCTCGGCGATCGCGTGGGGCGAGAAGTCGATCCCGTACGCCTCGACGCCGGCCTCGCGCAGCGTCTCGACCAGAAACCCCTTCGCGCAGCCGTACTCGATCGACGTGCGCGGGTGGCTGTCCGCCACGATGCCGGCCGCGACCTGCCGGAAGAAAGGGAGCCAGCGCTCGCGCGTGTAGGGGCCGAGGCCGTTGTAGTAGTCGTAGTAGTCCCGGTTGTAGTAGTCGCGGTCCTCGGTCGCGGCCCGCTCGCGCGGCTCGTCCGGCATCCTCACGCACCCTTCTTGATCGTCGTTATACGGCCTCCCGCGGCGACCGGCCGCCCGCAACTCGTGCGTTCGGGGAGGAGTGGCGCGAAGAACTCGGCGTGCCGGGCGGCGAGGCGGGTCCAGTCGAAGGGCAGCGCGGTCCGACGCCCCTCGTCCGCCAGCCGGCCGGCGAGCGCGGGGTCGGCGCGCAGGCGGAGCAGCGCGTCGCAGAGGCCGCGAACGTCGCGCGGCGCGAAGAGCAGGCAGTTCTCGCCGTCGCGCGCGTACTCCAGCGCGCCGCCGGTGCGCGACAGCACCGCCGGCGTGCCCGACGCCATGGCCTCGATGCCGAGCATCCCGAAGCCCTGGTAGAGCGAGGCGTCGACCACCACGTCACACGCGGCCAGGTAGTCCGCCATCGCGCGGCGGTCGAGGAGGCCGACGCCGAGCGCGTTGTCGAGCGCGGGCAGGCGGAAACGGCCGTCACCCTCGGCGCCGTCGCCGTAGCGACCGGCGAAGACGAAGGTGATCTCGGGGCAGATGCGGGCCAGGCGCCGCGCGGCTTCGACGAGATAGGGTGCGCCGCGGCGGTCGTCGCCGCGCAGCATCGCGAAGACGAGGAAGCGGCCCCGCGCGCGCAGTTCGCCAAGGCGCGGCACGGCCGGGCGGTGCGGGTAGAACTCGTCGGTCGCCACGCCGAGCGGGATCACCGCGCTGTCGAGGCGGTGCTGGTCGCGGAGGAGACCCTGCACCCAGTGGGAGACCGCGATGCGGTGCGGGATCTCGGCGTAGGTCCGGGCGACGGCCGAGAGGTTGACGCCGTTGCCGAAGTAGCCCTCGTAGTCCTGGATAAAGTAGGCGGGCGCGTAGCCGTAGGCGCGGCAGATCGTCGCCACCGGCTCGACGGTCTGGTAGCCGGTGGCGACCAGGACCTTCGTGCGCGGCGCGAAGGCGAGGAAGGCGGCCTCGCTGGCGTAGCAGAGTGGCCGGAAGAGGCACTCGCAGGCTACCCGCCACGACCCGACCGTCGCCACCGTCGCGCGCCGCCCCAGCAGAATCAGCCGGTTGACGATCTCGACGACTGAGATCATGCCGCCGACGCCGGCCGCCGTGGGCGGCAGATAGTAGACGGCATCGTAGACGAGGTCTGGCCGCGCCGTGAGCGGCGCCGACTCGTCGCTCACCGGCTCGCGGACGTCGTAGACGTAGCAATCGTCCGCCACGACCGCGCGCCGCCCCAGTGCGCGCGCGGCCGCGAGGCAGGCGGCGGCGAGACCGTCCAGCCCTTTCCCCTCGTGCTGGGCATCCAATTCGCCCGCACAAGCCCGCGCTAGCACCTCGCGCCGGACCAGTAGGCAGCCGCCGCTCGCCTCACGGACGTCGGGATAGCGCCGCTCGCCATGCGCGGCGACGAGTTCCGCCACGTCGGCGAAACTGTAGCCGGCCGGCAGCGCCACGCGCGTCTCCGCGCCGGTATTGCTCAGTGGGCAGACCAGCCCGACGGCCGGGTCCGCGACGAGCGGCGCCAGCAGCCGGTCCAGCCAGTCGGCCGTAACCAGCACCCGCGGGTCGAGCAGCACGACCGCGTCCGTCCGCGCCGCGGCCAGCCCGCGCGAGATGGCCCCACGGCCGCCATCCGCCGCGTCAACGACCTCCGCGTTCGGGTGCGCCTCGACGGTTTCCGCGAGGATGCGCCGCGTCTCCGCGTCGGCGCCGCAATCGGCGACGACGAGGCGGAAGAGGACGGTTTCCGTGTGGCGGTAGAGTTGTTCGAGGCACCAGCGGGCGTGCTTGGGGTCCGCCGCGACCGGCACGACGACCGTTGCCCGCGGCGCGCCCCCGGGCCCCAGCTGGCCGTCGAAACTCGGCGCCGCGGCGCGCTCGCTCGGCTCGTCGGGCATCCGCGTGGTCCCCCGCCGTACGTCCCCTCACCCCGGCCGGCGCCGGGCCGCGGGGATTATACGCACGGCGGGGGTGTGGGTGCCAGCGGGGTGTTTCGCCCTCACCCCCAGGCGCATCAAGCTAAGGGCTCGGCTTCAAGGTCAAGGGCTAGGAGGAGTTGCACCGTCGCGGGCGCCGCCTTGCGCTTGTTCAGGCGAGCGCCCGCCACGCAGCAACAGACGGTCTGGAGCGCCTGGCACAGCCGGGGATACTCGTCGAACACGGCGGCCAGGTGGAGCGCCTGGCCCTGGATCGCCTGGGCGGCTTTGACCATACTGCGGTCGGGGACGTGCCACCCGCCGACGAGCAGCAACCAATGTTGGACGATCACCGCCAGGAGCTTGGCGTAGACCTCGGTCAGGATACGCCAGGGGTTGGCGCTGCGCCACTCGTCCACCCGCTGGTGGCTCTTCCACAGCCTGAAGAGCAGTTCGATCTGCCAGCGGGCACGGGCCAGCACCAGCGCCTCGCGCACCGCCAGGCGCGCGGCGGGGACGTTGGTCACCAGCACCGTCCAGGCGCACAGGGCCAGGCGGGCCGCGCTGACGGCCCGGCCCTTGTCGCGCGCGGTGGCCCGTAGCCGGCGCCGCCGCTGGTCGGCGACCTCCTGCGGCACGCGCACCGCCAGCAGCCGGGCGGGCAGGCGCTGGCGCGCCCCGAGCCGCACCGGCCGGTCGACGACCGGCGCGGTGGCGGCGTCCAGCAGCGGCAGCAGCTCGTGGCGCTGGCCGTCCGGCGTGGCGAGGGCGGTGCCGGGCTGCCAGCGCGACAGGAAATAGCCGCCCCGGGCGTCGAGCGCCGCCAGCTCCGTCAGGCTGAAGACGCCGAGATCGGCCAGGCGCAGGGCGCCGGGTGGCAACGGCAGGGTCGCCACGGTGGTGCTGCGATCGTCCGTG
>DASSSV010000050.1:0-13199 GCA_035708265.1 Thermomicrobiales bacterium | reverse complement strand
GTCGGGCAGCAGTCTCGTCGTCAGCGGACGGCTAATAGCGATGGATGCCTTCACCGCGCAACCACCAACGCTCGTCTCGCTACTGCCCGACTGCCCGATTGCCCGACTGCCCGACTCCGATTGACGGTCATGGCGCTGCATGGCATCCTGATCATCGACAAGGAGCGCGGGTTGACCTCGCACGACGTCGTCGCGCGGGTGCGGCGGATCACGGGCGAGCGCAAGGTGGGCCACACCGGCACGCTCGACCCGGCGGCGACGGGCGTGCTGCCGGTCTGCCTGGGCGCGGCGACGAAGGTGATCGAGTACTTGCAGGACACGACGAAGACTTACGCGGCCGAGGTGGTCCTGGGCGTCGAGACCGATACCGACGACCTGGAGGGGCGGATCGTCGCCGAGCGGCCGGTGCCGGCGCTGACTGCGGAGGAGGTGGACGAAGCGCTGGCACCGTTCCGCGGCGCGATTTCCCAAGTGCCGCCGATGTACGCGGCGATCAAGATCGGCGGGCGCAAACTCTACGATCTGGCGCGCGCCGGGGAGACGGTCGAGCGGGCGCCGCGCGCGGTGACGATCTCGAAGCTGGCGCTGCTCGACTGGGAGCCCCCGGTGGCGCGCCTGCTGGTCGATTGCAGCAAGGGCACCTACATCCGGGCGCTCGCGCGCGACCTCGGCCGCGCGCTCGGCTGCGGCGCCTACCTGCACCGGCTGGTACGGCTGCGGACCGGCCCGTTCTTACTGGATCAGGCGCTCACGCTGGCCGAACTGGAGGCCGACTTCGGCGCCGTGCCCTGGCCCGAGTTGGCGCTGCACCCCGACGCCGCGCTTCTCGACTGGCCGGCCGTCGTGGTGGACGATGCCGGGGCGGCGGCGTGGCGCAACGGCCGGCCGCTGCCGGGCGGCGCGGGCGCGCCGGGCGAGCGCTGCAGGGTCTACTCGCGCGAGGGCGACTGGCTGGGCCTCGGCGCCTACGACGCGGAGACGGGCGCCTGGCGCCCCGAGAAGGTAGTGGTGTTGTGACCGGGAACGGCAGGAGCGGGCCGGGCGAGCCCGTCGCGCGCGTCGTCCACGACCTCGACGAACTGGCCGGCACCGGCGAGTACGCCGTCACGATCGGCGTGTTCGACGGCGTCCACCTGGGCCACCGCCACCTGATCGGCCTGGCCGTGGAGAGCGCGCGGCGTCAGGGGCTGCGCAGCCTGGCGATCACCTTCGAGCCGCACCCCGAGCAACTCTTCCGCCCCGACGCCCCGGCCGAGCGCCTGACGACGCCGGCCGAGAAGGCGGCGCTGCTGGCGCGGACCGGCGTCGACGCCGTGGCGGTGGTCGCCTTCACGCCGGAGTTCTCGCGGCAGACGCCGGAGGCGTTCATCGGCAGGCTGATGGCGACCGCCCGGCCGCGCGAGTTGTGGGTCGGGGCGGACTTCGTCTTCGGCTACAAGCGCTCGGGCACGCCGGAGCGACTGGCAGAACTCGGCGCGACGCGCGGCTTCGCGGTCCACCGCATCCCGCGCGTGCCGCTGCCGACCGGCGAAGCGCTCAGCACCAGCGCCATCCGGCAGGCGCTCCTCGCCGGCGACGTCGCCCTGGCGGCGCGGCTCCTCGGCCGGCCCTACGCGCTGACCGGCGTCGTCGTTCACGGCGCGCGCCGCGGGCACCTGCTCGGCTACCCCACCGCCAACCTCGTCCCGCCGACCGACCTCGTCGTGCCGGCGAACGGCGTCTACGCGACGCTGGCGGACGTGCCGGAGGTCGTCGCCGACCACGCGGCGATGACCTCGGTCGGGGTGCGCCCGCAGTTCGACAACGGAGCGCGACTGATCGAGGCGCACTTGCTCGACTGGGACGGCGACCTCTACGACCGCCCGCTGACGCTCCGTTTCCTCGCCTGGCTGCGCTCGGAAGAGAAGTTCCCCTCGGTCGAGGCGCTGGTCGCGCGGATGGGCCGCGACGGCGAGGAGACCCGCGCGGTCGTGCGAGCGAAGGAGTTGAGAGTTGATTGTTGAGAGTTGATAGGGGCTCGGCCGGAAACCGGCTGGTCGCCCGCGCAACCCCTATCAACCAACAACTATCAACTCTCATCTCCTCGTGGCGAGGGCGCATGGGAGTCGAACCCACCGCCGCCGGGCTACGACGGCCACCGGTTTTGAAGACCGGGGAGCCCACCGGGACCCCTCCGCCCCCGCGCGGAGTATAGCCAGCCGCGCGCGCTGGCGCAACGCCGGCCCACCGCCCGCCCGCATCACCCCAGCCCGGGAATCGAGTGAACAAAGCCGCGCCCGGGGGCTTGACAGGGTGTCACGGGCCTGGTAGAGTACGTACATCAGGGGCGCGGCCCCGACGGCGGACCGGGGAACTGGCAACGGGGAACCGGGACGCGGGCCAGGCAGACCGGCGAACGCATCGACCTTCGGGTTGGCGGGCGCGGCTCACGAGGCACCAGCGCCGCAAGGCGCGCGTCGGACGGCGCAACACTGAGCGGGCGGATGCCAATGGCCTTTCGGGGTCGTTGGCATCGTCCGTTTAAGGCGCGATGCTTCGGGCGAGAGGCCACCACCAGTGCGCCCCGTGCGGCCGGCAGGAGGTTCGGCTGCGCGATGACGGTGAGGATACGCTGACCAGGCAGTTGCGGGCGGCCGTGCGCGACTTGCCGGCGGGCAAAGTCGCCGAAGTGCTCGATTTCGCCGCCTATCGCGGGACAAGTACGGGCAGGCCCGCCCGAAACGCGGCTCCGCGGAAGCGATCCTCTGCGCGCTGGACGAGGTCGGGCCGCTGGAGTTCAAGCCAGGGGAACTGGGCAGGCTGCTCGCCAACCGTGACGAACCGTCCCAGCCGGCGTAATTTGCCCAGCCCTCACCTCACGCACGCCGCGCGCAGTCCCGAGCCGAGGCGGCGCGCGCCCTCGGCGAGGTCGGCCGGGCCGTAGTAACTGAAGGCGAGGCGCAAGGTGTTGGTGCCACCGCCGTCGAGGTGGCAGCACGCGCCCGGCAGGTAGGAGACGCCCGTGGCCTCGACGCGCGGCAGCAGCGCGGCGGCGTCCAACTCTTCCGGCAGGCGCACCCAAACGAAAAACCCGCCGGCCGGCGTCTCCCAGGCGCAGCCGGACGGGAGGTGCGCGGCCAGGCCGGCGAGGAGCGCGTCGCGGCGCTCGCGGTAGGCCACCCGCAGGCGCGCGACCTGCGTGTCGTAGCCGCCGGCGCGACACAACGCGGCGGCGATGTTCGCCCCCAGCGGGTTGACCCCACCGCCGCTGTCGAGGAGTCCGCCATCGGCGAGGCGCGAGACCAGCGCGGCGTCGCCGTTCAGCCAGCCGAGCCGCAGGCCGGGCGCGAGCGCCTTGGAGAAGGAGCCGAGGCGGACGACCGTCCCGGCCGGCGCGAGGCTCCAGAGCGAGGGCGGGGCCGGGCTGTCGTAGGCCAGTTCGCGGTAGACGTCGTCCTCGACGATTGTCAGCCCCTCCGTCGCGGCCAGCTCGACCAGCGCGCGACGCCGCTCCGCGCAGAGGCTCGCGCCGGTCGGGTTGTGGAAGGTCGGCACGGTGTAGAGGAGGCGGGGTCGTTTGCCGGCGCGGCGCAGCCCGGCGATCGTATCCGCCAGCGCGGCGATGTCCAGCCCGTGCTCGTCGGCCGGGACCGGCACGAGCGCGAGCGGGTGCTCGCGCAGGATGCGCACGGCCAGGTGGTAGGTCGGCGACTCGACCAGCGCGACGTCGCCGGGCTCGGTGCAGAGCGTGCAAACCTGGTCCAGCGCCCACGAGTTGCCGGCCGTCAGCACGATCTCCTCCGGCGCGACCCGCCGCCCCTCCGCCCGCGCGATACGCTCGCAGAGCCAGGCCAGGAGCGGCCCGGCGCCGCGGCTCGCGCCGTAGGCCAGCGGGATCGGGCCGAACTCCGCCAGCGCCGCCAGCGTCGCCTCGCGCACCGCCTCGACCGGCAGGAGCGCCGGGTCCGGGTGCCCCCATTGCAACTCGATCATCCCCGGCCGGAGCACAATCTGCTCGTTGGGAAAGGTCGTCGCCGTCATTGACCATCCTGTCGCTTCATCCGGCCAGATCCTCAGCGTTCGTGCGATAGGAGCGACGCGCCGCGTCGCTAGGTCGGCCTCCCCGCCATCCTCTGCGTGCTCCGCACCCTCCGCGGTGAAACCCGTCACCCGCCCAGCAGCCCCGGGAAGAGCCCGGTGGCGAGTAGCACGGCGGTGAGCGCAATCAGCGCGACCGCGGTGGCCCAGGCGATGACATTGAACGCGGCGGTGTTGGTATACCGGCCCATCACGGCGCGGTTGTTGATCAGCAGCAGGATGAAGACGAGCACGACCGGCAGCAGGAGGCCGTCGATGAGCTGCGAGAGGAGGATCACGCCGATCGGGTCGACCGGCAACAGCACCACCGCGCCGCCGATGACGATCATGGCGGTGTAGAGCCCGAAGAAGACCGGGGCCTCCCCGAACGACCGCGAGATGCCGCGCTCGAAGCCGAACGCCTCGCTGACCGCGTAGGAGGTGGAGAGCGGCAGGATGCTCGCCGCCAGCATCGAGGCGCCGAAGAGCCCGATCCCGAAGAGGGCCGTCGCGGCCGGGCCGACCAGCGGCCGCAGCGCCTGCGCCGCGTCGGCCGCCGTGTCGACCGCGATGCCGTGCGGGTGGAGCGTGGCGGCGCAGGTGATGATGATCGCCGCCGAGACGATGTCCGACAGTATCGCCCCAATCACCACGTCGCCGCGCTCGCGCGGGTAGTCCTCGGTCGTTACCCCCTTGTCCACGACGGCCGACTGCAGGTAGAGCTGCATGTAGGGCGTGATCGTCGTGCCGACCAGGCTGATCACCATCACGATGTAGGTGCTGTCGGCTTGGAGGTGCGGCACGATCGTCTGGCGCGCCGCGGCCGCCCAGTCGGGATGCGTCAGCACCGCGGAGACGAGATAGACGATGAAGATGGCCGACATGGAGAGGAAGACCTTCTCGGCGATGCGGTAGGAGAGGCGCACCACGATCAGCCAGACGACCACCGCCATCGCCGGCACGGCGAGCCACTTGGGGACGCCGAACAGCCCGAGCGCCGCCGAGATGCCGGCGAACTCGGCGATCGTCGTCCCGCCGTTGGCGACGAGCAGGATCACCATGGCGAACGCCGTCCAGCGGACGCCGAACTCCTCGCGGATCAGGTCGGCCAGCCCCTTGCCGGTGACCGCGCCGAGCCGCGCGCTCATCTCCTGGACGACGACGAGGCTGATGGTGATGAGGATCAGCGCCCAGAGGAGGCTGTAGCCGTAGGTCGCGCCGACGGTGGAGAGGGTGGCGATGCCGCCGGCGTCATTCCCCGCGGCGGCGGCGACGAGCCCTGGCCCGAGGATCGTCAGGAGCAGGGCGAGGCGCCCGCGCGGCCGCAGCCGGCGCAGGGTGGGGCGCGCGCGGTCCCGGATGGACACCGGCATGCCGCGCAGCGCGGGCGCGAGCCCGCGCAGTCTGGTGGTGAGCTCTGTCTTGTGTGACATCGGCCCCCGGGACTGCCGTCGACGCCAGGGGTAGCGGTATCGGGCCGTCGTCCATGCCCTGCTGTCGTTTCCTAAACCAATCCGGCGCGGCGAGCGACACTTGACGCCGCCCGCACTGTAGCGGGTCGGCGCGGCGTTGGCAAGGGCGCACGCGCCCGGCGGCCCGCGGCATCGCGATATGCAGGTGCGCTGGCGGCTGAAGCCGCGCCTGAAGACCTGCGGCCACGAAGCCCGCTGGGCATCACCAGCATCCCGGGTCGCGCCGCAGGTCTTCAGGCGCGCGCAGGTTCCATGCGTGAATCGGGCCCGACCGGACGGCTTTTCATACTTCACACTTCACACTTCTCACTTCTGTGACCTGGCGCACACCCGCGCTGTGACGCCCATCATCGCGGGCGGTCCGGGCGGGGCGTAGGCTGGGTGGCGGATGGAGAGAAATGGAGATTAGCGCAGCGGGCGGAGGTGCAGCCATGGGCTCCCAGAACGACAAGTCGCACATGTCCTGGTGGACGCGGAACGGGCGTGGCGAGGCGGCGACCATCGTCGACGCGCCGGGCGACGTGCTCGTCTCGACCGGCCAAGGGCCGCGCGCGGCCGAGCCCGCGCCGCCCGCGCCGGTCGCGGTCGTGCCGGCCCCGCCGGCGAAGCGCTGGGGCGAGCCGACTGCCGCGCCGCAAGCCGCCGCGCCGGCCACGCCCTCGCCGCTGTCGGCGATCGAGCAGGCCATCGAGGGCTGCGGCTTGCGCTATCTGGACGATCTGCGGGCGCTCAGCGACGCGATGGCGCGGCTCTTCGCCGAGCAGCAGGCGGCGCAGGACGCACACCTCGCCGCGCTGACCGAGCAGGCGACGGCGACCGAGCGGGAGCGCGACGCGCTGGCCCAACGGGCGGCCGCCGCCGAGCGCGAGCGGGACGCGCTGGCCGCCCACCTGCAGGACGTCCAGCGCAATTACGAGCAGTACGCTCGCGACGTCTGGTCGTGGGGCGTGCAGTTGCAGCAATACTTCGCCGACCTGCTCGCCGCGAAGGACGCGCAACTCGCCGTCGCCAACCGCGACCCGCACGCCGACCGCTGGTGCGCGTGAGCCGACAGCGAGGAGTCTGAAGCATGCGCGGGCGGGGGCGCGTCAGCGCCGCGCCCGCGCTTGAAACCTCGCCCGCCCGCGGCCCCATCTACGGAATCGCCGGCCTATGATAGTATTGCCTCGCCGCGTTGCCGCCCGTCCGGCGGCGCGGCGCGAGGCGGCTACGATCGGAAGCACGCGGCGAGCGGCCGCCGGTGGCGGCGGGCGACGGCTGGATCGGCATGAACCCGGACTGGATCGGCAACCTCTTCTGGCTCTTCCTGGCCCTCGCCCTGCTGACCCCGCTGGCGCAGAGCCGCCTGCTGCAACTGCGGCGCGACGGCGGCGCGCAGCGCCTGGCGCGGGCGCGCGGCTCGCGCGTGCTGACCCTGATCGAGCACCGCGAGACCTACCGCTTCCTCGGCGTGCCCTTCCTCCACCGCGACGCCGCGGCCGACCCTGAACGCCTGCTGCGCGCGATCGCGCTCGCGCCGAAGTCGGTACCGCTCGACCTGATCCTCCACACGCCCGGCGGGGAGGGCCTGGCGGCCGAGCAGATCGCCCACGCGCTAATCCGCCACCCCGCCCGCGTCACCGTCTTCGTGCCGCACTACGCGCTCGGCGGCGGCACGCTGCTCGCGCTCGCGGCCGACGAGATCGCGCTCGACCCCAACGCCGTCCTCGGCCCGGTCGAGGCGCGGGTCGGCCCCTACCCAGCGTCGGCGGTGCTGGCGGCGGCCGGGGCCGGGGAGGCGCGCGACGCCCGCACGCTGATCCTGGCCGGCCAGGCGCGCAAGGCGCAGGCGCAGACCGAGGCGCTGGTGGCCGAATTGCTGCTGGCCGGCGGCGCGAGCGAGGAGCGCGCGGCCGAGGTCGCGGGCGCCCTGACCGGCGGCGCCTGGACGCCAGGCTACCCGATCATGCTGGAGGAGGCGCAGCGGCTCGGGCTGCCGGTCAATCCGCTGCTGCCGCCCGAGGTCTATGCCCTCCTGGATCTCTACGACACCGGCCCGCGATCGCGCCCCTCCACCGGCGCGGTGCGGCTCGACGGCTGACGGCCCGGCGATGGCCCACCAGGCGGGGCGGCTGACCGGTCGGCGGCGCCGGGGTACGCTCCTGGCGCGGCAGGCGCTCGGGGGCGAGGCGCTGGCCGCGGCGCTCGCGGCGGAGGAGGCACCCGGCGTCCCGGCGCCCGAGGTGGCGGCGCAACGGCCGGGCGGCGCGCGGCGCTGGCTCGCGCGGCACTGGTGGGCGCTGGCGCTGCTGGCCGCGCTGACCTGGGCGCTCCTCTACCCCTACAGCGCCGACCCCGGCCGCGGACTCGCCACCTGGGGCGACCCGGTCCTGCAATACTGGAGCATGGCCTGGGAGGTCCACGTCCTCCGCACCGACCCGCTCCACTTCTACCCGCGCGTCTTCGACGCGAACATCTACTACCCCTACCCCCACACCCTCGCCTACACCGACCACCTGCTCGGCTCGACCTTCCTGGTCCTGCCGGTCATCCTGGCGAGCGGGAACGTCGTCCTCGGCTTCAACCTGGCGGTGCTGCTCGCTTTTGCTGTCTCGGCGGCGGGTGCCTACCTGCTGGTGGAAGACCTCACCGGCAACCGCGCGGCCGGGCTCGCGGCCGGGATGGTCTTCGCCTTCGCGCCGTACAAGGTCGCCAGCATCGCCCACCTCAACGTGCTCAACACCGGCTGGACCGCGCTGGCGCTCTGGGCGCTGCTGCGGCTCTGGCGGGGCGGCGGCTGGCGCTGGAGCGCGCTCCTCGGCGCGGCGGTCCTCTGGCAGGGGCTGTCGAGCGTCTACATCTTCTACGCACAGGTCATCGCGCTCGGCGTCGCGCTGGTCTACCTGGCGCTGGCCGAGCGGCGCTCCTGTCGATGGCGCGGCTTGGTGCGGGCCGGCGTCGGCCTCGCGGCCGGGCTGGCCGCCGTGACACCCTTCTTCTGGCCCTACCTCCAGGTGACGCGCGAGACCGGCATCACCCGCACGCTCGACGACGCGCTCCAGTGGGCGGCCACCCCCGCGCTCTACCTCGCCGTCACGCGCTACAACTTCCTCTGGGGCGGGGTGCTCAGCCACTTCGGCGGCGGCTCGCCGGAGCGCGACCTCTTCCCCGGCCTGCTGGCGCCGCTGCTCGGCCTGGTCGGGCTCGTCGCCTCGCGCCGTCGCGAGCGCTGGCTCTTCGCCGCGCTCGTCGCGCTCGGCTTCCTAATGACCCTCGGGCCGTACAAGGACGTCGGCAACCTGCGCGTGCCGCTGCCCTACCGGCTCTTCTACGAGGTGCTGCCCGGCTTCACCGGCCTGCGCGTCGCCACGCGCTTCGTCGTCCTGGTCCTGCTCGGCCTGGCCGGCCTGACCGGTCTCGGCGTCGAGGTGCTGGGACGCCGGGCCGCGGGGTACTGGTCGAAGGTCGAAGGTCGAAGGTCGAAGGTCGCCGAGGGGCGCGGGAGGGTGCCGACGCTCCGCGCTCTCACGCTCCCACGCTCCCACGCTCTACGCTCCACGGCCCTCGCCCTCGGCGTCCTCCTCGTCGTCGGCGGCTTCGCGACGGAGTACCGCAGCCACACCGGGATGACCGGCGCGGTCAGCGGCGCGGTGGACCAGCCGGTCTACCGCTGGCTGGCCGGGCATGGCGACGGCCCGGTCGTCGAGCTGCCGCTGCCGGCGCACGACAAGACCTCGCCGTTCGCCAACCTCTACTCGACCGTCTACTGGCGACCGATCGTCGGCGGCAACAGCGGCTTCGAGCCGCCGGCCTACGACGGGATACAGCAGATCATCAACACCTTCCCCGCGCCCGCCGCGGTCGCCTTCATGCAGGGCATCGGCATCGAGCAGGTCGTCGTCCACACCGCCGCGCTCGGCAACGGCTGGCCGGCGGCCGAGCGCGCGATCGCCGCCGACCCGCGCGTGCGCGAGGTGGCCCGCTTCGGCCCGGATGTCGTCTACCAACTGGCGCCCGACCTCTGGATGGCCCGCCTCGTCGCGGCGGTGCCGGCCGGCGCGCCGGTCGCGCTGCCGGACGTGGACGGCGCGCCGACGCAACTCGAACTCCTCGGCGTCTTCCTGCGCCGGGCCGGCCACGCCGTCTCCGGCAGCGGCGCGGCCAGTTACCACCACTTCGCGCTGCCGGCGGACGGCCGGCTGCCGACCGCCGCGGTCCTGCCGGCCGGCGACGACCCGCTGCTCTACGGCTACCTCCCGAGCGAGGCGCGCCTGACGCTCGGCGGCCTGACCCTCTACGGGCGCGACCCGGCCGCGCCGGCCGCGACGATGCTCAGCGATCCCGCGCTGCCCGGCTCCTACGGCGGCGGCGCCTCGTTCGCGCTGCGGCTGGACGGCGGCGACATCGCGCGCGCCAACGGGCCGGGCGGCAGCGGCGGCGGTCCCCAGCGCGCGGCGCTCCTGGCCTTCGCCAACCCCGCGGCCGGCGACGTCACCTTCCACTTCGGGAGTGAGACGTGGCGCGAACACCTCCCGGCCGGGCTGATCGTCTACCGCACGCCCGCGCTGCCGGCGCCCGCCACGGTCGCGGTCGACGCGCCGGCCGGCGGCCGGCTCTACCCGCGCTGGGCGCGGCTGGAGGCGCCCGCGGACGGCGCCGGGCCCGGGCTCGTCGCCGCGCGTCCGGTCGTGCTGGTGGACCCGTCGCTCCGCGTCACCGGCGACGGCGCGGTCGCGCTCGACGCGACGCTGCTGCCCGGCGCGGCCCCCGCCGGCGACACCATGCCCTACACGCTGACGCTCGACATCTACCAGTTGCCCTATGGCACCCACCCCGACGGCCACTACGGCTACTGGACCCTCTTCGTCCCGCCCGGCGACGCCGCCCGCCGCGCCGAACTGACCCTCGACATCGCGCGCAAGGCCGCGGCGGGCACGCTCGACGGCGCCTGGACCTCGATCGCCGCCTGGGGCGGCCCGCCCGACCACGGCGGCTTCCGCGCCACGCTCGTCGTCGCCCACGGCGACACCGTCCTCGGCACCGCGTCCCTCTTCACCTTCGACCTGCACGACTGGCGCGCCCGCTTCGTCTCCCCGCAGGCGCAGACGCCGCTGTTCTTGCCGGTGACGAGGTGATGGGGGACAGCGCTGGCGACTGAAGTCGCGCCTGTCGGCGGCAGGCCCGCAAGCGGGCACCCCGCCGCCACGAAGTCCGCCTGCGCGGGCTCACTTGACGGGGACCGAGCGGAGGAGGGGGGATGCGCAAGACCTTGTTAGCGGTCTATGTCCATCTCGTATGGGGCACCTGGGACCGGTTGCCGCTGCTCACGGAGGAAATCGAGGGGCGGGTGTATCGGGCCGTCGGGGCGAAGGCGGTCGATCTCGGCGCGGCGCCGGTCGCGATCGGCGGGACCGACGACCACGTCCACCTCCTCGTGCGCCGGCCGGCCACCCTCGCCATCGCCGACCTCGTCCAGGGGGTCAAGGGCACCTCGGCCCACCTCGTCAACCATCAACTGCCGCCGGGCGGCGCTTTCAATGGGAGGAAGCGTTCCTGCGACCACCGGCCCAGCCCGCGTAGGCGGGCTTCGTGGCGAGCGAGAGCGAGCCGATAGGCGCGACTTCAGTCGCCAGCGCGCCCCCACCCAGAGGTGCCATGCACAAAGTCCTCCTGCTCCTGGGCCTGCTCCAGCGCGGGCCGCGATCCGGCTACGACCTGCACCGCATCGTGCGCACGCACGGCACGCTCTACACCGATCTCAAGAAAGCCAATCTCTACTACCTGCTCGACCGCCTGGCCCGCGAGGGCTATCTCGACGTGCGGGCGGAGCCCGGCGCGCCGGGGCCGCGCGGCGAGCGCCTCGTCTATTCGCTGACCGAGCGGGGCCGCGCGCGGTTCGACGAACTCCTGCGCGCGGAGGTGTGCCAGTACGAGCCCGCGCACACCGGGATCGACGTCGCGACGATGTTCCTGGCCCGCGTGCCGCGCGACGAGGCGATCACACTCCTCGAGGAGCGCCGACGTCGGGTCGTCGCGCACCAGGAGCAGGTCGCGGCCGAACTGGGCGCGATGCTCGCGAGCCCGGCCCTGCCCGGCCTCGCCGTCGACCACCTGCTGAGCCTGATCGCCGCCGAACTCGCCTGGGTGGACCGCGCGCTGGCCCATCTGCGCGACCCCGCCTGGGGCTACACCTCGGACCTCGGCGCGTCACACCCGGCGCACCCGCGCGAGGAATCGTGACTGCCGCGCGGACCCCCTTGCCGAGCCCGCGTGGTCGTGCTACACTCCGAATAGTCAGTACTGACTTAATCGAGCGGGCGGCCCGAGCGCGATGTAGCAGGCAGGAGGGTGAGCCATGGAGACCGGCGACGCGACACGTGCGGGCGGCGATCGGGGGCGGGTCGCCGCCTGGCCGGTGGTGGACGGCTCATACGTCGTGGGCGACCCGGCCGGGCCGGTCGCGGTCTGCGCGCTGACCAGCGACGAACTGCCCGCGCCCCTCGCGGCCGTCCCCGGCGTCGCCATCGCCGGCACGGTGCAGACGGCCAACCTGGGCCTCGAGCGGATCGTCCAGAACGTGACGGCGAACACGGCGATCCGCTTCCTGCTGCTCTGCGGGAAGGACTCGCCGCTCTTCCGTCAGGGGCAGTCGCTGGCCGCGCTCGTCGAGGGCGGCGTCGACGCCGGCGGGCGCATCGTCGGCGCGCAGGGCTACGAGCCGGTCATCAAGAACGTCGCGCCGGCGCGGGTCGACGCCTTCCGCCGGCAGGTCGAACTGGCCGACTGGACCGAAGAGCGGGATCCGGCGGTCTTGCGGGAGCGGATCGCCGGCCTGGCCGCGCGCAACCCCGGTCGCTTCACCGGGGCGCCGGGGGAGGCGGGGGAGGCGCCCGAGCCGGCGCGCTTCGTCGCGCTCCGCCCGGGCGGGCGCCGCGAGCCGCTCACCTACGACCCCAACGGCTACTTCGTGATCGCGCTCGACCGGGCGGCGGGGCAGGTGGTGGTGCGCCACTACCACACCGACCACACCCCGGCCCACGAGATGCGCGGGCGGACGGCGGAGTCGCTGCTCCTCGGGCTGCTGCGCGAGGGCCTCGTCTCGCAGCTCAGCCACGCCGGCTACCTGGGCGGCGAGCTGGCGAAGGCGGAAACCGCGCTGCGGCTCGGCTGGCGCTACACGCAGGATCGCCCGCTCCGGCGCGAGGAGTCGCCGCCCGCGCCGACGCCGGCGGGCGCGCCCGCCGCGCCGCCCGTGCCGATGACCTTAGAGGAACTGCGCGCGGCGCCCGCCGGCGCGACGGTCAACGTCACCGTCGAGGTGACGGCGCTCCCCGCGGACGGGCTCCTCGCGGGCGTCGTCGGCGAGCCCGGCGCGGGCGATCCCTTCCGCGCGGTGCGCCGGACCGCGCACCCCCTGCGCGTCCGCTGGGGCGCCGACACGAAGGTGGTGATGGGCAAGCCCGACGACATCCGGCCCGGCGCGCTGCTGCGGGTGCGCGGGACGCTGCGGCCCGAGAGGGAGGTCGCCGCCGAGGGCATCGCCATCATCACGAATGTCGCCACGATCGAGGGCGAGTCGCCCGCCGCGGCGGGGGAGGCCGGCGGCTGAAGCCGCGCCTGAAGCCGGCTCCGCCGCCACGAAGGCCGCCTGCGTGGCCTAGCCACATTCCCAGCCCGGCGCAGGCCGGGCTT
>DASSSV010000049.1:0-5659 GCA_035708265.1 Thermomicrobiales bacterium | reverse complement strand
CCCGCGCGCCCTCCGCGCGCTCGGTGCCCTCCCGCCCGGACTTTGACACGGCCCTGGTGAGGGCGAACGCGCGCTTGACAGCCCGCCGCCCCGGTGCTATCGGTGGGGCGGCACCGGCGGCGCGACGATGCCCGCCGTTTCGTGTGTTCGCGGTGTGCGCCGGTGGCCGCGGCGGGAGGGTTTACGGGAGGTAGACGTCGCGATGGAATCGTTCGAGCTGAGCCTGGACACGCTGCGCAGCCGCCGTGGGGCGAAATGGAACCGCTTCCCGTCCTCCGTGGTGCCCGCGTGGGTGGCGGACATGGACTTCACCGTCGCCGAGCCGGTGCAGCAGGTGATCGAGCGCCTGGTCGCCGACGGCGACTACGGCTACCCGCTGCGCGCCGGCGCGGACACCGTGCCGGCCGCCTTCGCCGACCGGATGCGCGAGTGCTACGGCTGGGAAGTCGACCCCGCCGACGTGCAGACGGTGACCGAGTGCGTCCAGTGCATGTTCGCCGCGGTGCTCGCTTTCAGCCAGCCGGGCGACGGCGTGGTCATCCAGACGCCGATCTACCCGCCCTTCCTCAACACGGTCGCGAAGACCGAGCGGCGGCTGGTCGAGAACCCGCTCCGCGACGACGGCAGCCGCTACGTGCTCGACGTCGAGGGCCTGAAGTCGGTCATCGACGACCGCACGCGCGTGATGATGGTCTGCAACCCGCACAACCCCACCGGCCGTGTCTTCACCCGCGACGAACTCATGGCCCTGGGTAACGCCGCGGTCGAGCACGACCTGGTCATCGTCTGCGACGAGATCCACGCCGATCTGGTCTACCCCGGCAACCGGCACATCCCGATGGCGACGCTCGGCCCGGAGATCGCCGCGCGGACGATCACCCTCACCTCGGCGACCAAGGGCTTCAACATCGCCGGCCTGCGCTGCGCGGTGATGCATTTCGGCTCGCCCGAACTGCGCGAGCGCTTCCGCCAGGTCGTCCCCGACTCGATCATGGGCCAGGCCAGCGTCGCCGGCGTCGACGCGACGGTCGCCGCCTGGCGCGAGGGCCAGCCCTGGCTCGACCGGGTGATGGCGCGGCTGGAGGCCAACCGCGACCATCTCGCGCAGTTCGTCGCCGCCGAGTTACCGGGCGTGAAGTTCTACCCGCCCGAGGCGACCTACCTGGCCTGGCTCGACTGCCGCGACCTGCACCTGCCGGGCAGCCCGTTCGAGTTCTTCCTGGAGCACGGCGTCGGACTGAACGACGGCGCGACCTTCGGCACGCCGGGCGTCACCTGCGTGCGGCTCAACTTCGCCACCTGCGAGGAAGTGCTGGGCGAAGTGCTCGGCCGGATGGCCGCCGCGGTCAAGGAGCACGCCGGCGCGAAGCCGGTCGCCGCGACCTCGTAGCGCGCCGCCCAGAACGCCACGGCGGCGCGAGCCTGGTCACCACGGGCTCGCGCCGTCGCCCATTGCTCGTCGCCCGTCGCTAGAACGTCGGTCACGTAGTCGCGCAGCGGGCAGGTAGCCGTCGGGGTTGACAACGAGGCGCGGGGTTGGCGAGGTCGGGCCAACGACTGTCGGCGAAGCAGGAAGGGGGAGCGAGCGATGCGCCCCGCCCCGTGGCAACCGCCCGTCCCGTTGTCGCCCCCGGAAGAGGCCATCGTCAAGCGGGTCGGGCGGGCCAAGCTGTCGGGCGAACAGCAGGAGGATGCACCATGAAGATCGTCGTCATCGGCGGCAGCGGGCTCATCGGCTCGAAAGTCGTGAGCCGGCTCCGCGAGCAGGGCCACGAAGCGGTGGCGGCGTCGCCCAGGTCGGGCGTCAATACCATCACCGGCGAGGGCCTCGCCGCAGCCCTCACAGGCGCCCAGGTCATCGTCGACGTGTCGAACGCGCCCGACTGGGACGACGCGCCGGTGATGGAGTTCTTCCGGACCTCGTCGCGCAACCTCCTCGCCGCGGAGACCGCCGCCGGGGTGGGTCACCACGTCGTGCTGTCGGTCGTCGGCACCGAGCGGCTCCAGGAGATGGGCTACTTCCGCGCGAAGCTCGCCCAGGAGGCGGCGGTGCAGGCCGCGGCCATCCCCTACACGATCCTCCGCGCGACGCAGTTCTTCGAGTTCATCGGCAGCATCGCCGACGCGGGCACCGACGGGGCGACGGTGCGCCTGCCACCCGTGCTGTTTCAGCCCGTGGCCGCCGACGACGTCGCCGCCGCCGTGGCCGACATCGCGGTGCGCGCACCGGTGAACGGCACCGTCGAGCTGGCCGGCCCCGAAACGTCCCGCCTGGACGACCTCGTCCGGCGCGTCTTGCGCGCGAGCGGCGATCCGCGCCAGGTGACGGCCGACGCCCGCGCACGCTTCTACGGCGTGATCCGAGTCGAGGACCGCTCGCTCATCCCCGGCGACCACCCGCGCCTCGGCCCGACCCGCCTCGAGGACTGGCTCAGCAGCAGGGCCAGGTAACCGAACACCAGGGGGCCGGACCGGCAAACGGCGGGTTCTCGCCGAGAGGAGTTCCTCGTGACTACGTGACCGGCGTTCTAGAAGAGCCCCGGGATCTTCATCCCGCCCGTCAGCCCGCCGAACTTCTGCGACGCCAGCTCCTTGGCCTTGTCCATCGCCGCGTTGACCGCGACGACCAGCAGGTCCTCCAGCGTCTCGGGGTCATCCGGGTCGATCGCCTCGGGCTTGATCTTGATCCCGCGGACCTCCTGGAGCCCGCTGACCTCGACCGTGACCATCCCGCCGCCGGCGTCGGCGCTGACCGTCTCCTCGCCCAGTTCCTCCTGGATCTTCGCCATCCGATTCTGCATCTGCTGCAGCATGCGCATATTCGGCTGCATCGCTCGCTCCTCGTACCTGTCGGCGTACACGGGCCGTTCTCGCGAGTATAGCAAATGGCGCGGCCCCCCTGTCTTCGTTCCGCAGGAACGGTTTCGGGTGAGGACCGAGGGCTGGCGGGTGAAACCGCGCCTGAATGGCGCTGCGCGCCACGAAGTCCGCCTGCGCGGACTGGAGCGTGACCCCACCCGCGCAGGCGGGTTTCGCGGCGAGCGCGAGCGAGCCTCCAGCCGCGGTTGCAACCGCGCCCACCCCGCCTCTACTATAGTCTCCCCGGAGGCCGCCATGCGACGCCCGGGTCTGCTCTGCTCGATCTGCTGCGCCCTCGCCCTGGCGCTGGCCGGGTGCGGCGGCGCCACACCCACGCCGGTCCCTGCGGCCACCGCGCCGTCCGCGGCGCCGACCGCCGCGCCCGCGCCGGCCGCGCCCGCCGCTCCCACCGCGACGACGGCGGCCGGCGCGGCGGCGGCTCCCACGGCTGCCACGGCCGGTCCGACCGCGACGGTGCCCGGTACGGCCACGGCTACCGCCGCCCCGAGTGCGACCGACGGCTCACCCCCCGCGTCGCCCGCGGCCGGGGGGCGGCAGGGCGATTGGCTCCGCTTCGGCTACGACCCGGCGCGCAGCGGGGTCAACCCCGAGCCGCAGCCGTTCGGCCAGGACACCGTCGGCCAGTTCCGCCGCCGCTGGGCCGTCAAACTCCCGGCCGTCGCCGACTCCTCGCCGGCGCTCCTGCGCGGCGTGCCGACGGCGAGCGGGGTGAAAGACGTCCTCTACGTGACGACGCGCGACGGCCGCCTGCTGGCGCTCGACGCGGCCGGCGGCAAACTCCTCTGGAGCAAGCAGCCGCGCGGGCCGAAGATCACCCACTCGTCGCCCGCCGTCGACCCCGACCGCCAGGTCGTCTACGCCTACGGCCTCGACGGCGCGCTGCACCAATATCGGGCCGCGACGGGCGACGAGATCACCGGCGACGGCTGGCCGGTGCGGATCACGACGATGACGCAGACGGAGAAGGAGTCGTCGTCGCTCAACATCGCCGACGGCAAGGTCTATGTGACGACGAGCGGCTACCTCGGCGACGCCCCGCCATATCAGGGGCACGTCGTCGTGGTGGACGAGGCGACCGGCGCGGCGCAGGTCTTCAACAGCCTGTGCGCCGATCAGCACCGCCTCCTGGCGAGCGGCGACTGCAAGGCCCAGCAGTCGGGCATCTGGGCGCGCGCGGGCGCGGTCGTGGACCCCGCCACCGGCGACATCTACGCGACGACCGGCAACGGCGATTTCGACCCCGCCGCCCACGACTACGGCGACACCGTGCTGCGCCTCTCGCCCGACGGCGCGCACCTGCTCGACTCCTACACGCCGGCCGACTACCAGCGCCTCGGCGAGGGCGACGTGGACCTCGGCAGCACCGACCCGGCCCTCCTGCCGCGCATCCCGAAGAGCAAGACGCCGCTCCTCCTGGTGCAGGGCGGCAAGGACGGCGTGCTGCGCCTGCTCAACCGCGAGAACATGAGCGGCCAGGGCGGGCCCGGCCACGTCGGCGGCGAGGTGCAGCAGGTCGAGGCGAAGGGCTGCGAGACCTTCACCCAGCCGGTCGTCTGGACCGCGCCGGACGGGACGCTCTGGGTCTTCGTCGCCGGCGAGTGCGGGCTCGACGGCTACCGGGTGCTGACCGACGCGAATGGCGCCACCCGCCTGAGCCTCGCCTGGAACCTGTCGGGCAAGGGCACGACGCCGGTCCTCGCCGGCGGCGTCCTCTTCCTGGCGACGAGCGGCGCGGTGCTGGCGGTCAACCCGACCACCGGCGCGCGCCTCTGGACCAGCGCCGGCCCGGCCGCGGGCGGCACGATCGGCGACATCCACTGGCAGAGCGTGATCGTCAGCGGCGGCGTCCTCTACGTCGCCGACGAGGACGGCATGTTCTACGCTTATGGCCCCTAACGACCAGGCTCGTCCAGTTCCGCCAGCGCCCGTGCCGCCTCCGTACAGTAGTCCGCGTTGAGGTCGATGCCGATCGCGCGGCGGCCGTGCGCGCGGGCGAAGAGGAGTGCCGTGCCGGATCCGCTGAAGGGGTCGAGCACGACGCCGCCGGGGGGCGTCGTCGCCAGGATCGGGGTGCTGACGAGCTCCGGCGAAAAGGCCGCGCGGTGCGTCCCGTTGCCCGGAGCCGGGGGTACCTGCCAGGTGTCGAGCGGCGGGAGGACGCTGCCCGACGGCTGCGGGCGCCCGACCGCGTGGCGGTCGAAGTAGTACCAGCGGCTCCGCGTCAGGTGGAAGACGTACTCGTGCGACACCGCGCAGCGGTCGCGCACCTGGTCGGGCAGCGGGTTGGGCTTCACCCAGACGTTGTCGTTCCTGACGAGCCAGCCGCGCTCCTGCAAGGCGATCGCGAGCCGGTGGGGCAGGAGCAGGCGCTGCTTGGGCCGCGCCCAGGCACCGTCGCCGCGTCCGTCCTGCGGGCGCCGGCCGAAGCGGCGCGCGCCCTGCTTGGCCTCGCCGCTCTTGTGCGCGCCCTTGCCGCTCCAGTAGGTGTCGCCGAGGTTGATCCAGAGCGAGCCAGTGTCGCGCAGCAGCCGCGCGCAGAGGTCGAAGACCGCGACGAGCCGGTCGAGGTACTGCTGCGGGTGCGCCTCTAACCCGATCTGGCCGGCGACGCCGTAGTCGCGCTGCCCGTAGTAGGGCGGCGAGGTCACGATGCAGTCCACCTCGACGCCCGCGGCGATCAGGTGGCCCAGACACTCCGCGACATCGCCGTGGAAGATGAGCGTGCGGTCGTCCGCGTAGCACGCCCGCGCGACGAGTGCCGCGTCGGCGAAGGCCGCCG
>DASSSV010000048.1:0-12418 GCA_035708265.1 Thermomicrobiales bacterium | reverse complement strand
GACGTCGCGGCGGCCCCGCCGCGCGCTCAGCCCTTGAGCCAGGCGTCGACCCACCACAGGCGCTCGTCGGGCGGGATCGAGAAGTTCTGGACGCGCTTGCTGACGCCCCAGAGGTAGGTCTGCTGGTAGAGCATCACGTCGGGGTAGTCGTCGTAGATCAGCTTGTTGGCCTGCCTGGCGACGTCGAGGCGCTTCTGCTGGTCCAGCGTGCCGCGCTCCTGGTCGAGCAGCTTGTCGAGCGCGGGGTTGGAGTAGCTGGGGTTGTACGACTGGCCGGTGTAGTACATCGAGTAGTAGGTGTTGTCGTAGTCGAGCGTCCAGCCGCCCCAGCCGAACGGGACGATGTTGCCGAGCTTGCCCGCGGTGTAGTCGCTGAAGAAGGTCGCCTGCTCCTTCAGCTCGATGGCGACGTCAAACCCGACGTTGCCGAGCATCGTCTTGACGGCGTTGGCGATCTCCTTCCCCTGCGTGTCCGAGCCGACCACGTCGTAGGTGACCTTGACCGGCGTGGCGACGCCGGCCGCCTGGAGGGTCGCCTTGGCCTTGTTCGGGTCGAAGGGATAGGGCGCGTAGTCCTCGTTGCCGAAGGAGAAGGGGCTCTGCCAGATGCCGACCGCCTTGGCGTGGCCGCCGAGGATCGTGTCGATGATTGTCTTCTCGTCGATCGCGTAGGCGATCGCCTGGCGCACCTCTTTCTTGTCGGTCGGCGGCTTCTTCGCGTCGAGCCGTAGCCCCGAGACGGTCGGCACGCCGATGTCGACCACCGAGACGTTGGGGTTGCCCTGCGCCGCGCTGGCCTGGCTCACGTTGAGCGTGAGCACGTCGACCGAGCCGGCCAGGAACTCCGCCAGGCGCGTGTTGTCGTCGGGGATGATGCGGTAGGTGATCGTCTTGATGTGCGGCTTGCGCGGCCCCCAGTAGCCGTCCCACGCCTCGAGCTGGAGCAGGCTGTCCTTGGTGTACTTGACGATCTTGTACGGCCCCGACCCCGGCGCCGCCACGGTCCCGAACTGCGTCGCGTCCTTAACCGCGTTCGGCGGGGTGAGCAGCGCGCCGTAGCCGGCGAGCTTGGTGATCATCACCGGGTCGACCTCATTGAAGTGGAAGCGCACCGTCGCGTCGTCGACGACCTCCACGGAGTCGATCGCGGTGTAGTTGAACGCCTGCGGCGACTTGTTGGCCTTGTCGAGCAGGCGCACGAAGGTGGACTTGACCGCCGCGCCGTTGACCGGCTCGCCGTTCTGGAAGGTGAGCCCGGTGCGGAGCTTCATCTCCAGCGTCTTCTCGTCGGTGTACTGCCACGACGTCGCCAGGCCGAAGCCCTCGGAGGGTTTCGGGCGGCCCTGCAGCCCGTCGAAGACGACGAGGTCGGTGTCGCGCCAGACGAGCGGGCTGAAGACGTTGTCCTGCCAGCGCCCGTTGTTCAGTGAATAGGTGATGATCGGGTCGAGGCTCATCGGGTCGGCCGAAAGCGCGACCTTCAGCTCCCCGCTCGGCGCGCCCGACGGCGGCGTGCCGGGGTTGACCAGCTTCGCCGCGCCCGCCGTCGGCGACCCGCTGGGCGCCGCGGTCGGCGCGCCCGTCGTCGGGGCCGTCGTCGCGGCGCCAGCCGCCGGCGCGGTGGCGCCGCCCGGCGCGGTCGCCGTGGCCGCGGCGCCGCCGCAGGCGGTCAGCAGCGCCTGGGCCAGCGCCAGCGCGGCCACGCCGCCGCCGAGGCGCAGCGCGTCGCGCCGCGTCAGCCGGCGCGCCCCCGCGCGGGTCAACTGGGCCCACAGGTCGCGCCCGTCGTCACTCGTGGTCGGATCGTTCGGGACAGGTGGCATCGACGACCTCCTTGCTGCTCCCTCGCTGCTCCCTCGCACGATCGCGCGGCCGGCGCAGCCTCACCCAGTCGGCCATGAGCTCGGCTCGTGCGCCGCCCATCAGCAGGATACGCGCCCGCCCGGTTCGCCGGATCTGCGCGCCGTCCCTCCACGGCGCCGAAGGGGAAGACCAGCACGCTGCGATTCCGTCCCGGTGTCCACCGCGGGATGATAGCACCGCGCCCGCGCGGCAACAACGCGCGGCGGGACCGGCGGGGCCGGCGTAGAGCGACGGCGCGACCGGAAACGCGCGGCGCTGGCCGGCCGGCCCGGCTACCGCCGCCGGCTGGAGCTGCAGGCCGGCGGCTACCGGCGGCTCGCGGACCTCTACCTGTACGACGCCCCCGAAGCGGCCGCGGCGGCGCTCGCCGCGATGGGCTCGCCCTGGCCGCCCGGCCTGGGCCTGGCCCTGCTGGTGCGCGAGGGGGACAGCCATGGTCTCGGCCCGGTGACGCTGCTGCGGCGCGCGCTGGTCGGCGGGACGCGCTGCTGGCGCGAGCGCCTGGAACTGGCGACGCCGGCGGTCGAGCTGTGGTGAGGACGGCGCAGCGCGGCCGCATGGCGCGCCGGGAACGAGGAGGATGCGATGTCGAGCAGAGGAGGCTATCTCCTGGCCGGGCAACTCTCGGAACTCGAGCGGCTGCAACTCCAGGCGCGGGTGTGGGAACCCGACGGGAGCGCGCTGCTCGAACACCTGGGCGACGGCGCCGGGCTTCGCGTCGTGGACGTGGGCTGCGGCGGCCTGGGCTGGCTCCGCATCCTCAGCCGCTGGGTCGGCCCCGGCGGATCGGTCACCGGCTTCGACATGGACGGGAAGATGCTCCGCGCCGCGCGCACCTTCGTCGAGGAGGAAGGGCTCGGCAACGTCATGCTCGTGCGGGACGACCTCTTCGACAGTCGCCTCCCACCCGGCTCGTTCGACCTCGTCCACGCCCGCTTCGAGATCGGTCCTCTCGGGCGGGCCGCGGAGCAGCTCGCGGCGTACTTGCGCCTGGTCCGCCCCGGCGGCCGGATTGTGCTGGAAGACCCCGACATCGGCTCGTGGCACTTCAACCCGCCCGCGCCGGCGGCGGAGCGGCTGATCGCGCTGGTCGAGGCCGCGTTCATCGCGGCGGGCGGCGATGCCCAGGCCGGGCGGCGGCAGGCCGCGCTCCTGCGCGAGGCGGGGCTGGGCCCGGAGGTGCGCGCGGCCGTCCACGCGCTCCCACCCGGGCACCCCTACCTGCGGCTGCCGCTCCAGTTCAGCGTCTCCCTGGAGCCGCGACTGCTCGCGCTAGTGTCGCGCGCCGAGCTGGAAGAATTGCGCCGCGTCGCCGAGGCGGAGATCGCCGCGCCGGGCCGCTGGGGGACCACCTTCACGCTGATCCAGACCTGGGCGACGACGCCGCCCGCCGCGTAGCGCGACATCGGCCGGCGCGGGCGGATGAGTTCCCGTAGCACGAGGAGGCAACCAGTGAGCGTGCAGACTCTGGATGGCACCGACCGGGCGCTGCTCGACGCGGCGCGCGCCCTCGTCCCGCGGGTCCGCGCCTGCGCCGACGAGAACGAGCGCGAGCGCCAACTCCCGCAATCGCTGGCCGACGCGCTCGCCGCGGCCGGGCTCTTCAAGCTGACCGTCCCGCGCGCGCTGGGCGGCGCCGAGGCCCACCCCGAGACGGTGGTTCGCGTCATCGAGACGCTGGCCGCGGCGGACGGCAGCGCCGGCTGGTCCGCGGGGATCGCGGCGCAGTGCGGGATCGCATCGGGGTTCTTCGGCGCGGAGGCAGCGCGGGCGGTCTACGGCGACCCGCCGGCCTTCGTCGCGCTGGTCACCTTCCGCGCCGGCCGGGCGCAGGCGGTCGACGGCGGCTACCGCGTGACCGGGCGGTGGAGTTTCGCCAGCGGCTGCCGGCACGCGACCTGGCTGGGCGGCGGCGCGATCATCTACGACGGGGAGCAGCCCCGCCTCGGCGCCGACGGCCAGCCCGAGAGTCGCTTCGTCTTCTTCCCGGCCGTGGCCTGCGAGATCTTCGACACCTGGCACGTCACCGGCCTGCGCGGCACCGGCAGCCACGAGTTCGCGGTCGCGGACGCCTTCGCCCGGCTGGCGATCCTCCCCTCCGACACCGACCACGACAACGTCGACCGGGGCGTGGTCGAGGCGCTGCGCGAGGCGTTCGGCGACCTGGTCAGCGAGCCGGTGCCGCACAGCGTCACGATGAAGCGCTCGATGAACAGCCGGCTGCCGATCGTCCGCTACGACCCGCAGGCGACCGCGACACTCCCCTACCGCGCGCTCGCCAGCCGCGTGCTGGCGGTGACGACCGGCCCGGCCGGTCGGGAGGTGGCCCATGCCCCGGCCTAAGCGCGACGACCCGGCGGCGACGCCCGAGGAATTGGCGCGCCGGCGGGGGATGAGCGTGCTGCGCGGCCCGCAGCTCCGCGTGGCGCAGCGCCCGGCCGCGCCCGCGGAGGACCACGCGCTGCCGGGCGCCCGCGAGGTCCCGCTCGACCGCGTCCTGCCCGATCCGACCCAGCCGCGGCGCGACTGGTCCCACGACGACGGCGAGCGGCGGCTGGAGGAGCTGGCAGCCAGCATCCGCGAGTTCGGCATCCTGCAGCCCCTGCTCGTCCGCGAGGGTCGGATCCGCGAGGACGGGGCCCAGGAATTCATCGTCATCGCGGGCGGTCGCCGGCGCGCGGCGGCGGAGCGCGCCGGGCTGGCGACCGTGCCGGTGTTGATCCGGGGCGAGGAGGGCACGCGGGTCCGCGTGCTGCAACTCCTGGAGAACCTGCAGCGCGCGGAACTGAGCCCGCTCGACGAGGCCCGCGCCTTCCAGGAACTCCTCGACATCGAGGGCTACTCGCCGCCCGAACTCGCCGCGCGGCTGAAGATCTCGGACCAGAAGGTCCGCGAGCGCCTGCAGTTACTGGCCAACCAGGTGATCGCGGACGCCCTGGAGCGCAAGCAGCTCAACCTCACGACGGCGCGCGACCTCCAGCGGCTGCCGGACGACGAGATCGAGCGCTTCCGCGGGCGACTGGCGCGCGGCGAGCACATCCCACACACCGACGTCGAGGTGCATCGCCAGCGACTGAGGGCGGCGGGCGTCGTCAACCCGCGCTTCAAGGGCGGCGGCCGCTCGGGGTCAGCCGGGGACGGCGCCGCGACCGATCAAGCGGCGCTTGATTCGGCGCCCTCATCACAACCAGATGTAACACGATCCGACGGAGTGGCGACTGGCGATCAAGCCGCGCTTGATTCCGGGGCGAACGGAGAGATAATTGTTCGCTCCAGTGCGGATGGGCCGGCCGGGCAGTCTCCTGTATCCGGTCACATGAAGGTCGCGCCGCCGCGAGCCGGTCAGCCCGCCGTCCCGGCGCCAGCCGCGCCGACAGGCCACCCGGCCGCGACCTGGGCGACCGCGCGCGAGCCGGGTACGCGCATGTGGCGCTTCCTCCCGGCCGACCTGCAGGCCAGCATCCGCGAGTTGACGCGCGTCGACCCGTCTCTCGGGTGGGGCGTGGCGCTCGCCGAGGGCCTGGGGCGCCACTTCAGTCTGGATCAGGAGGAGTGGCCGGCAGCGCCCGACGAGCCCGAGCCGTGGGTCGGGGACTGACCTGCTCGTCGCCCCGGCTGCCGCTGCCAGGCGCCCTCCCCGTATGGTCGCTCGGCGATTCGACGAGGTCTGCCCGGAAATCCTGGGCGGCTCAGGCGCCCGCGAAGACGATGCAGGCCGGGCTGCCGGTCGCGATGGCCGCGCCCGTCGGGGTGAGCGTCCCGTCGTGGGGATCGACGCGGAACGGCACGATGGTGTCGCTGCCCTGGTTGGCCGCGTAGAGCCGGTGTCCCGCCGGATCGAGCGTGAAGAAGCGCGGCGTCCGGCCGCCGGTCGCGGTCCAGCCCGCGGGGGCGAGCGCACCGGTCTCCGGGGCGATGGCGAAGACGGCGATGCTGTCGTGGCCGCGGTTCGAGGCGTAGAGGAACCGGCCCGACGGGGCGACGACGAGCTCGGCGCCGGTGGCGGCGCCGGTCGCCCCCGGCGGCAAGGTCGAGACGACCTGCCCGGGCCGGAGCGTGCCGCGCGCGGCGTCGTAGGCGTAGACGGCGATGGTGGCGTCCAGCTCGTTGACGACGTAGGCGTGGGGCGCGCGCGGGTGGAAGGCCGCGTGGCGCGGGCCGGCGCCGGGTCGCGTCGCCACCGCCGGCGGGTCGTGCGGCGCGAGCGTCGCCCGCGCCGGGTCGGCGCGGTAGACGACGAGCCGGTCGAGCCCTTTGTCCGGCACGACCACGAAGCGCCCGGCCGGGTCGAAGGGGCAGTGGTGCGGATGCGGGCGGGTCTGCTCGACCGGGTGCGGGCCGGTCGCGCCGGCCAGCGGGAGGACCGCCGTCGGCGGGCCGAGGGCGCCGTCCGGGGCGAGCGGCAGGGCGGCGACCGTCCCGTCGGTGTAGTTCGCGACCGCGAGCATCCGCCCGGTCGGGTCGACGGCGAGATGCACCGGGTTGCGCCCGCCCGAGGGCTGGGCGTTCAGGAAGCGCAGATCCCCCGTGCGCGGGTCGATCGCGAACGCACTGACCCGGCTGAAGGCGTCGCCCCCGTGGACGCAGTAGAGGTGGCGTTCACCGGGGTCGACCGCCAGGAAGGAGGGGTTGTCGGTCGCGGCGGCGAGCCGACCGTCGGTCCAGGCCCCGGACGCCGGATCGACCCGGTAGACGCCGATGCCCCGGCCCCGCCCGTCGCGATCCGGCGTCGTGTAGCAGCCCACGTAGGCGCAGCTCATCCGCATGTCCCCCATGCTGTCTACGAGGGTCGCCCCGCCTCCCGGCGCTCGATCGCGGCGGCGTAGCGCTCCGCGTCGTCCTCCGGCGCGTACCCGAGCAGGTCCTGCGTCGGGCCGAGGTCCCAGTAACGCCGCGAATTGCCCGAGATGGCGTAGCAGATGCCCCAGGTCAGCGGCGACTCGATCGCCCGCCAGGTGAGCTGCGCCAGGTCGCGCGGCGAGAGCCAGGTGCTCAGGTGGCGGACGGTCTGCGGCGCCGGCAGCCAGGACCCGATCCGCAGGCAGATGACCGCCAGCCCGTGCGCGTCCACGTAGCAGCGGGCCAGGGCCTCGCCGAACGCCTTGGACGCGCCGTAGTACCCGTCCGGGCGCACCGGCATGTCCGGATAGCAGGGACGCCCCTTGAGTTCGTAGTAGCCGGTGACGTGGTTCGTCGAGGCGAAGACCATGCGCGGCGCCCCCTCGCGCCGCATGGCCTCCAACACCGTGTACTGGCCGACGATGTTGTCCCGGAGCGTGTCCGCCCATGGCGCCCGCATGGCCGACGAGGCGGCGAGGTGGACGACGGCGTCGGCCCCGCGCACGGCGGCGCGCATCGCCTCGAGATCGGTGAGGTCCGCCCGGACGATCTCCTCGCCCTCGCGCGCGGGGCCGATCGCCCGGCCCCCCGGCCGTTCCTGGAGCCGGAGCGCGTAGCGGTCGCGGAGCAATTCGCGCAGCGACCGGCCGATCCTGCCGCTGGCGCCGGTGATCAAGATGCTCTTCATGCCCCCTCCGCATGCTGTGGCCCGCACGCCTGCCCCCCACGGCCCCGCCGGTCGCCGTGCCCGGCTTGTGCGCCGATAATCACCCTACCACACGCGCTGCTTGGGATGCCCACGACAACGCGCGGGCGGTTCCAGCACCCCCTGAGCGGGCCGCGAGGGCCAGCCACGGGAGGGATCTTGGTGCCTTTCTTGGTGCCGCGCGGGCACGACGTCGGCGCTGTGATCGGGGTCAGGGCGCGCCGGGCGCGTGCGGGCGACGGGCGACGAAGACATATTCCCGGCTGTCGTCGGTGAACGGCTCGCCGGCGAATCCGCCGTAAAGGGCTTCCACCTCGAGCCCGGCCACGTCGAGGAGCCCGAGCCACTCGTTCTTCGTCGCCCACCAGAGCGAGCTCGTGGCGCCGCCGTCGAGCGCGAAGTCGATCCGGTTGTCGCCGACCGCGTACCGGACGGCGTGCGGCACTGGCGTGTCCAGATGCGCGCCGTCGAGGCGCGCCGCGACCCGGTGGTCGAAGGCGAAGGCGTTCCAGGCGAACCGCCCGCCCTGCCGGAGCGCGGCGGCGACTCGCTCGAAGGTGCGGCGGCGGTCGGCCCAGGTCGGCAGGTGCAGGAGGGCGCGGAAGGGGCAGTAGATCAGCGCGGCCGGCGCGTCGAGGGCGAGGTCGCGCATGTCGCCCAGGCGTAGGTCGAGCGTCACGCCGGCCTCGGCCGCGCGGGCGCGGGCCTCCGCCAGCATCGCCGGCGAGGTGTCGACGCCGATCACGGGTCGGCCGGTCGCCCGCGCGACCGGGATCGCGACTCGCCCGTCCCCGACCGCCAGTTCGACCAGCGGCCCGTCCGCCTCGCGCGCGAGCGCGACGTAGAACGCGATGTCGGCCGTCATGCCGGCCGACCATTCCGCGTAGCGGTCGGCGAAAGCCTCGTCCCAGCTCATCGGCCCGTGCTCCCTGCGACGCCGACGGGCCGCGAACCCGCCGCCTTCTCGCTGACGGTAGAGACGTTGCCCCGACGCGCGACGACCAGCCCGTTCCAGCACCGCTCGTCGATCAGGAGCGGGTGACGTGCGCCGAGACGGCGAGCCAGCGCCCGCCCCGGCGCGCCCAGACGTCCGTGTACCACCCGGTCCCCGGCTGCCCGTCCGCAGCGGTATACGTCGTCCGCGCGTGGACGATCGCGAACTCCCCCATGAGGCGGATCATGACCTCATGCGCCTCGAGGCCGGCGATCGTGACCGGCAGCGCGGTTTGCGCGAGGGAGGCCGCCCGGTCGACCAGCGTGCCATTGGGGTTGCTGCATCGGAAGTCGTCGGCCAGGATTTCATCGAACCGGCGGACGTCCCCGCTCTGCACCACGCGGATGTAGTCCTGGTTGAGGTCCCGCAGCGCGGCGAGATCGGCATCGGTTGAGCTTGCGGTCTGCATGCGGTGCTCCCCTCTCCCTCAGCGCCATTCTCCACCCGTGGGCCACGCCGTCCCGTTCGCCCGTCCCGCACACGATGGCCGGGATCAACTGCCACCTAACTGCGGTACACTCCCGCCATGCCGGGAGCGGGGGTGTCGCTGCATCGGTACCTCACGCAACTGCGCCTCGCGCGCTCGTCGAACTCCCCGACGCAGACGACCTGACCGCGCTCGCGTTGAGCCTCGGCTTCGCGAGTCACAGCCATTTCTCGGCCGTGTTCCGGCGCGCCTTCGGGCTGACGCTGTCCCGGTTCCGGGAGAGCGCAGGGCGGGATGGACGCCCCCGCTCGATGGCTGAAGCGGAGTGAGTCAGGCGGTGACGGCGGTGGCCAAGCGCGGGGGCGGGACCGGGTGGCCGCCGGCGCGCAGCCCCGCCAGCACGGGCCACCGCCGCGCCCCAAGAGCGGGGCGTCTGTCAATGAGCCGGGGCGGGGACCGGTGGCGAGCCCGGTCCTCAGCCCGCCGCTTGCTTCACGAGCGCGCCGATCCTGGCCTCGTCGTCGGCGGTCAACTCCGTCAGCGCGAAGGCGGTCGGCCACATGGTGCCGTCGTCGAGCTTCGCCGTGTCGTTGAAGCCGAGCGTCGCGTACCGCGTGTTGAACTTCTGCGCGGGCTGGAAGAAGCAGACCACCTTGCCGTCCCTGGCGTACGCGGGCATCCCGTACCAGGTCTTCGGCGAGAGCGCCGGCGCGCTGGTCTTGACGATCGCGTGGACCCGCTCGGCCATGGCGCGATCCGGTTCCGACATCGCGGCGATCTTCGCGAGCACCTCGGCTTCCTCGTCCGCCTGGTCCTTCTTCGCGCGCGGGCCGCGGCGCGCGCCCGCCTTCAGTTCTTTGGCGCGCTCCTGCATCGCGGCGCGTTCCTCATCCGTGAACCTCGTGGGCTGCTTCTCGTTCTGCATGTGAACCCCCATGCTGTCATACGCGCGCGTGCCGGCTCGTCAATCCCCTGACGGATCGGCGGAAGGAAGTGTGACCGATGGATGGCGACTGGCTGGCGATGCGAGCCGCACCCTTGCGTGCGGTGGGCGCGCTTAGCCGGCCATGAAGCGGGCGCGGAACGCCTCGGCGGGCAGCTCGTCGCGCCACGCCCCCGCCAGCAGCAGCTCGGCCGCCAGCCGGCCGATCTCGTCCGACGACTTGGCCGCCTTGCCGTTGCCGCCGACGGCGACGCAGACCCGTCCCCCGGCGAGCAGGTCCACGTAGGGGTAGCCGCTCGCCGTCGCCGTCACCGCGCAGGTGTCGGTGTGGATCGGCGCGCCCGCCAGATCGGGGATGAGCGCGAGCAGGGTCTGGTGCAGCGCCTCCCGGTCCTCGCTGGCGCCGGGGTGCCGGAACCAGTCTCCCAGGTCGTCGAGCGTGACGAGCGGATGCTCGAACACCCCGGTGCCGAGCTTGACGTACCAGCGCCCGTCCGGGTAGCGGATCGGCGGCAGCACGTAGGGGTCGTCCAGCGGCGCAGTGCCCTCGGCGATCAGGCTGGGCATCGGGCGCAGCCGCTCCAGCGGCGTGCTCGCGACCTCCGCCAGCACGATCGTGCGCCCGCGCACGACAATCTCCAGCGGGCGGGGCAGCACCGCGTGCACATTGGCGAAGGCGCCGGTGGCGACGAGCACCTGCTCCGCCCACACGATGCGCCCCGCGGCGGTCGTCAGTTCGACGCCGCCCGCGCCGGGCGTCACGGTATGCACCGGCTCGCGGATGACCGTCGCGCCGTGCCGCTCGGCCGCCGCCGTCTGGGCCGCTACCAGCCGGCGCGGGCTGAGGTGCCCGCCCGTCTCGGGCTCGAAGACGCCCACGGTCCCGGCCTCGAAGCGCAGGTAGGGGAAGCGGCGCGCCAGGTCCGCGCCCGCAAGGCGCTCGAACGTCACGCCGAGCGCCTCCCCGGTGCGGGCGTCCGCCCGCGCGAGGTCGCCGTCCACGGAGGTGGCCAGCATCCCGACCCCCTCATGGAAGGTGATCTCGCTCTCGGCCTCGATCTCGGCGTAGCGAGCGATGGAGCGCGCGGCCAGGCGCGCCCAGATGGGGTCGGGGTCGAGGATGCGGTAGATGCGCCCCTCGTCGTAGTGGCTGCCGAAGACGTCGCGATGGGCGGCGCGCACGGCCGGCTCGTCCGGGCCGAGCAGCGCCACGCCCGCGACCTGCCGGGCCAGGTGCCGCGCGGCGGCGGCGCCGATCAGGCCCTTACCGATCACCGCGACGCGGAAGCGTGCCGCCGGCGTTGCGTCGACCATACCTGCTCCCTCCTCTCGTCTCCGGCCCCCGCGGATTCCGCCCGGGCGTCCCCGGCCCCCGCGCAGTATACGCGAAGCAGCCTGGAACCCGACTCGGATTCAACCGATCGGCGGCAGCGCAACCGCGCGGATCAGGTCGTCGAACGCCGCGCCCTCCGTCTCGACGGCCCGTTGGAGCTCAGTGAAGTGCCCGTCGAGCCGGGCCGACAGGTCGGCGAAGAGCGCCTCGGCCGCCGGCGTCGGCGCGGCGTACCCCGCGGCAACCGACCAGGCCAGCAGCGCCAGCTTGACGTTCAGTTTCGCCGGCACGGTGAGCCCGTCGTCGATCGTCGTGGCCCGGAGCTGGATGAACTCCCCCTCAATGGCGGCCAGGTGTTCGCGCAGGGTCGTGGCCGCGGCCACGACCTCGTCGCCGCGGGCGGCATCCCTCTGTGCCCGGCGCGCCCACCCGGCGAGTTGCCGGTCGAGGGCGCGGATCCGCGCGACCGCCTCGTGGAGCGCGCTGATGCGGTCGCGGATCCGCAGCAGCAGGTCGAACTGCGCGGCCAGCCCCGCGTCGTCGCCGGCGCGCGGGTCGCGGAGGATCGCGAAGGACTCCTCGAACGTCTGCCCGGCCGCCTCCAGCCGCACCCGGTAGGCTCCCGGCACCGCCAGCGGGCCGGCGACGGGGAAGGTCTGCCCGCGCGGCTCCGGCAGCGCGGTCGGGCCGGGGTAACGCAGGTCCCAGACGAAGCGGTTGAGCCCCGGTCGCGCCGGCAGCGACGGCTCGCCGTCCACGCCCGTGCTCGCGAACGACCGGATGAGCCGGCCAGTCGCATCGAGGATGCTCAGCCGAGTGGCCCCGCCCGACTGCTCCGGCAGGCAGTAGTTGATGATGACGCCGTCCGGCGGATTGGCTCCCGCGTCGAGGTAGCGCACGTGCGTGTCGCCCGTAGATGTGCGGCGTCCCTCGCGCGCCACCGTGACGCCACCCGCCGGCTGGTAGCTGAGGCCGGGCGCGGGCGCGTCGTGGCCCCCGCTGCTGGTGAAGCGGTAAGTGTCGCGCCGCGGGCAGAGGAAGGGGCTGGCGAGGTCGGCGCCCGCCGCGAGCTGTCGGAGCGGCGTGAGGTCGTCGAGGATCCAGAAGGAGCGGCCGTGCGTCGCGGCGACGAGGTCGGTGCCCTTGACCGCGAGGTCGTGGACCGGCACGACCGGCAGATTGCCGCCCAGCCGACGCCAGCTCGCGCCGTCGGCGAAGGAGACGAAGACGCCGGTGTCGGTGCCGGCGTAGAGCAGGCCGCGCCGGGTCGGGTCCGCGCGGATGGCGCGGACGGAGGCGTCGTCGGGGAGGCC
>DASSSV010000047.1:0-2233 GCA_035708265.1 Thermomicrobiales bacterium | reverse complement strand
CATCCGGCCGCTCACCGCCCCCCTCGCCCGCACGCCTCACGCGCTTGGTACCCCCAACCCCCCAAGCGCGCTCGTCGTGCGGACTCGGGAGTCGAGCGCACCGACGCACTCGGCCCGCCGGGCGAGCTCTGTGCCGCTCGCGGTGAGACGCGCGGGGTGTGTGTCGGTTGGTGGTACTGGGATGAGCAACGAAGGTGGAACGAGCGTGCTCGGGGAGTGGCGGCGGCTCGGGCGGCGATAGCCCGCCAACCGATGACCGGGGCGCGCGCTGGCGGGGGCTGTTGCGGTGCCACGCGATCGCCCCGGGCCCGCGCAGGACGGCGCAGACCCGGGGCGACTCGTGCCGCGGGCGGGTGGATGCGGCGCGGGCCGCGGCCTACCCCCGCCCGCGGCCGTAGGCGACGAGCGCGGCGAGGAGCCCGACCGCCAGCGGGACCGCCGCCGCCGCGCCGCCGCCGGCGGCCAGCGTCGCGGCGACGGCCCCGACCATCTCCAGCGCCAGCCCCGCCGCCGCCAGGGGGGTCAGGCCCGGTCGGATGCGCGTGAGCGCGGGGAGGACCAGGCCCAGCCCGCCGAGGACCTCGACCAGCCCGATGAACTTCAGGAACGCCACCGGCAGCGGGCTCACCGCGGCCAGCGCCGCCGGCGGCAGCGCCAGCTTCATCCCCCCCGCGGCCAGGAAGAGGAGGGCCAGCAGGCCCTGCACCGCCCACAGCGCCGCGCCGACCGCCCGCCGCGGGGCGTCTGCCGGCGTCTGTTGCCGCGCCTCGCTCAGTACCGTGCTCATCGTCACCGCTCCGCTACCGGTGGCACCAGGGGTCCGCTCGACCGGGATCGTGCGCACGTCGCTGTCCTCCTTCGTCGCCCCGCGGCGCCCCGCGGCGCCGTTCACCCGTATAGACGGGGCGGCGCGGCGAAACTCATCGGTCGCCCGCGCGGCGCCGCGGCGTGCTAGGCTAGCTCGACCGGGCGGCGGGGTGGGCGCGCGAGGAGGACTCGTCATGCGGAAGCTGGTGGTGTCGGAGTTCGTGTCGCTGGACGGAGTCTTCGAGGAGCCGGCCTGGACCTTCGCCTTCCTCAGCGACGAGCAGGAGGCGTTCAAGTTCGCCGAGCTCAAAGCGGCCGACGCGCTGCTGCTGGGGCGGGTGACCTACGAAGGCTTCGCCGCGGCCTGGCCGGGCATGGCCGAGCAGACCGGCGAATACGGGGCGATGATGAACGGCTATCCCAAGTACGTCGCCTCCACCACGCTGACGACGCCGACCTGGAACGCCAGCGTGCTCCGCGGCGACCTGGCCACGGCGGTGGCCGCGCTGAAGGACCAACCGGGGCGGGATCTCCTGGTCTTCGGCAGCGGGCAGTTGGTGGCCGGCCTGATGGCGCACGGCTTGGTCGACGAGTACCGGCTGCTGGTCTTCCCCGTGGTGCTGGGGCGCGGGCGGCGCCTCTTCCCGGAGGGGGCGGAGGCCACGCTGCGGCTGGTCGAGGCGCGGCCGTTCGGCTCGGGCGTGGTGGCGCTGACCTACCGGCCGGCGGCCGCGCCCGCGGCGGCGGGGCCGGCCTGAGCGCGGCGCGGTGTGCCGCGCCGGGGGAGCGCCGACGACGAGCAGCGCCTCGGGCGGCGATGGCCCGCCAAACGATAAGCGAGGTGCGCGGCCAGCTCGGCACGCTGGTTGATAGCCGCGGCGTCCGCTCGGCCATCGGCCGTCAGAGAAAATGGCTGCCGGTGGCCTCGCTGAGCAGCAGGGCGAGCCCCAAGAGCGCGAGGACCACCCCGGCGGCGAGCTCCGCCCACTCGCCGAGCCGGTGGCCGAGCCGCCGCCCCAGGCTGAGGCCGAGGAAGGTGAGCGCGAAGGCCTGCACCGCGATGTAGATGAGCGCCGGCCCGAGCGGCACCCGGAGCACGCCGAGGGCGAACCCGACGGCCAACTCGTCCAGGCTGACCGAGAGGCCGGTCAGGAGGAGGGGGCGCTCGAGCACCGCGGCGCGCTCGCGCAGCTCGTCATCATCGTCGTCCTCCTCCCGCACGGCCTCCCAGATTTCGCGCCCGCCGAGGGCGATCAGGATGGCGGCGGCCACGTAGGTGGCCACCTCGCCCACGACGGTGCCGAGCCCCTGCCCCACCAAAAGGCCCACGATGGGCATGAGCCCCTCGAAGCAGGCGAAGGTGAGCCCGACGCGCCGCCAGCGGGCGCGCGGCAGCCCGACCAGGCCCAGGCCCAGCGAGACGGCC
>DASSSV010000046.1:0-5402 GCA_035708265.1 Thermomicrobiales bacterium | reverse complement strand
ACGAGGGCAGCTTGCGCGACTCGCCGGGCGTGAACCCGAGGACGTCGCGCGGGGACTTCAGCGTCGTGCCGCTCCCATCCGTCCCTTGCACCTGCGTCTCCTCCCTCCCGTCTGCATCTATCGTCCACGCTCGCGCGCATGCGTATGTCAGCGGATAGAGTCGCTAACCGAAGAGTTCGGCGGCCGGCTGCGCGATCTCAGGGAAGAGCGGGCAGACCAGCGTGTCGTCCCGGCCCCAGGACGCCGTCTGCCGGTAGCGGCCGCCCGCCCCGAGCGCGTAGGCGGCGATCGTCTCGGCGTCCGGGTCGCACAGCCAGTAGTGCGGGACGCCATCGCGCTCGTAGATGCGGTACTTGAGTGTGACATCGCGCTGCCGAGTTGACGGCGAGATGATCTCGACGATGAAGTCGGGCACGCCGCGGATGACGTCGCCGGCGAGGATATGCCGGTGCTCGCGCAGGACGAAGACGACATCGGGCTCCGCCTTACTGCCATCCGGGAAGACAACGCCGACCGGCCCGCAAAAGACGACGCCGTACCCCGCGCCCCGGGCGCGGAGGAGCCAGCCAGTCAGCCCGGCCGAGATGTATTGGTGTTTGAGCACGGGCGGATTCAACTGGTACACCTCTCCGTCGAGCAGTTCGTACCGGTTGCCGTCGTCCGGCATCGTGAGGAGATCGTCGGCGGTGAGTCGCGGTGCGGTCGCCATGGTGGCCTCCTGGTGGTTCCACGTCCCACCGGCCAGTCTACACCTTCCGGGCCACGACGCGGGAGAAGCCGAGGGTGCGCCCGGCGTCGTCGCGGAGCATCGCCGCCTCCTGCGGGTCGCTGCGGTAGCCGTGCGCGGCGGCGACCTCCAGCCAGCGGAGCCAGTGCTGCCAGCCGTCCGGCACGAGATCCGCCTGCTCGACCGCGACCGGGCCGGTCCGCTCCCAGTGCGCGCGCCACCAGTCGGGGCTATGGAAACTCCAGAACTCCGGGTGCCAGTAGGGGGCCAGGTGCGGTGGCAGGCCGCCGGCGAGCTCGTGGCGCAGGCCCGGGACGACGATGCCGAGACGCCCGCCCGGCTTGACGAAGCGGGCGTAGTAGACGAGGTAGAGGTCGTCGGTGCCGAAGTAGTGGTAGGCGTCGAGGCTGACGGCGGCGTCGAAGAACTCGTCGGCGAAGGGGAGGGCGTGCGCCTCGGCGTGGATCGGGAAGACGCGATCCTCTAACCCCGCCGCGCGGATGCGCTCGCAGTTGTCGCTCGCCGCGATCCAGAGGTCGGTCGCCCAGACCTCGACGCCGAACTCCTTCGCGAGGAAGATCGAGCTGATCGCTCGGCCGCAGCCCATGTCGAGGACGCGCGCGCCGGGCCGGAGGTCCATGACCTGCGCCAGCGCCTCGGCCAGCCAGATCACGTTCGGCCCCATCAGGTTCTCGAGCACCCAGGCGGGGTCGTAGCCCGCGGCGCGCGGGAACTCGGGAAGGGCGAGCGCGGCGGCGAGGTCGCCGACCGCGCCGCCGGCGGGGTCGGTCGGTCCCATGCGGCCTCCTGTCCCGGCGCCGACCTACGCGCCCGCCAGCGGCCCGGTCAGCAGGGCCTCGACCTCCTCGCCGGCGGCGAAGGGCTCGCGGCGGGCCGGCAGCGCCAGGAGGGCGTTCGCGCCGAGGAGCGAGGCCAGCCGCGACGACGCCTGCGCGCCGGTCGTCGTCGCGACGAGGCGGCCGTCCGGCCCCTGGCGCACGACCGCGCGCTGGAACTCCGGGCGGTCGCCGGGGGTGATGCCGTGCGCCAGCGTCACGCGGACGCGCGGGCGCAGCGGGCGCGGGTGGCCGGCGAGCCTGAGCAGCGCGGGGCGCACGAAGATCTCGAAGCCGACGAGCGCCGAGACCGGGTTGCCCGGCAGGCCGAAGACGAGCTTGCGGTCGGCGCCGCGCGCGATCGCGAAGTGGAGCGGCTTGCCCGGCTTCATGAAGAGGCGGCCGAACTGGACCTCGGCCAGCTCGTCGAGCAGCACCTTCACGAGATCGAGCTGGCCCATCGAGACGCCGCCCGAGGTGATCAGCACGTCGGCGGCGGCGAGCGCGCCGGTCAGCTCGCCGCGCAGCGGCCCCTCCTCGTCGGGCGCGATGGCCGAGCGGACGACCGGCACGCCGAGCGCGGCGAGCGCGCAGGCGAGCGCGTAGCGGTTGGAGTCGCGGATCTGGCCGGCGCCGGGCGTCTGTCCGGGCTCGACCAATTCGTCGCCGGTGCTGAGGAGCGCGACGCGCGGGCGGGGGTGGACCAGCACCTCGGCGTAGCCCAGGCTCGCCAGCAGGCCGGTCTCGGCCGGCCCGAGCGCTGCGCCGGCGTCCATCACTTGCTGCCCGCGCGCCAGGTCGACGCCGATGGGGCGGATGTTCTCGCCGGCCGCGATCCGCTCCTGCTGGATCTCCACCCGGCCGTCGACCTCGCGCGTCCGCTCGACCATCACGACCGCGTCGGCGCCGGGCGGCACCGGGGCGCCGGTGGTGATCCGCGCGACCGTCCCCGGCCGCACCGCGAGGTCGGCGACGTAGCCGGCCGTCTGCTCGCCGATCAATTCGCGCCAGCCGGCGCCGTCCGCCGCGACGACCGCGTAGCCGTCCATCGTCGCGGCCGGGAAGGGCGGCAGGTCCTCCTGCGCGACGACCGGCTCGGACAGGACCAGCCCGAACGCCTCGGCCAGCGCCACGCGCGTCGGCGGGAGCGCCGCCGCCGCGTCGAGCACGTGCCGCAGCGCCTCGTCCACCCCGATCATGCCGGCCGGCACCGGGATCGTCATGCGCCCACCCTCCAGCGTCTCGCCGCCTCGCGCCCCCGCGCGGCCGGCCACGATGATAGCAGCCGCGGCGCCTAGCGGTCGAATGTCAGCACCTCGGCCTCTTCGAGTACCCAGGCGCCCGGCATCCGCCCGATCTGATAGGGGTGGAGCGCGCAGATCAGCGGGCGGTCCGTCTGCCGGACGATCGCCGCGTTCTCGGCGGCGCGCCCCGCCCCTTCCCCGTCGATGAGCGCCACCGGGTCCGCCCCCGCCACCCACTCAGCCGGCAGCGCGAGGTGTTCCGCCCAGAGGTCGACGCGCAGCGCGCGCGCCAGCGCGGGGTCGTGGACGAGCGCGTTGAGCTCGCCGTCGGTAATGAGGCCGCGGTTGTTCAGGTTGGCCGAGCCGACCATTAACCACTCGTCGTCGAAGATCGCGACCTTGGCGTGGACGTAGGTCGGCCGGAAGGTGAAGGCGTGCGTGCCGATGTCGACGCCCGAGGTGTAGGGGCAGTAGACCGAGACGATGCCTCGGCCGCGGTCCACCTCGCGCAGCCGCTGGACGTGCCGGTCGTTGTCCCACTTCCCGCTGTAGGCGTGAGCCGGCAGGACGAGCACCAGGCGGAAGGGCTCGTCGTGCGGCTGGTCGATCACCTCGATCAGCGCGTCCATGACGTGCGGCGACCAGAGGTACTGGTTTTCGAGGTAGATGAAGCGCCGGGCCAGCCGGATCGCGCGGGTGTAGGCGTGGAGGATGCCGAACTCGCCCTGCGGGGCGAAGCCGTAGGTGTCGCGCGGGATGGTGCGCACGATCTGGGTCGGCGTATCCCAGACCGGTTCGTGCGCCGGCTCCCGGTGCGGCAGGCCCTCGTCGCCCGTCACCGCCCGCCAGCGCTGACGGAAGTTGTGCTCGACGTCGGCGACGGCCTCGCCCTCGATGCGCACCTGGACGTCGTGCCAGTTCGGGCCGGGGCGCAGCCGGTGGGCCTGGGTGTCCCAGCGGTCGCCCTGGAAGGTCGTCAGGTCCATGCCGCCGACGAAGGCGACCTGCCCGTCGACCACGAGCGTCTTCTGGTGGAGGCAATGGGTGATGTGCGCGCTGCGGTCGAGCTCGCAGCGGAGGTCGGCGTCCCCCGCCTGCGCCAGCACGGCCCGCTGCACCGCCTCCGCCGTCCGGGTCGTCGGCTGGAGCAGCACGGGCGCGCCGGCCCAGAGCAGGACACGGACCGGCAGCCGCCGGGCGGTCTCCGCGAGGAGGGTCAGGAGGCGCGTCTGGATCAGGTCACCCTCGGCGACCCGGCGCAGCGGTATCTCGGGGGTCAGGCACCAGCCGACGACGTAGACGTAGTCCCGCGCCCCGGCGAGCGCGTCGAGGAGCGCGGCGAAGTAGTGCTCGCCGTCCACCAGCGGGGTCACGCGGTTGTGCCGCCGCGGCGGCGTGTCGTCGGGGTACCAGTGGGGCTCGTGGCCCCACCAGGTCGCGCGCGCCGCGCGGCGCTGGGCCTCCGTCACCGCGCCGCGGCGCAGCGTGGCCCGATGCCGACGCCCGCGCACGAGCGGCCCGAGCACGCCGCGCAACCGTCGCCCGAGGTCTGCTTCGAGGGTTTCCAGTGACGCCATCCCGATCGCCCCCACGCCGCGGCGCGCACGCGCCCGCCGCGGACATCGAACCGCCGCCTCGCCTCCGCATCACGCGCCGGTGCCAGGATGCGCAAACGCCGCGCCACGGCTCGCGGGCGGCGCGTGGATCGGCTCGGCGCGAACGCCGGGTTCTTCGTGGAGGCGGCTGCGCTGGGGCGGTAACGGCCCCCCTGTCCCCCCAATGCTGGGGGGAACCAGTCGTCAACGTCGCGACGATGGGGTAGCGGTCGCGCCGGGCTGCGCACCGCAAAGTCCGCCTGCGCGGACCGGGACGTCCTCAACCCGCGGAGGCGGGTTTCGCGGCGCCGTGAGGCGCCTCTAGCCGCGGTTTCAACCGCGGGCGCGTTGCCCAACCACCCGCGCCCCGGATGGCCGCGGCGTTGATGCCGGGTTCCCCCCAGCATTGGGGGGACAGGGGGACCGCCGCTCAGAGCGCGGCCAGCGCCTCCGCCAGCCGGTCGATGTCCGCCTTGCGCGTCATCTCGGTCGCGCAGAGGAGCATCGCGTCGCCGAGTTCGGGGTAGTCGCCCGAGAGGTCGTAGCCGCCGAGGAAGCCCTGCTGCACCAGCGCGTGGTTGACCTCCGCGGCCTGCCGCGGCAGGCGCACGACGAACTCGTTGAAGAAGGTGCCGCCGCCCAGCACCTCCACGCCGGCCACCGCGCCGACCCGCCGCGCCAGGTAGTGCGCCTTCTGGTAGCAGAGTTCCGCGACCGTCCGCAGGCCCCGCTTGCCCATCAGCGCCAGGTAGACCGTCGCGGTGAGTTGGATCAGGCCCTGGTTGGTGCAGATGTTGGAGGTCGCGCGCTCGCGCCGGATGTGCTGCTCGCGCGTCTGGAGCGTCAGGACGAAGCCGCGCCGGCCCTCGGTGTCGGTCGTCTGCCCGGCGAGGCGGCCCGGCATCTGCCGGATGAGACTCTGGCGGCAGGCGAGGAGCCCCAGATATGGCCCGCCGTAGTTCAGGCCGGCGCCGAGACACTGGCCCTCGCCGACGGCGAT
>DASSSV010000045.1:0-2865 GCA_035708265.1 Thermomicrobiales bacterium | reverse complement strand
GCCGGACCTCGACGGCTACCTGGCGGCGCTCGACGCCGAGGCCCGGCGGCAGGACGACCCCGCGCTCGCGGCCCTCGCGCTCGAGCAGGTCGACTTCATCCGTGGCCTGGCCCGCCGCCACACCCTCCTGACGCGCCGTTTCTACGTCGTCGTGCCGGCCGACGACGAGGCGGCCGGCGCCCCCCTCCTCGGCGCGCTCCGTCATCGCCGGGCCGGCGGGGAGGGGGCGGCGACCCGCGCCCGCCGGCAGCTCAGCTTCCGCTGCGTGGAGCTGGCGCGCCAGTTCGGGCGCTGCGGCCTCGGCGCGCGGCGCCTCAGGACCGCCGAACTCCTCGAGTTGCACTACGCCTGCTGGTGCCCGGAGCTGGCCCGCAGCCAGCGGCTGCGGCGCGACATCGCCGACTACACCGCCCTCGTCGTCACCGGCGCGCGGCCGGCGCGCCGCTCCGCCACTGTCAGTGGAGACAGGAGGGTCTGATGCGACGGCTGGGCTTCCGCCACGGTTCTGATCGCGGCGAGGGCAATGCAGCCCCGGCTGGTGCAGGTGGTGCGCGGCCGGGCGATGCCGAGCGCTTCGCCCTGGGCGCGCGCTCGCCCGCCGACCTGGTCGCCCCCGCCGCCGTCGAGGTCGGCCGCGACTGGCTCCGGCTCGACCGCGCCTACGCCCGCGCGCTCGCCGTCGTCAACTACCCGCGCGGCGTCGGCCCCGGCTGGCTCGGCCCCCTGGTCGGCTTCGAGGAGCCGCTCGAGCTGAGCCTGCACGTCTACCCGCTGGAGACCGGCCAGATGGTGCGCAGCCTGACGCACAAGCTGGTGCAGCTCCACTCCTCGCGCCTCCTCGCCGACCGCGGCGGCCGCCTGGCCGACCCGCGGCGCGAGGTCGCCTACGAGGACGCCGAGCGGCTGCGCGACGCCCTGCAGCGCGGGGAGGAGCGCGTCTTCGCGGTCAGCCTCTACGCGCTCCTGCGCGCGCCCGCGCTCGCCGCGCTCGACGACCTGACGGGACGCCTCGACCGCGTGCTCGACGGCATGCTCGCCCAGGCCCGCGTGGCGCTCCTGGAGCAGGACGCCGGCTTCCGCGCGGTCCTGCCGCTCGGCCAGGACCGCCTCCGGCGCTGGCGCAACTTCGACACGACCTCGCTGGCGCTGGCCTTCCCCTTCACCGCCGGCACGCTGGCGATGGAGCGCGGCCTCCTCTACGGCCTGGCGCCCCACACCCACTCGCTGGTGATCCTCGACCCCTTCGACGCGGCGCTGGAGAACGCCAACATGGCCATCTTCGCCACCAGCGGCGCCGGCAAGTCCTACTGCACCAAGGTGCTCGCGCTCCGCGCCCTCCTGGCCGGCGTCGACGTCGTCGTGATCGACCCGGAGGACGAGTACCGCGCGCTCTGCGCCGCGGTCGGCGGCCAGTACGTCCGGCTGGCGCTGGCCTCGGCCCAGGCGCTCAACCCCTTCGACCTGCCCGCGCCGGCCGCCGCGGACGACGACGCGGCGGCGCGCGACCCGCTGGCCGAGGCGGTCGCCGGGCTCGGCGGCCTCCTGGAGATCCTGCTCGGCGATGGCGGCCGGCCGCTGACGACGCGGGAACGCGCCACGCTCGACCGCGCCCTCTACCGGGCCTACGCCGCGGCCGGGATCGTCGCCGACGACCCGGCGAGCTGGGCGCGCCCGGCGCCGGTGCTGGCCGACCTGGCCGCGGCGCTCGGGGAGACGCCGGGCGACGAGGCGGCCGACCTGGCGACGCGGCTGGCCCGCTACGTCGACGGCTCGCTGGCGGGGCTCCTCAGCCGCCGCACGACCGTCGCGCTCGACCGGCGCCTCGTCGTCTTCAATCTCCAGGCCCTCCCCGCCGACCAGCGCCCGCTGGCGACCCACCTGATCGCGGGCCACGTCTGGGGCCGGGTGAGGCGCGATCGCGGGCCGCGCCTGCTGGTGGTGGACGAGGCCTGGAGCCTGCTGCAGCACGAGGCCGGCGGCCGCTTCCTGTCCGGCATGGCCCGCCGCGCCCGCAAGTACCACCTCGGCCTGGTCACCATCACGCAGGACGTCGCCGACTTCCTCGGCTCGGCGCACGGCCGCACGATCCTCGGCAACAGCGCCATCAAGCTGGTGCTGAAGCAGGACGCGACGACGGTCGGGCCGGTCGCGGCGGCCCTCGCCCTGTCGGCCGAGGAGCGGCGCCACCTGCTGGCGGCCGGGCAGGGCGAGGGCCTGCTCTTCGCGCGGGGCGGTCGGGTGGCCCTCCGCGTCGTCGCCAGCCCCACCGAGCACCGCCTGGCGACGACCGCCCCGCGCGAGCTGGCCGCCCTGGCGGCGGCCGGCACCGGCACGACCGCGACACCCGATCCGAAAGGAGCCGACCATGGGACCCACGAGCGCGCGCCCCGGCGCGCCGCCGCCCCGCTATGACCTCGCCGCGCTCAGGCGCGACCATCCGCTCGCCGAGGTCATGGCGCGGAGCGGCCTCCGCCTGCGCCGCCAGGGCCACGGCACCTATGTCGCCCGCTGCCCCTTCCACGCCGACCGCCGGCCGAGTCTCCTGGTGGACGCGCGCGACCAGCATTTCCACTGCTTCGGCTGCGGCGCGCACGGCGACGTCGTCGACTTCGTGATGCGCCGCCACGGCCTCACCTTCCGCGAGGCGTGCGCGCGGCTGGCCGGCCTCCCGCCGCTCCCTATCGCGGCGGTCACCACGGAGGAGAGTGGCCGCGGGCGCGACTGGGAGCGGCTGGCGCCCGACGAGCAGGCGGTGCTCGACCTCGCCTGCGCCTGCTACCAGTGGCGGCTCTGGCGCGAGCCGCGGGCGCTGGCCTACCTCCGCGCCCGCGGCCTCACCGACCGCACGATCCTGGCCTGCCGGCT
>DASSSV010000044.1:0-2434 GCA_035708265.1 Thermomicrobiales bacterium | reverse complement strand
CTCGGCCAGGTACTCGATCAGTTGCCCGATCGTCGGGGCGTGCCACAGCCGGCCCTCGTCCTCCCAGCGGGCGCGGCGCTGGACCTCGACGGGCGGCTCGTCGTGCGCCAGGCACCACACCTGCCAGCGCCCCTGTGCCGCCGGCGTGAGGGCCTCCCACTGGTCGAGGTCGATCCGCTGCTTCATCGGACACCACCGCCAGAGTCGGCGTCATCGGCGATTCCGCCCCGAGGATAGCGCACCGGCGCCCGTCGCACGACTCCGGTCCACCGGCGGGCGTCTTTATGTTGACATAAGGTCCCATAGTATGCTAGCGTAGGCGCATCCCACGCGGCAGAAACGGCGACGGCACGAGCCGCACGAGCCCGACCGACGGGCAGAAAGGTGGTAGGATCGGCCATGTCCGACCTGAGCGACGCGTTCCTCCGCAAGGCGGAGGAGAGCCTGGCCGGCGCGGCCAGCGAGCTGACCAACGGCCGCTACAACAACGCGGCCAACCGCGCCTACTACGCCTGCTTCCAGGCGGCGGTCGCCGCCCTCGACCTGGCCGGCATCCGCCCGCCGGGCGGCCGGGAGGACTGGGGCCACGGCTTCGTCCAGGGCCAGTTCGCCGGGGAGCTCGTCGCCCGGCGCAAACGCTACCCCGCCGACCTGCGCGGCGCGCTGGCGCAGGTGTTCGCCCTGCGCGCGCAGGCCGACTACAAGCTCGCCGACGTCAGCCAGGCGCAGGCGACCAGGGCCGTGGCCCGGGCGCGCGCCTTCGTCGCCGCCATCACCGCGCGAGGAGGGACCAGCCGATGAGCACCGACGCGTATGTGTACAACCCGATCCCCCCGGACGAGCGCGACCCGCGCATCCAGGCGGCGCTGGCGGAGCTGCGCGACCTGATCGCGCGGCGCTTCCCCGCCGCCACCTTCACCGTCTCCCGCGGCGAGGACCCGGAGGGCATCTACCTCACGCCGCTGGTGGACGTGGAGGACCTGGACGAGGTGACCGACACGGTCCTCGACCGCCTGCTCGACATGCAGGTCGAGGAGGGCCTGCCGGTCTACGTCGTCCCCGACTGGCCGCTCGAGCGCGTCCGCGCGCACCTGCGCCGCCCGGCGCCGCCGGTCGCGGAGCGGCTGCGCGCGCTCGCGCTGCCGTAACCGCCGCCGCCCCGCGGCGGCACCCCCGGCCCCCGCCATCCGGCGGGGGCGTTTTCGTGCGCCCTCCCCCGCTCCCCACCCCGGCGCGCCCACCCGCCGGCGGCGGCGCCGATCGACCCGTCGCCGGAGGACCGTACCCCTCATTCAGCCGCGCTGGCGTCGCCCTGGCGCGCGGGGCGCCCGCGCTGTCGTGCGCGCCCAGACCGCCCCGCACCACGCCAAGGCCCCCGGCGTGGCCCGCCACGCCGCCAGCGCGTCGGCCGCGTACAGCACCGCCTCGCTCGTCGACCCGGTCGAATAGAACGGCGGGCGTTGCCGTGGGAGACGATCCCGGCCGAGCAGGTAGCCCGGCACATGCGGATTGAGGCGGAGGGCGCGCCGCAGCGAGGTGTCCGCCGCCGGCCCGGCACCCAGGCCGCGGAACCGGTACAGCGCCGCGCTGTAGGCCCACCAGGCGCTCCACTCGTCCGGGAACGCCGCCAGGAGGCGTGCGACCTCCTCGTCGTCGCCCAGCGCGAGGAGCCGGGTGACCAAGGCGTAGCGATTGCCCTGGTTGTCGTGGGGGTTGAGCGCGAGCAGGGCGGTCAGGTGCGCGACGGCGGCCGCCCGCTCGCCCTGGCGCCACAACAGCTCGGCCAAGCCCTGGCGGGCGCGCATGGAGGGCCGCGTCTCCAGCAGCGCCCAGAAGTCCCCGGCATGGCGGGCGAAGATCTCCGGGCCGAGCGCGCGCTCCCCGGCTTGCACCCCGGCCTCGTAGAGTTGCCGGGCCGCGGCGGGGTCGCGGGCCGCCTCGGCGAGGAACACGTAGGCGTCGGCGCAGTCCGGGGACAGGGCCAGCGCCCGGCGCGCCAGCGCGAGCCGCCGCCGGCCTGGTACCTCCCAGGCCTGGTAGATCAGTTCCTGCGCGCGCTCCAGCGGCGTGGGCGCGGGCGGCCGATCGGTCACGCCGTCACCTCCCCGCCCGCAGTATAGCGGCGCGGGCCGCCGGCCGACAGAACCCCGTCGCCGGCCGCCCAACTTCTTTGTCCGCTGGACGGGGGCACACCGATTCCCTACGAGCAAAGACCAGACATCGCCCTCATGCTAGCTAGCGTGCTAGCACGCTAGCACGCTAGCGCAAGATCAATGTGCGTTGCTTATCGTACGTTTTTGTGCTATTTTGTACAAAATACCTTCCTCGGAAAGGGGGTGGCGTGCGCGAGCACCAGCCGATGACCGAAACACTGACCGCCTCAGAAGTCCGCCAAAAATGGAGCGACATCGTCAACAAGGTCGCCCGGAGAAAG
>DASSSV010000043.1:0-32709 GCA_035708265.1 Thermomicrobiales bacterium | reverse complement strand
GCGGACGACCCGTTGGCCGGCGCGCTCGACCGCAATACCCGCCTGCCGACCGCGGTCGGCGCGCTCCGCGAGGCGGCGCTCTTCCCCGCGACGATGGCCGCGGGCGACGCGGCGCTGCCCGGCCCGGTGCTGGTCGCCGGGTTCCGGGAGTTGCGCGACTTCTACCCCGCGCTCGTCGCGGCCAACCTCGCCGCGCAGGGCATCCCGGCGCGCGGCGTCTACCTCGACCTGCCGCCGCGCACGCCGCGCCGCCTCGACTTCACGCCGACGATCTTCGCGCGCCTCTTCGAGGAGCGGGTCTTCCGCGCCGAGGTGGGGCGGCAACTGCGCGCCGCGCGGGGCGACGCCGCGCGGATCGCCCTCCCGGCCGTCCTCGGCCTCGGCGCGGCCGGCACGGTCGTCGCCGACCTCGCGACGATGAGCGGGCGGCCGGTCTACGAGATCCCGACGCTGCCGGTCTCGGTCCCCGGCAGTCGCCTCTACGAGATCCTGGCCGCCGCCTTCCGCCGCGCCGGCGGGCGGTTGCAGGTCGGCGGCTGGGTGACACGGGGCGAGGGAGCGGGGCGACGCCTCGTCGCGGTCTACAGCGAGGCGGCTGCGCGAGAGCAGCGCCACACGGCGGATGCGTTCTTCCTGGCGACCGGCGGCATCGCCGGCGGCGGCCTCCGCGCCGAGCGCGACGGCCGGGTCGTCGAGACGGCGCTCGGGCTGCCCGTGCGCGCGCCAGCGAGTCGCGCCGACTGGTTCGCCCCCCGCTTCCTCGCCCCGGAGGGCCACCCGCTCTACCGCGCCGGCATCGCCACCGGCCCCGACCTGCGCCCCCTCGACGCGACCGGCGCCGCAATCTACGAGAACGTCGTCGTCGCCGGCGCGGCGCTCGGCGGCGCCGACCTGCTGCGCGAGGGCAGCTACGAGGGCGTCGCACTCGCCACCGGCTGGCGCGCGGCGGGCGTGCTGCTGGCCAGTAGACGATAGACGATAGACGATGGACGATGGACGGTAGGGGCTGCGAGCGGAGTGGCGGCGCCCGATCGCCCAACGGTGGCCGGTGGCCGCGCCTCTGCCTGTCGTCTATCGTCTATCGTCTCGTCCCCAACCCGCGGAGACGGCAGCCGCCACGATCCGACTGCCCGACTGCCCGACTTCGCCGCCACCGCGCGCCTTGTCGCATTGCCCGTTCCTTGCTATACTGTGGCCTTGTCGAGCGACGCGGCACCGGCGCCGCGCGCCGCTGGTCGCGCCGCCGGCGCGAGGGGGAGGGCAGACCCGGCATGGCATTGCGCAAGGCCGAGAAGACCGACATCATCCAGAGCTATCAGGTCCACGAGGGAGACACGGGCTCCCCGGAGGTCCAGATCGCCCTGCTGACCACGCGCATCGCCCAACTGACCGAGCATCTGAAGGAGCACGCGCACGACCACCACTCGCGGCGCGGGCTCTTCAAGTTGGTCGGGCAACGGCGACGCCTGCTGGCCTATCTGCAGAAGAAGGATGTCGAGCGCTATCGCGCCACGATCGACCGCCTCGGGCTGCGCCGCTGAGGGACCACCCGGCGGCGCGACGAGCGCGCCATGCTGCCACGTCTGCTATCCGTCGCGGGGCCACCCAGGGGCGATTCCCCTGGGTTCGCCGTTTTCGGGCCCTCGATGATCGCGGATGATCGTGAAGGAGGTGTGTAGCGTAGTGAGATAGCGACCACCCCGATGGTCGGCCTCGCGGGCGATACCAACCGGGGTTAGGAATTGGAGCCTGCCGGGCAGCCAGGGCGGCTGGTCGCCAGACACCAGTCCCTAACACCGGGACGACTGCGCGGGGTCGACCTCCATGGCGCCACCCGCCCAAGTGGGCGCGGGCGGCCAGCACACCGCCGGCACACCTGCCGGTTATGGAGGGATACCTTGAACGTGCAACGAGTCGGCCTGACCCTGGCGGGTCGCGAGCTGACGATCGAGACCGGCAGACTGGCCGAGCAGGCCGACGGCGCCGTCACCGTGCGCTACGGCGACAGCCTCGTCCTCTCCACCGCCGTCTCCGGCGGCATCCGCGAGGGGCTCGACTTCTTCCCGCTCACCGTGGACTACGAGGAGCGGATGTACGCCGCCGGCAAGATCCCGGGCGGCTTCATCAAGCGCGAGGGGCGGCCGACCGAGGCGGCGATCCTCGCCGCGCGCATCACCGACCGTACCATCCGCCCCCTCTTCCCGAAGGGCTACAAGAACGAGACGCAGATCATCAACACCGTCCTCTCGGCCGACCGGGTCAACGACCCCGACACCCTCGCCCTGCTCGGCACCTCGACGGCGCTGACGATCAGCGACATCCCGTGGGGCGGGCCGGTCGCGGCGGTGCGGATCGGGATGCTCGACGGGCGCTTCGTCGTCAACCCGACCGAGGAGGAGCTGGAGTCGAGCGCGCTCGACCTCATCGTCGCCGCCTCGGCCGACGCGATCGTGATGGTCGAGGGCAGCGCCGACGAGCTGACCGAGGACCAGATGCTGGAGGCGTTGGAGCTGGCGCACCGCGAGATCCAGCCCCTCCTGCGGCTCCAGCACGAGCTGCGCGAGCGCGTCGGCAAGCCGAAGCGCGAGTTCGCGCCTCCCGCGCCCGACGAGGCGCTGGAGGCCCAGGTGCGCGAGTACCTGGGCGACCGGCTCAGCCAGGCGATCTACAACCCCGACAAGGCCGCGCGCGTGGCCGCCACGGCGGAGGTCAAGCAGGATCTCGTCGCGCACTTCGCCGAGGGGCTGGAGGGCGCCGAGCGCGCGGCCCGCGCCAAGGCGGTCGCCAGCATCTTCGACCGCCTGGAGGCGGAGGTCGTGCGCGGCGGCATCCTCGAGCGCGGGGAGCGCCCCGACGGCCGCACGCCGACGGAGATCCGGCCGATCTGGTGCGAGGCGGACGTCCTGCCGCGCGCGCACGGCTCGGCGATCTTCACGCGCGGGCAGACGCAGATCCTCTCGGTGGCGACGCTCGGCGCGCCGGGCGAGGGGCAGCGCCTCGACTCGATCGGCCGCGAGGAGGGCAAGCGCTACATCCACCACTACAACTTCCCGCCCTTCAGCACCGGCGAGGCGCGCCCGCTGCGCAGCCCCGGCCGGCGCGAGATCGGCCACGGCGCGCTGGCGGAGCGCTCGCTCGTGCGGATGCTCCCCCCCGAGCAGGACTTCCCCTACACGCTGCGCGTCGTCTCCGAGGCGCTGTCGTCGAACGGCTCGACCTCGATGGGCTCGGTCTGCGGCAGCACGATGGCCCTCTTCGACGCCGGCGTGCCGCTGAAGCGGCCGGTCGCGGGCGTGGCGATGGGGCTGATCACCGGGCCGGAGGGGACCGCTGGCGGCTATAAGGTGCTGACCGACATCCAGGGCGTCGAGGACCACCTCGGCGACATGGACTTCAAGGTCGCCGGCACCGACCGCGGGATCACCGGCATCCAGATGGACATCAAGATCACCGGGCTGACCTTCGCGATTATGCGCGAGGCGCTGGCGCAGGCGCGCGAGGGGCGGCTCTTCATCCTCGGCAAGATGCTGGAGACGATCGCCGGGCCGCGGGAGGAGCTGTCGCCCTACGCGCCGCGCGTCACCCAGCTCAAGATCAACCCGGAGAAGATCGGCGCGCTGATCGGGCCGGGCGGCAAGACGATCCGCGCGATCCAGGACGCGACCGAGACCAAGATCGACGTCGAGGAGGACGGCACCGTCTCGGTCGCCGGCGTCGACGCGGCGCTGGTCAAGCGGGCGATCCAGCAGATCGAGGGGCTGACGCGCGAGGCGAAGGTCGGCGAGATCTACACCGGCAAGGTCGTGCGGATCATGCCCTACGGCGCGTTCGTCGAGATCCTGCCCGGCAAGGACGGCCTCGTCCACGTCTCGGAGCTGGACGAGAACCGCGTCGAGCGGGTCGAGGACTTCCTGAACGAGGGCGACGAGATCACGGTGATGGTGGTCGACGTCGACCCGATCAGCGGCAAGATCAGCCTCTCGCGCCGCGCCGCGCTGACCGGCGAGATCCCGGAGCGCACCGGCGCGCGCGGCCCGCGGCCGGGCGGCGGCGAGCACCGCGGCCCCCGCCCCGGTGGCGGCGATCGTGGTCCCCGCCCGGGCGGCGGCTTCGGCGGCGAGCGCGGCCCGCGCCCCAGCGGCGAGCACCGCGGCCCCCGCCCGGGCGGCCCCGGCCGGCCTCACTGACCAGGGGCCGGTTCACCGCAGAGGCGCAGAGAGACGAGAGAGGGGACGCGGAGAGACGATTTAGTGAATCTCTCCGCGTCCTCTCTCTTCGACCTCTGTGCCTCTGCGGTTTCGTCCCCGCGTCCCCTACGGGGAGAGGCGGTCGATGAGCCAGCGGCCGTCGGGCTGGCGGGTGTAGCGCAGGCGGTCGTGTAGGCGGCTCGGGCGGCTCTGCCAGAACTCGAAGGTCTCGGGGACGACGCGGAAACCGCCCCAGTACGGCGGGCGGGGGATGTCCTCGCCCGGATAGGCGGCCTCGACGCGCGCCAGATCCGCCTCCAGCGCCGCGCGGTCGGGGATCACCCGGCTCTGGTGCGAGGCCCAGGCGCCCAGGCGGCTGCCGCGCGCGCGGCTCCGGAAGTAGGCGTCGGACTCTTCCGGCGCGACGCGCGCCACCGTGCCGGTCACGCGGACCTGGCGCTGCAACTGCGGCCAGTGGAAGAGGAGCGCGGCGCGCGGGTTCTCGGCCAGCTCGCCCCCCTTGCGGCTCTCGTAGTTCGTGTAGAAGACGAAACCGCGCTCGTCCACCCCCTTCAGCAGCACCATCCGCGCCGAGGGCCGGCCGTCGCGCGTCGCCGTCGCGACCGTCATCGCCGTCGGCTCGGGTCCGCCGCTCGCCAGGACGTCCCGGAACCAGCGGTCGAACTGGACGAAGGGATCGAGCGCGACGTCGGCCTCGCTGAGACCGTCGGCCAGCCTATCGCTCATGTCGCACTTCTAACTTCTCACTTCTCACTTCATCAGGTGGTCCTGGAACCACCGGAGCGTGCGCGCGAGGAAGTCGGCGCGGTGCGCGGGCGCGCCGACGCGCAGGAAGAGGTGCGAGCAGCCCGGGTAGCGCGCGAACTCCACCTCGCAGCCCGCCTTCTTCAGCGCCACGAACATCTGCTCGCCCTGGCCGATCGGGCAGCGCTGGTCGGCCTCGCCGTGGACGATCAGCGTCGGCGTCCTGGCGCGGTGCGCGAAGTTCGACGGCGAGTGCGCCAGGTACCACTCGCGGTCCTCGTGCGGGGCGCTGCCGAACTGCCGCGCGCCGAAGCTGTGGCCGATGTCGCTGGTGCCGAAGAACGACTCCAGGTCGAAGCAGGGCGCGCCGCAGACACACGCCTGGAAGCGGTCGGTCTGGCCGATCGTCCACGACGTCATGTAGCCGCCGTAGCTGTAGCCGTAGATGCCGGTGCGCTCGCGGTCGACGTAGGGCCGCTCCAGTGCGGCGTCCACCACCGCCATCAGGTCGCGGTAGTCCTCGCCGCCCCAGTCGCCGCGGACCAGGTTGGTGAAATGCCGGCCGTAGGAGCTGGAGCCGCGCGGGTTGGAGAAGACGACGAGGAAACCGTTGGTGGCGAGGCACTGTTGGACCGCGTTGAAGGCGTAGCCGTAGAAGCCGTTCGGCCCGCCGTGGACGTCGAGGACCAGCGGGTACTTCTTTTCCGGGTCGAAGTCGGGCGGTTTCAAGAGCCACGCCTCGATCGTGTACTCGCCGCGCCGCACGTCGAAGCGCTCCCACTGCGCGGGCGGGTGCTCTTTGAGCACCGGCTCGCTGTAGTGGGTGATGACCCGGAGGGTGTCGGCCTGCATGTCGTAGACCGCGACCTCGCCGAGCGCGTCGAGGCTGGTGTAGCCCTGCGCCACGAAGCGCTTCGCGGCGTCCACGCTCATCCCGACGTTGAGCGCTTCCCAGCGTCGCACCGGCTCGACGCCGCCGGTCTCGGCGTCGATGATGGAGAGCCCGCTGCCGCCCGCGCGGACGGCGTGGAAGAGGACCTGGCGGTCGTCCAGCCAGACCGGCTGCGACGGCGGCGCGATGGTGGGCATCCCGGCGACCGGCAGCACCGGCAGGTCGTCGGTGAGGCGGCGCACTTCGCCGGTCGCGACGGTGTAGACGAAGTAGTCGGTCTGCCAGGTCTGCGCGGTGTCGCCCGCGAAGATGACGCGGTCGCCGGACGGCGACCAGGCCCATTGGGCGACGACGCCGTCCTCCGGGCCGACGAAGGTCGTCTCGCCCGAGGCGACGTCCACCAGCGCTAGCCGGGAGCCGCGGCCGCCGTGGGTCGAGACCTGCGCGGCCAGCGTCCGGCCGTCCGGCGACCACTGGGGGAAGTTGTGGTCCACCGGCTCGTGGGTGAGCTGCCGGCGCTCGCCGCTCGCCACCTCGACGACGAAGAGCTGGTTGCGCTTGTCGCCGAGGTAGCCGCGGTTGTCCTGCTTGTAGTCGAGGCGGCTCGTCACGCGCACGGGCGGCGGCGCGCCCTCCTTCGGCTCGTCCTCGTTGGGGTTCTCGGGATCGACCAGCGTGGTGTAGGCCAGCCGAGCGCCGTCCGGCGACCAGGCGAGGCCGGCGATGCCCTGCCGGTGCGTCGTGACCTCGCGCGCCTCGCCGCCCCCGGCCGCCGGCATGACCTCAATGCCGCTCCGCTTCTGGCCGGCGCGGTCGGAGACGAAGGCGAGCCGGGCGCCGTCGGGCGACCAGCGCGCGCCGGCGTTGCGCTCGCCGGTGTGGGTCAGGCGCCGCGCATTGCCGCCGTGGACGTCGCAGAGCCAGAGCTGGCTCGACGTCTTCTGCGATTCCCGGTCGGTCTTCGAGAGGGTGTAGACGACCCGCGCGCCGTCGGGCGACAGTTGGGGGTCGCTCGCCGGGGTGAAATCGTAGACCAGCGTCTCCGGGGACAGGGGACGGCCCATCGCTCCATACCTCCCTTGCTGCACGGCGGCGTGCTCGCGCCGGCCCGTAGTCTACGACGTCCGGGCGGCGGCGGAAAGCGGGTAGACGGGTGCGCTGCGGCGTGTGCGGCCCTCCTGAACGGCGCCCCCAGTTCAGCCGTGGCGGTCGCTCCGCGCCGACAGGGGGTAACTCTGTGACGCGCCCCCAAGCGAGCGCGGCAGCCGGCGGCACCGCGGTGGCTGGCGCGAGCGGTATGCGCGCCGCCCCGCCCGCCGACGCCGCCTACGCAGCCCCTCGGTGTCCGCCGACCAGGGTTGACAGGCGGTGTAGAATGGGCGCATCGGGAACGGAACGTAGTACCGTCGTGCGGCCTCATCGAGCGACCTCATCGTGCGGCCTCGTCGTGCGGCTGGCGCTGAGCGGCCCACCCATCCGCCGTTGGACGGGGGACGCCGCGGCCGGCCCGCCGCGGAGGGAGGACGGAGCCATGGCCCGCCTGCGCAACCCGCTGCTCGACGCCCCCAGGCCGCCCCACTGAACGCCCCACGACTGCGCGGCCGGTTCGGCCGCCACCGCCCCCGCCGGCCCCGCGAGCGCGCCGGCGGTCATCCACCGCCGCACCCTGCTGCAGGCCGCGGCCGGCGGCGCCGCCGCGCTGGGCCTGTCGGCGCTGCCCCGGCCGGGCGCGCCTCCGGCCGCCGCGGCCCCCGACGTGGTCGGCTACGCCTTCAACGTCGACACCAAGGACGTCACGCTCTTCGACCCGGTGGCGCGGCGGGCGGTCGCCACCAAGCCCCTGGGCGCATCGGTGCGCCTGCTGGGGGTGGAAAACGCCTTCTGGGACGGCCGCAACGTCTGGACCTACGACTTCCCGGGCAACTTGGTGCAGGCCATCGCCGTCGACCCGCGCGCGGTCGCGGTCGTGCGGACGATCCCCACCGGGGGCAAGGGGCCGGCGCACAGCCTGATGCTCACCCCCGACCGCCGGGCCGCCTGGGTCAACGTCGCCGGCGACGACTTCGTCGCCGTGCTCGACGTGGCCTCGGGGCAGACCATCGAGCAGGTCAAGATGGGCAAGTTCCCCTGAGACGTGCATTTCACGCCGGACGGTCGGTTCGGCTTCATCCCGGAGCGCGACCAGGACACCGTCGCGAAGGTCGACCTGGCCACGCGCAAGGTCGTCAACAGGGTCTCTTTCCCCGCCGGCAGCAAGCCCTACATGCTGCGGGTGGCGCCGGGGGGCCGAGAGCTGTGGGTGGCGACCCAGGCGGCCGACACCAACAGCGTGCTGGATGTGGACACGATGGCGGTGCTGAGCAGCACACCCACCGGCCGGCAGCCGACGATCTCGGCGTTCCAGCCCGACGGGGGGCGTTATGTCCTCTTGATCCACCAGGACGACACGTTCGTCTCGGTGCGCGACCGGGCGACCCAGCGCGAGGTCCAGCGGATCGAGATCGGCCTGCCCCAGATCAACGCGGCCTTCACGCCGGACGGCGCGACCGCCTTCGTGGCGGTGCCGAAGGCGAACGCGCTGGTGGTGCTCGACATGAACGCGCTGGCCATCGTCGGGCGCATCCCGACCGGCGCGGCGCCGGGCGGGCTGGTGCTGCTCGACCCGGTGGCCGGCCCGCCGACGGGCGCGATGCCGGGGCTGCCGAACACCGGGGCCGGGGGCGGGGCCGGCGCGCGCGACGACGGCGCCTGGCTGCTGGGGCTCGGCGGGCTGGGCCTGCTGGGCGCGCTCGGCCTGCGGCTGCGGCGCCGCATACCGCCCGCCGACTGAGGGCGCGGAAGGAGGGGCCGATGGCGGAGCGAGACTGGACGGCGCTGGATGCCGAGCTGCGCGCGCTGCTGCAACCGCCGGCGCCCCCGCTGGCGATCACCTTCTCGGCGGCCACCCCGCCCGGGGTGCCGGCCTACGACGCGCCGCTGCCCCCGCCCACGCCCGACGGGCGGACCGGGCGCGTCCCGGCCGGGTGCGTCTTCTGGATCGAGGGGGCCGGCCGCACCTTCACCACGGCGCCGGAGGACCACGGCAACTGCAGCGTCGGCAGCCTCACCCACGGCCTCAAACGTCCGGACGAGGTCGCCGGCAAGAGCGACGTGGCCGCCCTGCTGGAGGCGGGCTGGGCGACGCCTGAGCTGGTGGCGCAGATCCCCGCGGTCCGGGAGCGCGCGCGGTACATCACGTACGGCCCGCTGGCCGAGGCCACGACCGACCCCGACGTGATCCTGCTGCGGCTCAACGCCAAGCAGGTGATGGTGCTGCACGACGCGGTCCCGGGGCTGCGGTTCGAGGGCAAGCCGCAGTGCCACATCATCCCGCTGGCGAAGGAGGAGGGCGCGGTGGCGGTGAGCGTCGGCTGCATGCTCAGCCGCGTGCGCACGGGCCTGCCCAACGGCGAGATGACCTGCGCGCTCCCCGCCCGGCGACTTCCCGAGGTCATCGCGCGGCTGCGCGCGACGAGCGGCGCCGACCGCGCGGTGGCCGCCTACGCCAGCCGGGACGCGCGGCGCTTCGGCCGCTAGCGTCGAATCGACGCTTGCCAAGGCACGCCCCCCGGGCGCTGGCCGGTGCCGTCGGCGGCACCGGATGCAGCCCGCGCCAGGGCCGGTGCCGGGCCACCTCGCGCCGACCATCGGCCGTAGCGGGCTGACCTCTCAACGCTACTCCTTCGCCACGCGCTGCTCCAGCTCGGCGAGGCGCCGCGCGACCACTTTGAGCAGGTAGTTCGCCATCTCGGCGGACTGCTCCAACTCCGCGCGGACGTTCCAGGCGGTCGGCACGAGGCAGGTCGTCGGCTCGGTGGCGCACACGCTGGCGCTGCGCGGGAAGTCGGTCAGCAGGACCAGTTCGCCGAAGACGTCGCGCTTGCCGCGCGTCGCCAGCTGCTCCTCCTGGTCCCCGTGCCGGTGGAGCACCTCGACCTCGCCGGAGCGGATCATGTACATGCCGAGGCCCGGCTCGCCCTGCTTCACGATCGTGTCGCCTGGCTGGAACGACCGCTCGAACGCGGTCCTGGCGATGACGCCCAGGTGTCGGTGGTCGAGCCCCTGGAAGAGCGGAATGTTCTTCAGGGATTCCGTAGTCTCGGCGCTCATGCACCAACTCCTCCGCCTTCAGGCATCGCTCAATATCTCGCTCTCCGACCAGAGCCCTTCCGGTCATCCCCGGAAACACGACCGGTATCCTGTTCGCGTGCCCAGATTATCGTGGGCCGCCATCGGGGTGTCGAGCGCGCGAATCGGCCTGCGCCGCCACGCACGGGCCGGTGGGGGTACAATCGGGCCGGCGACAGCGGCTGGGTGCGCGGGCGCACGAAGCGAGGAGGAGCGCGGTGAGCGGCGTGGCGGGGCAGGTGCCGGTCGAGACCTTCGACGTCGTCGTCGCGGGCGGCGGCATCGCCGGGATCGCGGCGGCGGTCGCCGCGCGGGAGGCGGGTGCGCGGACGCTCCTGGTCGAGAAGGCCCCGCGCGAGCGGCGCGGCGGCAACACGCGCTACTCCGACGCGCAGATCCGCTACCCGCACGAGGCGGACGAGTACAGCCCCGTCTCCACGACGCGCCAGGAGTTCTACGACGACTTCGTGCGCGTCACGCACGGCAAGGCCAAGCCGGAACTCGTCGCCGCCATGGCCGACGACGCGGCGGAGGGCGTCGCCTGGCTGACCGAGCGCGGCGTCCGCTGGAGCCTCGGCTTCCCCCACACCGCCACCTACCGGCGGCGCCCGGAGGGCGGCGGCCTCGGCCTGCTCGACGCGCTCTACGCCCACGCCGAGCGGATCGGCGTCGCCGTCCGCTACGACACCGCCGCGCGCGAGTTGCGTCAGGACGTGGCCGGCCGCGTGACCGCCCTCCGCGCCATCGGCCCCGATGGTTATGTCGATTACGCGGCGCGCGGCGGCGTCGTGCTCGCCACCGGCTCCTACTCGGCCAGTCCCGAGCAGCGCGTGCGCTACCTCGGCCCCTGGGCCGAAGGGCTGATCGTCCGCGGCACGCGCTACGACACCGGCGAGGGGCTGGCGATGGCGCTCGCCAGCGGCGCGAAGAGCGCGGGCCAGTGGGGCGACTACCACTCCGCCGTCCTCGACGCGGCCTCCCCGCCGCTGGAGGGCGGCGTCACCGCGATCTACATCTACCAGCTCGGGATCATCGTGGACGGCGAGGGGCGGCGCTTCCTCGACGAGGGGATCGATTACCGCGACAACACCTACGTCGCCTTCTCGAAGGCGATGGTGCGGCGCGGCGGCACCTGCTGGTGCATCCTCGACGCGCAGGCGCGGCGCGACCCGGCCTGGGAGCGCGGCGTGCGCACCCCGACACCGCCGCGCGAGGCGAATACGATCGCGGAGCTGGCGGCGCGGATGGGTGTGCCCGCCGACACGCTCGTCGCCACCGTGCGCGACTACAACGCCGCGGTGGACCGCGCGACGCCGTTCGACCCCGACCGCCGCGACGGCAAGGCGGCGCGCGGCCCGGCGCTCGGCGGGCAGCCGCCGAAGTCGAATTGGGCGCTGCCGATCGAGGAGCCGCCCTTCCTCGCCTTCGGCGTGACCGGGGGCATCACCTTCGCGTTCGGCGGCCTCGCCACCGACGCGACGGCGCGGGTGCTCGACACGCGCGACCAGGCAATCTCCGGCCTCTACGCGGCGGGCGAGACGCAGGGCGAGGTCTTCGTGGACAACTATCCGGGGGCGACGTCGGTGCTGCGCGGCCTCGTCTTCGGCCGCCGCGCCGGCCGCGATGCCGCGCGCGTCGCGCTAACAGCGGTCGGCGCCGTCTAATCCGCGCCGGCGGGCTGATGAAATCGGGCGGCCCCGCGGACAACGCCACGGGGCCGCCCCATCCTCCCCCTCATAGACGGCGGCGGTCGCGACTGGCGGGCTCCCGACGCCGCTATGAGACAGGGTTCGCGTGACGCGCACCGGTCGGGAGTGTAGCACGGGTCGCGCGAGGGCACAAACGACGCGGGAGCGTGGGAGCGTGGGAGCGTGAGGGCGACGAGGCCGGGCGGCTGAAGCCGCGGCTGGGGGCGCCAGGCCCGCAAGCGGGCACCCCCGCACGAAGGCCGCCTCCGCGGCCTGATGTCGCCCCACTGGCGCGGGCGGTGGGGCGGTAGGGGCGTGCTGTTCGTCGCCCGCGTGGAGGACCGACCGCGCCGCGGATGCCGATCGCGCGTCGGTGCCTTGTCCCCATGGCGGGTGCCCGCGTCAACCGGGCGACGCCGCGCGTCGCCCCCACCACCCGGCCGAGATCTCGCGCCGGATGTCGCCCGCCCGCCCGACTACACGAGCGTGATCGCGTCGACGAGGTCGCTCTCGACGACTTTGAGCGGGCCGTAGTCGGTCGCCAGGACGAGGGGCTGGCCCCTGATCGCCGCGCCGTAGACGTTGTAGATCGCGCTGAGGTGCTGGCGATAGAGCGCGGGCGGCACCAGGAGGTAGAGGGGCGGGGCGCCGGTCGCGCCGCCGAGGCGCGCGCCGGCCTCCCGGATGAAGCGTTCGAGGCCGCGGCGGGTCAGCGGACCGGCGTAGGCGAGCAGGCCCGGTCCCTTGTGCGCGCGGTAGAGCGCCGCGCGCTGACGCGCCAGTTCGCGCCCCTCGTTGAGGCGGCGCGCCAGCTCCGCCTTGAGCGGTTCGGTCGGGCTGTCCGGCGCCGTCGCGGTCGAGAGCCCGACGCTGGCGAGCAGGCGGTCGATAGCGTCGCCGTCCGTCGCGGGCGCGGCAGCGGGCGCGCCGGGCGCCGCCTCGCCGCGCTCCAGGCGCGCGATCCGGTGTCGCAGGACGTCGAGCGGCAGGTGTGCGAGGGGGATCTGGTCGTCGGGTGTCGCCATGGCCGACCTCTCGTCGCGCCGCGCGCCGCGCGGCTCGCAGCGCCTATAATACCACCGCGGCGAGCGAGGACCACGGAAGGAGGGGCGGGGCGCGATGACGGTCTCGTACTGGCAGGACGCGGGGCGCCACGAGCGGCGCGAGGCCGACGTCGCGGTGGTCGGCGGCGGGATCGTCGGCGCCTACGCGGCGACGCTGCTGGCCGAGGCCGGGAAGAGCGTGCTGCTGTTGGAGGCGCGCGACATCGCCGCGGGCGCGACCGGCCGCAACGCCGGGATGGTCCTCCTCGGCCTGGTGGACTACTACCGCGTGGCGGTGGAGCGCTACGGCCGCGCGCGGGCGCGCGAACTCTGGTCCCTGACGGTGCAGAACCGGCAGCGGACGGTCGAGTTGTTGACCCGGCTCGGGGTGCCGCACGACCGCTGCGGGAGCCTGCTCCTCGCCTGCGACGACGAGGAGGCGCGCCTGCTGGCCGACTCGGCGCGGCTGCTGCAGGAGGACGGCTTCGCCGTCGAGTATGCGTCGAGCGACCCGCTCAACCGCGGTTTCGTCGCCGGGTTGAAGCAGCCGGACGACCTGACGATCGATCCGGCGCGCTTCGCCCGCGCGGTGGCCGAGGCGAGCGGCGCGGCGCTGCTGCGCGACAGCGAGGTCTTCGCGCTGGAGCGCGAGCGTCAGCACTACCTGGTGCGCAGCAAGCGCGCGACGGTGGCCTGCGGCGCGGCGCTGCTCGCGGTCAACGCCTACGCCCCCAACCTGCACCCCTACTTCGCCGACAAGGTCCAGCCGACGCGCGCGCAGATGCTCGCGACCGCGCCTGCGCCGCGCGTCCTGCGCACCGCGGTCTACGCCAACTACGGCTACGAGTACATCCGCCAGCTCGCTGACGGCCGGGTGCTCCTGGGCGGCGGCCGCCGGCAGTTCGCGGCGACCGAGGTCGGCTACCGCGACACGACGACGCCGGAGGTGCAGGGCGTCCTCGCCGCCTTCCTGCGCCGCCACTTCCCGGAGGTCGATGCGCCGGTGACGCACCGCTGGTCCGGGACGATGGGCTTCACGCCGGACGGCGTCCCGCTGGTCGGCCGGCTGCCCGACCTGCCGGGCGTCGCCTTCGCCGTCGGCTTCACCGGGCACGGCCTGGGGATCGGCCTGATGAGCGCCGAGCGCGCGGTCGAACTGCTGCTGCACGGCACGCCGCCCGGCGTACTCGACGCGGCGCGATTAGACGATAGACGATAGGAGTCGGCCCGCCGCCGGCCACACGATCACCGGGGGGAGCCGTCCTCTATCGTCTCTCGTCTGGAACGCGAAAGCCCCCGGCCAATTGGCCGGGGGCCGGTGGTAGCGGGGGAGGGATTCGAACCCTCGACCTTCGGGTTATGAGCCCGACGAGCTGCCGCTGCTCCACCCCGCGACGCGCGCGAACAGGCAAGTCGGGTGGGGTCCGCCCGCGGCGGCCGCCTCTCCCACGGGGTCGCCCCCGCAGTACCGGCCGGCGCTGGGGCGTTTCACGACCGGGTTCGGGATGGGACCGGGTGGGTCCGCCCCGCTCTCGGCCACGGGCGGGCCCCGCCCGCCTGCCTGCGTCGCGCTCAGTCACCTCGCGGTGACGCGGACCGGCGCGAACCATCGAGTCCACCGCCGTCCGCGGGATCATCCGCCCCTCGGGGCCAGATGATCGCCGCAGGATTCCCCCGCGGCGAGGACGAAGGATAGCACATGCCGCGCACGCCCGTCAAGGGCGAATTCGCGACGACGCACGGAGCGGGGCACGGCCGCGCGCCTGCTATACTCCGCCGGCGAGGCCGATGCGCGGTCGCGGGCGCGATGCGTGAGGGCGGGCGGGGGAGGGACGCGATGTCGGGCGATGCGGGCGCGCCGGGCGGCGACCACGGCCGGGCGGTCAAGGACTTCGCGGAGGCGATCACCTTCTCTCGGCACATCGGTTGCCGCGTCCAGGAGGTCGAGGCCGGCCGCGCGGTGCTCTACCTCGACGTCGAGGACTTCCACCTCAACGGCAACGGCACGCTGCACGGCGGTGTCTACACGACGCTGATCGACAACGCGATGGGCTTGGCTGTCGCCGCGCTGGTCGGCGTACGGATCGCGACGACGCAGATGAACGTCCACTTCCTCGGCCCGGTCAGCGCCGGGCGGATCGTCTGCCGCGGCGAGGTCCTCCACCGCACCCGGCGCACGGCGACGGCGGAGGCGCGGGTCTACGACGCCGGCGACGCGCTGGTGGCGCTCGGCACCGGGGCGTTCCGCATCTTCGAGCAGCGCGGCACGCCGATCGTGTGACGTGGGAGCGTAGGAGCGTGAGAGCGTAGGCGATCAGCCACGCGCCGTGCGGCGATCTGCGATATTGCACCAGCGATCCGCCTGGGCCATCATCCGCACTAACTGGGCGCAGATGTGCCGGTAGCGGTCGGCCAGTGCCGCGTGCCGGTCGGCATCGAGATAGCCGCAGCGCAGGGCCATGGCCAGCCGCACCTGCGTCTCGGCGGCCTCAGCGTCCGCATCGCTCAACTTGCTGACGAACGAGGCGGGATAGCGGCGCTTGCGCCAGGCTTCGGCGATGTTGGCGCAGATGGAGCGCGAGGAGCGCCGGATCTGATCCGTCAGAGCATAGCGCTCCTCGGGCGGGAATTGTCGCGTTAGCTCGAAGATGTCGAACGCGGAGTCGAACGCGCTGCGGTACACGTTCAGCTCCGTGAAGTCGCTAATCGTCACCGTCCCCCACCCTCCACCATCCCCACGTCCCTACGCTCTCACGCTCTCACGCTCTCACGGCCAAAACGGATTGGACCAGGCGCGCTTGCCGGCCGCGTCGATGACCGTGACGCGACAGGAGCCGCCGCTGAAGGGGGCCAGCGGGAACTCGGCGGCGGTGAGGCCGTCGCCGTGGCGCGTGCCGCGCGCGGTGCCCCGGCCGCTCGCGAAGATCGCGGCGGCGGGGGAGCAGGCGACGCGCAGGCGGTCGCCGTCGACGCTGACGTCGTGGATCTCCGGCCCCTGGCTCGAATAGTAGTGGCCGGCCTTGAGCGCGCCGAGCAGCGCGTCGGGCTCGAGCGCGGCGGCGCGCACCTGGACCCAGGCGCGGCCGTAGTCGGGCGGGCTGGTGAAGTGGGCGTCATCGGCGGCGTAGGCCAGCAGGCGGCGGCCCCGCGTCAGCAGCAGGTCGGTCACTTCCCAACTGTCGCCGCGGTCGTTCTCCAGCGCGCAGGTCGTGTTGTATACCTCGACCGCGTGCGCCGCCTCGATGCTGAGCGCGTCGTCGAGCGTGAGGGTGTACCAGGCGGGGTGGGCGATCCCGACGAAGGCGCCGGCCTCGCGGGCGCGCGCCGCCAGCGTGGGACCGGGCTCGTCGGGCGCGGTCGGCGCGAAGTCGAGCGGCAGGCCGACGGCGACCAGATGCCAGCGCTCGCCGACCTCGGTCGCCGGGGCGTGCAACTCCGCGCCGAGGAGCGTCGTGAAGCCGTCGGTGCGGAACTGGCGCGTGTCGGTGATCGGGAAGCCGTACCGCTCGGTGAAATGGTCGGTCAGCGCCAGGAAGTCGTAGCCGCGCTCGCGATAGGTCGCGATGACGGCTTCGACCGGTTGCCGCCCGTCGGAGCGCGTCGAGTGGGTGTGGAGATTCCCGCGATAGAAGCGACCCGGTTGCTGAAATGGCAGCCCTTGCATCTCGGCGCGCCCTCCTGCCTGTCCCCGTACCGTGATCCCGGCGCAGTATAGCAGGGCCTCCCCGCACCGGACGGCCGGGCGATCGTACACCCGCTGGCATAGAGTCTGCGCACAGTGCGGCGGGGGAACGCGGCACGCCGGGAGGCGCCCGCGAGCGCCCGCGCAGCGCCGGCCCGGCCGCGCGTTCGCGGCCGGGCTAGCCGTCCTCGACGGCTTGCAGGAGGATATCGAGCCTGGAGAAGAGATAGTAGCCGATGGCGAGGAAGAGGACGCCGGTGGTCCAGGGGTCGTGCGCGTAGCGCGTGGCCAGGGCGGCGACGGTGTCGGGCGCCGGCGAGGCGATGTCCGCGGCGGTGGCCTGCGGCGCCAGGGCGAACTGATAACTCAGGCGCAGGAGGGCCACGGCGTAGACGGCGAACTCGACGGCGATGTTGGGGCGGAAGAAGAGCCCCGCGGCATTCCGCTCGATCCGGGCCAGCGACAGACCGCACCCGGCCGCGGCGAGGCCGAGCCCCAGCCCGCCGCCCGCGGCGACGAGGAGCGGGAGGTCCGCGCGCCGGAAGAACGCGAGCGCGCCGCCGAGGAGGAGGATCGACACGACGCGCAGGGCGAGCCAGGACGTGACGCGGTGCAACGCCAGGAAGCAGACCATCCTGCGGAAGGCCACCCAGGCGATCACGGCGAGGAGCGGGGCAACGCTGAGGGCCGGTTGCATGGTCGATCCCCCGCCCGGCGGGCGTGCCGCGCCGGGCGCTCCGGGTGCTTGTTGATACTACCTGGCATCCCAGTCTAGGGCCCGGCGGACGGCGCCACAATGCCCCGAACGTCCCGCGCGGATGGGCCGGTCGTACCGCCGGTCGGCGGGAGGCCGGGCGGACGCGATGACGACGAGGAGGAAGCGATGGTTGGTCCGCCGAGGGGGCCGTATCCGCCGGCGTATGGCCCCGGCCGGCCCTGGTACGGGCGCTACTGGGGCTACTACAATCGGCCGCGCGCCGGCTGCGGCTGCCTCTACACGCTGATCCTGCTCCTGGTAATCTACTGGCTGCTCTCGCTGGTCTTCACCCCGCTCGCCTTCTGGTGACGGCGCGGCGAGGCGGGCACGAGGAGGACGATGGCACCATTCAGCGATCGTCAGGACGCCGGGCGGCAACTGGCCGAACGCCTCGCGCCGCTCCGCGCCGAGCACCCGATCGTGCTGGCCCTGCCGCGCGGCGGGGTGCCGGTCGGCTATGAGATCGCGCGCGCGCTCGGCGCGCCGCTCGACGTGATCGTCGCGCGCAAACTCGGCGCACCGCACCAGCCCGAGTTCGGCATCGGAGCCATCGCGCCGGGCGGCGTGCGCCTGCTCGACTGGCCGGTCGTCGAGGCGCTCGGCATCCCGCCGGCCGAGCTCGACCGCATCGCGGTGGCCGAGACGGCGGAGATGGAGCGGCGCCTGCGCGAGTTCCGCGACGACCGGCCGCCGCTCGACGTGGCGGGGCGGGTGGCGATCGTGGTGGACGACGGGCTGGCCACCGGCGTCACCGCACGCGCCGCGGTCGCGGCCGTCCGCGCGCAGCGGCCGGCGCGGGTCGTGCTGGCCGCGCCCGTCTGCTCGCCCGAGGCGGCGCGCGCGCTCGGCGCGGAGGCGGACGAGGTCGTCTGCCTGGCGACGCCGCCCGATTTCCGCGCGGTCGGCCTGTGGTACGAGGACTTCGAGCAGACGAGCGACGCCGAAGTCGTCGCCCTGCTGCGCCAGGCGCGGCAGCACGCGCCCGCCGCGGCGGAGGGCGAGGAGCCCGGCGACGCGCGCCCGGCGTCGTAGCGAGCCGCGCCCGGGGAGGAGGCGAGCGGTGTTCGAGACGGACCAGACGGGCGGGACGCACCGGGAAGGCGCGCCGTCCTCGACCCCGGTCGATCGGGAGGAGGAGGTGCGCATCGCCCTCGGGCCGGTGACGCTGGCGGGCACGCTGGGGCCGGTCGGGGCGGCGCGCGGGATCGTGGTCTTCGCGCACGGCAGCGGCAGCAGCCGCCACAGCCCGCGCAACCGCCGGGTCGCGCGCGGGCTGCGCGCGGCGGGGCTGGCGACGCTGCTCTTCGACCTGCTGACCGCCGAGGAGGAGGAGGCCGAGCGCTACACCCGCCACCTCCGCTTCGACATCCCCCTGCTGGCCGGTCGGCTGGTCGGCGTGACCGACTGGCTGGCGCGGGGCGAGGCGACCCGCGGGCTGCGCGTCGGCTACTTCGGCGCGAGCACCGGCGCCGCCGCGGCCCTGGCCGCCGCCGCCGAGCGCCCGGGCGCGGCCGGCGCGGTGGTGTCGCGCGGCGGGCGGCCCGACCTCGCGGGCGACGCGCTCGGGCGGGTGCGCGCCCCGACGCTCCTAATCGTCGGCGGCGCGGACCCCGAGGTGCTGGAGTTGAACCGGGCGGCGCTGGCGCGGCTGACCGGGGAGAAGGACCTCGTCGTCGTGCCGGGCGCGACGCACCTCTTCGAGGAGCCGGGCACGCTGGACGCGGTGGAGCGCCACGCGGCCGCGTGGTTCGCCCGCCACCTGGCCGACGAGTAGACGGCAGGCGGCAGACGGCAGTAGCGGCTTTCGAGCACCGAACGGATCGGCCCACGGGAGCCGTCGCTGCCGACGCCCGACGTCACCCGGCCGCGGCGGTCTGAGGCAATCAGTCGGGCCGCGACTGGCGCTACGGGCAGGCGCGGTCGAGCCGCCGCAGATCGTCGAGGGAGTACGACGGGGGCGTAGGCAGGGGTGTCCAGGTGGCCGTGCGGCCGAGGAGATCCGCCAGGCGCGCGGAAGCGCCAGCGCCGCAGACCTTGCTCTGCAGCGTGCCGCCGCTGAAGAGGTAGGCCGTGCCCCGCTCGTCCTCGACGATCAGGGCCGGCGTCGGGCGGTCGTCGCAGCAGTAGCGGACGGTATAGCGCGTGGACATCCCCTGACCCCCTCGCGCACTCGGCCCGCCGCGGCCCGGCGGTGGGGCCATGGCGGAGATGCGGGTCGCCGCCGGAACCGCGCGGACGCGCCCCCCGGCACGACAAGGCTGCGACGTCGTCACCCTACTTGAGTCGTGTTGTCGTACTTCGATTCTCTCGCGGATTGCCCCGCGCGTCAATCCCCCGCGCGGGGGATTTTTCCGACGGCCGGGCGCGCGTCGGCGGGAACCTGTACGAAAGGTCAGCCGGATCCTGTCCATCTTGATGGTTGTCGAACATTCACGTTAACGTCATGGGCCGGGAAATGGTATACTGAGGCCCAATCTCCCGGCCGCGGATGGGTGCGCCGCGCACGTCGGTGTGCGCGACGCCACGCAGGAGGGCCTGCTTGAAGATCATCCTTCGCATCCTCCGCTACCTGAAACCGTACTGGCGACGGGTGCTCTGCACCTACGTCGCCCTCTTCACCGCGCTGGGGCTGCAACTGGTCATCCCCGCCGTGCTGGCGGAGGTGATCGACCGGGGGATCGCCAGCCGGGACGCGCGGTTCCTGGCCGGGGCGGCGCTCGTCATCGTCCTCCTGACGGCCTTCCAGGGCCTCTTCACCTTCCTGCGCTCCTACCTCGTGCAATACCTGGCCGAGCGGGTCGCCTACGACCTGCGCAACGCCCTCTACGGGCGGCTGCAGGAACTCTCCTTCTCCTACTACGACCGCGCGCAGACCGGCCAGCTCATGTCGCGCGTCACCGACGACGTCAACAACATCCGCGGCATGCTGATGATGAGCCTGCGCGCGCTGGTCGTGGCGGTTGCGACGCTGATCGCCGTGACGGCGATCCTCCTCCGGCTCGACTGGGAGCTGGCGCTGGTCGCGCTGGCGGTGATGCCGATCCTGGTCGTCTACTCGGTGCGCTTCGGCGTGACCATCCGCCCGCGCTTCCTGCGCGTGCAGCAGCAGTTCGGTGTGATGACCTCGGTGCTACAGGAGAACGTCGCCGGCGGCCGGGTGGTGCGCGCCTTCGCGCAGGAGGCGCCCGAGAGCGAGCGCTTCGAGGGCGTGCTGGAAGAACTCTTCGCGCGCAACATGGTGGCGATGCGGCTCTGGTCGCTCTCCTACCCGCTGATGCTGCTGATGTCGGGCATCGGCCTCGGCGCGGTCCTCTGGTTCGGCGGCTATCGCGTCCTCACCGGCGCGCTGACGATCGGCACGCTGGTCGCCTTCAACCGCTACCTGACGCTGATGAACGACCCCATCCGCTGGCTCGGCTTCGTCGTCAACCGCATCGCGCGCGCGATCGCCTCGGGCGAGCGCATCTTCGAGGTGCTCGACACGAAGTCGGCGATCGTCGAGCGGCCGGACGCGCTGGACCTGCGGCCGATGCGCGGCGAGGTCGCCTTCGAGGACGTCAGTTTCGCCTACGCGGGCGCGCGGCGCGACGCGCTCTCGCAGGTCTCGTTCGTCGCGCGGCCGGGCGAGCGGATCGCCCTCCTCGGGCCGACCGGCTCGGGCAAGAGCACGATCATCAACCTGCTGCCGCGCTTCTACGAGGTGACCGGCGGGCGCATCACGATCGACGGCCACGACGTCCGCGACCTCGCGCTGACCTCGCTGCGCGGCCAGATCGGCACGGTCCTCCAGGAGACCTTCCTCTTCTCCGCCAGCGTGCGCGAGAACATCGCCTACGGCCGCCCCGACGCGCCGTTCGAGGAGATCGTCGCGGCGGCGAAGGCGGCGCGCGCGCACGACTTCATCATGGCGATGCCGAAGGGCTACGACACGGTGATGGGCGAGCGCGGCGTCTCCCTCTCGGGCGGTCAGAAGCAGCGTGTCGCCATCGCGCGGGCCCTCCTGATGAACCCGCGCATCCTGATCCTCGACGACGCGACGTCGAGCGTCGACACCGAGACGGAGTATCAGATCCAGCAGGCGCTGGAGACGCTGATGGAGGGCCGCACCTCCTTCATCATCGCCCAGCGGCTGACGACGGTGAAGGAGGCCGACCAGATCCTGGTGCTGGACGGCGGGCGGGTCGTCGAGCGGGGCACGCATATCGAATTGCTCCAGCGCGGCGGCTACTACGCCCAAATCTACGACCTGCAACTGCGCGACCAGGAAGACGTGATGCGCGCGGCGGGAGACGACTGACGAGGACTCAGGACTGAGGACTCAGGACTCAGTGGGCTGAGGCTGCAAGGACGGCAGGTCTGCCTCCAGATCGCGGCGCCACTTAGTCCTGAGTCCTCAGTCCTGAGTCCTCCGCGAACGGAGTGAGCGGGGATGGCGATGCACAGGGGGGTCGACCCGGACGACCTCCTGGGGAAAGCGTACGACGCGCGGATCGCCCGGCGGCTGGTGGCGTTCATGGGGCCGTACCGGTGGCGGGCGATCGCCGCGATCGTGCTGGTGCTCGGGGCGGCCGGGGCCGACCTGCTGCTGCCGAAGGTCTTCAGCCTCGGCATCGACGACGTGGCGGACCACCGGCCGCTCAGCGCGCTCAACCTGCTCGGCGTCATCTTCGCGCTCCTGCTGGTGGTGCGCTTCCTCTTCACCTGGGGGCAGTACTACATCACCTCCTGGCTCGGCAACCGCGTCGTCTTCGACCTGCGCAACACGATGTTCCGCCACCTGCAGACGCTGAGCATGTCCTACATCGACCGGCGCGGCGTCGGCACGGTGATGACGCGCATCCAGAACGACGTCGGCGTCATCAACGACCTCTTCACCGACGGCGTCTTCACCATCCTGACCAGCATGGTGATCCTCGTCGGCATCGTCGTCCTGATGCTCACGACGAACTGGCGGTTGGCGCTCCTCGCCTTCGTCGTCCTGCCGGTGATGGGCGCCTTCATGTCCTACTGGCAGAAGAAGGCGATCGAGACCTACCGCGCGACGCGGCGCACGATCGGCATCGTCAACGCGACGCTGGCCGAGAGCATCAGCGGCGTGCGCGTGGTGCAGTCCTTCACGCGCGAGCCGCTGAACCTGCGGCTCTTCGACAAGATCAACTACGACAACTTCGGCACCAACCGCGACGCCGCCCTGCTGTCGTCGATCCTCTTCCCGGTGGTCAGCCTGATCGCCGCCATCGCCACCGCGGTCGTCCTCGTCGTCGGCGGCCACCTCGTCTTCGGCGCGAGCCTGACGATCGGCGAGTTGGTCCTCTTCATCGCGCTGATCAGCAGCTTCTTCGACCCGATCCGCGACCTCAGCCAGCAGTACAGCACGATGCAGGCGGCGATGGCGGCGGGCGAGCGGATCTTCGAGGTGCTCGATACCGAGGCGGAGGTGCGCGACCGCCCCGGCGCGCGGACGCTGCCGCCGATCGCCGGGCGGGTGGACTTCGACCACGTCACCTTCGGCTACGGCAAGACCGAGGTGCTGCACGGGATCGACCTGCACGTCGCGCCCGGCCAGACGGTCGCCTTCGTCGGCGAGACCGGCGCCGGGAAGAGCTCGATGATCAACCTGGTCATGCGCTTCTACGACGTCTGGGGCGGCGCGCTGACGATCGACGGCGTCGACGTGCGCGACGTGACGCAGCATTCGCTCCGCTCGCAGCTCGGCATCGTCCTGCAGGATACCTTCCTCTTCGGCGGGACGGTCAAGGACAACCTGCGCTACGGCCGGGCCGACGCGACCGACGAGGAGATCGAGCGCGCGGCAAAGGACGTCGGCGCGCACGACTTCATCGTCAACCTACCGGACGGCTACGACACCGAGGTCCACGAGCGCGGCATCAGCCTGTCGGTCGGGCAGCGGCAGTTGCTCTCCTTCGCGCGCGCGCTGCTGGCCGACCCACGCATCCTGATCCTCGACGAGGCGACGAGCAGCATCGACACGCAGACGGAGAAGATCATCCAGGACGCGCTCCGGCGCCTGCTGCGCGGGCGGACATCCTTCGTCATCGCGCACCGCCTCTCGACGATCCGCGAGGCGGACAAGGTGGTGGTGATGCACGACGGGCGGATCGCGGAGATGGGCACCCACGACGAACTGCTCGACCGCCGCGGCTACTACTTCAAGTTGTACAGCATGCAATGGCGCAACGAGCAGGCGGCCGATTAGGGAGTTGAGCTGCGCCGACGACTGAAGTCGTCGCTAGAGGCTCGCTGGCGCTCGCCGCAAAACCCGCCTCCGCGGGTTAGTCTCAGACCGCGCCGGCGGCCTTCGTGCGGGGGCGCCCGCTTGCGGGCCTGGCGCCCCGAGGCGCGGCTTCAGCCGCCAGATCCACACCGGCAGGGCGTCTATCGGAGAGGAGAGCACCGTGCGCCAGGGCGGCTCGACTGCCCCGCTGCTACCGGCCCGCGCCGATCTGCTGGTCGTCGGGGGCGGGACGGCGGGCGCGGCGCTGGCGGGGCTGGTGGCGCGGGACACGCCCCAATCGGTCGTGCTGCTCGAAGCGGGGCCCGATTACGGGCCGCTCGGAGGCGGGCGCTGGCCGGCAGACCTCCTCGACGCGCGACGCCTCGGGCTCAGCCACGACTGGGGCTATGCGGGCCTCGCCCACCCGACCCACCGCGCGCCGACCGCCTTCGAGCGCGCGCGGGTCATCGGCGGCTGCTCGGCGCACAACGGCTGCGTCGCGCTCCTCGGCCACCGCGCCGACTACGACGGTTGGGCCCGGCGCGACAACGCCGGCTGGGGCTGGGATGCCGTCGCGCGGTCGTTCGCGCGCGCCAAAGAGGCGCTGCGCGTGCGCTTCGTGGACGACGCCGAGTTGACGCCCTTCCAGGCCGCGTTCGTCGCGAGCGCGGCCGCGACCGGCATCCCGCGCGTGCGCGACCTCAACGACCCCGACGACACCGCCGGCGTGGCGGCCTCGCCGGTGAACATCGCCGACGGCATCCGCTGGAACAGCGCGCTGGCCTACCTCGACCCGGTGCGCGACCAGGACAACCTCGCCGTCGTGGGCGACACACTGGTCGAGCGGGTGCTGATCGAGCGCGGCCGGGCGATCGGCGTCGAGGCCGTCGTCGGCGGGGGGCGGGCGCGGGTCGCGGCCGACCGCGTCGTCCTGGCGGCGGGCGCCTACGGCTCGCCGGCGATCCTGCTGCGCTCGGGCGTCGGCCCGCCCGCGGAGTTGCGCGCGCTCGGCATCCGGCCGGTCCACGCGCTGCCGGGCGTCGGCCGCGGCCTCGCCGACCACCCGGCCGTCGTCCTCCGCTACCGCGGCTCCGCGGCGCTCGACCGCGCGATGGCTGGCTTCGCGGCGACGCGCTGGCTGCCTGACGAGCAGACGCTGGCCAAGGCGCGCAGCCGCTACTGCACGGAGGCGTTCGACCTGCACCTCTACGCCGTGACCGGCCAGGACCCGGCGACAGGAGAATGGGGTTACTCCGTCACGGTGGCGGCGATGACGCCGCGCTCGGCCGGCGCGGTGACGCTCGCCTCCGCCGACCCCGACGCCGCGCCGCGGATCGACCACGGCTACCTCTCAGACCCGGAGGGCCGGGACCTGGCCGTGCTGGTGGACGGCGTGCGCCTGGCGCGCGAGATCATGGCCGCGGGGCCGGCGCGCGACCTGGTCGCCGCCGAGTTGAGCCCCGGCCCCGTCGTGCGGACGGACGCCGAGGTGGCCGACTGGGTGCGCGACAGCATCGGCATCTACTACCACCCGGCCTGCACCTGCCGGATGGGCCCGGCCGGCGACCCGCTGGCGGTGGTGGACGCGGCGGGCCTGGTCCACGGCCTCGACGGCCTCGCCGTCTGCGACGCCTCGATCTTCCCGACGCTGATGCGCGCCAACACCAACCTGCCCGCCGCGATGGTCGCCGAGCACTTGGCGCGGGCGGTCAGTCGGCAGACGGCAGTCGGCAGACGGCAGTAGTGGGGAGACGGAGGACGAAAGAGGCGGCACCCGCCGGCGGCGCGGCCAACGACGGGACAACCGGTACTGCCGTCTGCCGTCTGCCGACTCCGAGGGGGGAACGATGCTCACCGCGCGGCCCTACGCGGGCGAGGCCGACCTGCCGCTGATCGCCGGGCTGTTCGCGGCGGTGCCGGCGAACAGCCGCCACCTGGTCGACTGGACGTGGCGGTTCAGCTCGCCGGCGCTGGAGTCGCCGGAGGACAACCGGCTCTGGTTCGCGCCGGACGGCACGCTGGCCGGCTTCGCGGCGTGGCAGGCGCCGTGGGCGGCGCTCGACTTCTACGTCCGGCCGGGGCCGGATCAGGAAGAAGTCGAGGCGGCGATCTCCGCCTGGCCGGCGCCGCGCTTCCGCGACCTCGACCGGGAGCGCGGCCGCCCGCTGCCCTACTGGGCCGAGGCGCGCGAGGACGACGCGGCGCGCCTGGCGCTGCTGGCGCGCCACGGCTTCACCCTGGACGACGACTACGGCTACTTACTGCTCAGCCGCTCGCTGACGGAGCCGATCCCGGCGCCGCGGCTGCCGGACGGCTTTGCCATCCGGCCGCTGGCCGGCGCGTCGGAGGCGGCGGCCTACGCCGCGCTGCACCGCCACGCGTTCGACAGCGAGACGATGACGGCGGAGTGGCGGGCGCGGACGCTGACGATGCCGCCCTACCGGCCCGAGTTGGACCTCGTTGCAGTCGCGCCGGGCGGCGACCTCGCCGGCTTCTGCGTCGGCTGGCTCGACGCCGCGCGCCGGCTGGCGCAGATCGAACCGCTCGGCGTCCACCCCGACTACCGGGGCCTCGGCCTGAGCGGCGCGTTGATGCACGAGTTCTTCCGCCGCGCTCGCGACTGCGGCGCGGAGTTCGCCCTGGTCGAGCCGATCGACACGGACGAGCGCGCGGTGCGCGCCTACCAAGCCGTCGGCTACCGGCCGGCGCACCGCTCGTTGCGCAAAGGACAATGGTTCACGGCGGAGTAGCCAAGGGCCGGTTGCGCGACAGGTTCTGCACGGTGCCATCTGCCGGCGAAGTCTCGGGCGAGGGAAGCGCTCTATTCTGGAAGTCATCAGCCGGTCAGCGCTTGCTTGCCCACAGATAGGCCACCGCGAGCCGCGAGACGAGCTGTCCGGCCTCTACCTGGGGTCGAATGTGCGCCACGAGCCGCTCGGCTTCGGCCCACGCCAGCCCATCATGCACCGCCTCCGCCAGCGCTTCCTCGAACGTCGGCATCCGGGGGTTGAAGGCGATCTGCGCGAAGGTGTCCCACGGCTGGGCGGGGAGCGGCGCGATGTCGGCGCGCAGTTCCAGGTGGATCTCCCCGAATCCCGCGCCCTCGGCGGCCGACAGCAAGTCGCGCTCGTCGAAGGTCATCATCGTGTCGGTCTCGGGCGGCTGGTGCCGGTGGTAGACGGCGCGCACCTTCGCGGCGATGTCGAGCAGCGGGGTCACGTCCGCCCCGAGCAGGCGGCCCGGCGGCTCGGGCCACCCGAATCGATTGATCGGCTCGTAGATCGACAGTCGCCCACCCGACCTGAGCACCCGGAAGAACTCGCGGAAGGCGCCCGCCTGGTTCTCAACGTAGATCAAGACCGACCTGGTCGTCACCACATCCACGGCACGGTCCGCCAGGGCGCCGAGGTCGTCCGCCGGAGCCCGGAGGAATCGGCACCGGTCCGCCACCCCGAGTTGCTCGGCGAGCGCGCGGGCGTGATCGAGCAAGTCCCGCGAGATGTCGCTGAAGATGACCGCGCCGGTCGGCCCGACCCGCTCGATCGCCCCGAAGGCGATGAGGCCGTCGCCGGCACCCACGTCGAGCACCACGTCGCCCTCCGCGATGCGGGCGTGCGCGAGGACTGCGTCACGGATTGGGCGCAGTTCGCTCAGGAGATGCTGAAGTGCCGCCGCGTCGCCGCCGTGGCGCCGATGCAGCAACCACTCCGCCCAGCGGTCCTGGCCGGTCGCCATCATGCGCTCCTCGTCCATGGTCCGCAAGGCGACGTCGTGGCGGATCCCGCTTACTGGCCGCAGGCGAAGTTGAGCGCGAGTTGGAGGGGCTGGGGCTCCCAATGAAGCGTGGCGCCGTACTGCGGCAGGACGCGGACGGCGTGGGCATACAGCCCCTGCGCGTGGAGCGCGTTCAGGACCGCGGAGCGCGCGATCTGGTGGCGGTTGTTGGTGCGCGAGAGGTGCGCCAGCCAGACCTCGCGCCCGGCCGAGGGCAGGACGTCGCAGAGGAGCGCGGCGCAGGCGGCATTGGAGAGGTGGCCGCGGTCGCCGGCGACGCGCTTCTTGAGCGGCCAGGGGTAGGGGCCGCGCCAGAGGAGTTGCTCGTCGTGGTTGGCCTCGAGGACGACGAGGTCGGCCGCGGCGAGCGGCTCGCGCAGGTGGGACTCGGCGACGCCGAGGTCGGTGAAGACCGCGACCCGGTGTCCGCCCGCCTCGACGAGATAGCCGCAGACCTCCGCGCCGTCGTGAGAGACCGGGAAGGACGTGACCTCGAAGCGGCCGACCGTGCGCGTCGTCCCGGCCGGCTGCTCGATCACCGGGCGCCCGGCGAATGCCGGCAGGCCGTTGACGAGCGGTTCCGCCAGGCGCGTGCCGGGCGTCATCACCAGCGGCGCGCCGAGCGCCAGCGAGACGGCGGCGAGGCCGACGACGTGATCGCTGTGCTCGTGGGTGATCAGCACGCCGGCGAGGGTGGCGAGATCGACCTCGGCGTCGCGCAGGAGTTGCGCGAGGCGGCGCGGCTGGCAGCCGCAGTCGACCAGCAGGGTCTGACCGTCGTGCTCGATGGCCAGCGCGTTCCCGCTGCTGCCGCTCGCCAGGCTGATCGCTCGCACGCGCGCTCCCCCTCCGGCGCCCGCGCCAGGCCGGGCCCATCGTGTCCGTTCACCGTGGGCAATGGTAGCACCGGCGCTGCGGCGCGGCAACGCTAGGGGTGGAGGGGGTGGAGAGTCGCCCCGGCCGTGGCGCCGGAAGATTATCTTCAGGTGTGTGTGAGATGCCCCACTCCCCACGGCGCCTCGCCCGCCGTCCGCCATCCTTGACCCCCCTCACCCCCTATCCCCCTCCCCCCTGCCGCCCCCTTGACGCCCCGCGCGTCCGCCGGGCATACTCGCCGCATGAGCTGGGTGGCCCGGACGCGGCGGCGCCTGCGCGCCGTCGCGCTCGTTGTTCTCGCCATCGTCATTGTACTGGGGCTCGGCGTCGCCGCGATCGAGGCCGACGTGTGGGCGGCGGCGCGCGGCGCGGTCTACACGCGGGTGCAGGACGCGCCGCGCGAGCGGGTCGCGCTCGTCTTCGGCGCGGGACTCACGCCCGACGGCCGGCCGAGCGCGGCGCTGGCCCGGCGCGTCGAGGCGGCCGCGGCGCTCTACCGCGCCGGCAAGGTCGAGCGCCTGCTCCTCAGCGGCGACAACGGCAGCGTGGGGCACAACGAGCCGGCCGCGATGCGCGAGTACGCGCTCGAACTCGGCGTGCCGGACGCCGCGATCGCCAGCGACGACGCCGGGTTCCGCACCTACGACAGTTGCTACCGCGCGCGGGCGATCTTCGGCGTGCAGGAGGCCGTGCTGGTGACGCAGGCGTACCACCTGCCACGCGCTATCTTCACCTGCCGCGGCCTCGGCGTGCGCGCGGTCGGCTTCGCGGCGGCCGACTTCGCCGGGCCGGCCTACACGGCGGGGCGCTGGCGCGAGTACCCGGCGCGGCTGGTCGCCTGGTGGCAGGTGTCGATCACGCGCCCGCGCCCGCGCTTCCTCGGCCCGCGCGAGACCGCGCTCGACCCGCCGCCCGCGCCCTGAGCCCGCGCCGCCGACACCCGCGGCCCAGCGCTCCGTAGATAGGGTATGCCGGTCGCCACGAGGCGATCGGGCCGATCGCGTCAAACCCGCCGGGTGCCCTCTGGGCGCGGGATTCGCGGCGAGCCGCAGCGAGCCTCTAGCGGCGGTTGCCATCGCTGGCGCGGTCGCCGGACGACGAGGGGAGGGGGAAATCCGTTGCGCAAAGCGATCCTGATCGTCGTGGGCCTGGTCGTCGTCGCCCTGGTGCTGACGGTGGTCACGGCTGGGTTCTGGGTGAACTGGCTCTGGTTCGGCTCGCTCGGCCTGCGCTCCGTGCTCGTCACGCAGTACGAGGCGCGGCTGGCGCTCTTCGCCGGGGGCGGACTCGTCGCCGCGCTCTTCTTCGGCCTCAACGTGCGGGTCGCGGCGCGGCAACTCCTGGGGAAGCAGGTGCTCGTGCAGGGACAGGAGATCACCCTGGCGCCGCGCCTGCTGACGCTGGCGGTCCTCGCCGGCAGCCTCGCGGTCGGGGTCCTGCTCGGCCTGGCCGCGGCGGCGGAGTGGCCGGGCGTGCTCGCCTTCCTCCACCGCACCGGCTTCGGCGTGACCGAGCCGATCTACCACCGCGACGTCGGTTTCTACGTCTTCACCCTGCCGCTGCTCGAGGCGCTGCGCTCGTGGCTGCTCGGCCTCTTCATCCTCACACTCCTGGCGGTCGGGCTCTTCGGCTTCCTGGCCTACGGGCAGAACCTCGCGCAGCGCCGCTTCAGCCTGCCGCCGGCCGTGCGCGGCCACCTCTCGCTGCTCGGCGCGCTGACCCTCGCGCTGCTCGCCTTCAGCTACTGGCTGGCGAACTTCGACCTCCTCTACTCGACGCGCGGCGTCGCCTTCGGCGTCGGGCGCACCGACGACGTCGTGCAGCGCCCGGCCAACTACATCCTGCTGGGGCTCTCGCTGCTGGTGGCCCTCCTGCTGGCCTGGAACGCCTTCGCCCGGCGGCTGCGCCCGCTCATCAGCGCGGTCGTCGTCTGGGCGATCGCGGCGGTCGTCGTCGGCGTGCTGATCCCGGCCGGCTACCAGAGCACCTACGTCAAGCCGAGCGAGTTGCGGCAGGAGACGCCCTACATCCTCAACAACATCGCGCTCACCCGCAAAGCCTACGGGCTCGACAACGTGACGACGGGGCAACTCGCGGGCGACGCGCCGCTCGACCAGGCGCTGCTCGACCGCAATGCCGCGACGACTAGGAACATCCGCCTGTGGGACTATCGCCCGCTGCTGACGACCTACCAGCAGATCCAGCGCATCCGGCAATACTATGAGTTCACCGACGTCGACATCGACCGCTACCAGCTCAACGGCAACGACACCGAGGTGATGCTCTCGGCGCGCGAACTCGACCCGAACCAACTGCCGTCGAAGACCTGGATCAACCAGCACCTGATCTACACGCACGGCTACGGCGTGGTCGTCAGCCCGGTCAACGCCGTGACGGAGCAGGGCCTGCCCGACCTGCTGGTGCAGGACCTGCCGCCGACCGGCCAGGGGGCCCTCGCGATCGCGCGGCCGCAGATCTACTACGGCGAGCAGACGGACAACTACGCGATCGTCGGCACGCGAGAGCGCGAGTTCGACCGGCCCGGCAAGGCCGGCGAGCCGGGCGAGGTCTACACGCGCTACGACGGGCCGGGCGGCGTGCCGGTGAGCGGCTTCCTCAACAAGCTGATCTTCGCGGCCGGCATGGGCGACAGCAACATCCTCCTCAGCAGCTCGCTCACCGACGGCTCGCGCATCCTCTACCACCGCCAGATCGCCGACCGGGTCCAGCGGGTCGCGCCCTTCCTGACGCTCGACCACGACCCCTACCTGGTGATCCTCGACGGCAAACTCCTCTGGGTGCAGGACGCCTACACCGCCACCGACCGCTACCCCTACGCCGAGCCGGCGCCGGGGCAGAATTTCAACTACCTGCGCAACTCGGTCAAGGTCACGATCGACGCCTACACCGGCGAGCTGCATTTCTACGTCGTGGACGACAGCGACCCGCTGCTCCAGACCTACCGCAAGATCTACCCCGACCTCTTCACGCCGCTCAGCGCGGCGCCGGCCGGGCTGACCGCGCACTTCCGCTACCCCGAGGACCTCTTCAACGTGCAGGCCGACATCTACGCGACCTACCACATGAGCGACCCGCAGGTCTTCTACAACAAGGAAGATCTCTGGAAGGTGGCGAGCGAGACCTACGGCGAGCAGGTGCAGCGCATGGAGGCGTACTACGTCCTGATGCAGTTGCCCGGGCAGTCGCAGGCCGAGTTCGCGCTAATCCTCCCCTTCACCCCGGCCGGGAACAACCGCACCAACATGGTCTCGTGGATGGTGGCGCGCTCCGACGGCGCCAACTACGGCCAGTTGCAGGCATACCAGTTCCCGCAGGACAAGTTCATCTTCGGGCCGCAGCAGATCGAGGCGCGGATCAACCAGGAGCCGGACATCTCGACGCAGTTGACCCTCTGGGGCCAGGGCGGCTCCCGCGTGATCCGCGGCAACCTGCTGGTCTTCCCGATGGGCGAGTCGCTGCTGTTTGTCCAGCCGCTCTACCTCCAGGCGTCGAGCTCGCCGCTGCCGGAGTTGAAGCGGGTCATCGTGGCGTCGAGTCAGGGCGTCGTGATGAGCGACCGGCTCGACACGGCGCTCGGCGCGCTGGCGCAGGGGCGCAACGGCATCGTCCTCTCGGCGCCGGGCGGGCCGGTGCAGACCGCGCCGTCGGGCACGCCGCCGGCCGGCGGCGCGGCGCCCGGCAACGCCGCGCAACTGGCGCAGCAGGCGCTCGACCACTACCAGAAGGCGCAGGACGCGCTCAAGCGCGGCGACTGGACGACCTACGGCCAGGAACTCCAGGCGATGCAGCAGATCCTCGAGCAGCTGGCGGGGAAGTAACGGCGAGCCGGCGCGCGGCAGGTAGAGCCGCCGTGCGCCGGCCGCGCGCCGGCGATTGAAATCGCCGCTAGGGGCTCGCCGCGGCTCGCCGCGAAACCCGCCTGCGCGGGTTGGGCCGTCGCAGTCCGCGCAGGCGGACTCAGGGCGAGCGGAGCGAGCCTCCAGCCGCGGTTGCAACCGCGGGCGCGCCGCCGACCGCCGGTCTGGCGACGCGCGGCCGCCCCGGGTGCTACACTTCGGCCGCGCGACTACCTGCCGCCGCGCCGATACATCCGGGGGCGGGTGCACCGACGTAGAGGAAGATAGTCGCGCGGAGAGGAGGCCGAACGGTTTTCTCGGGGTGAGGAGACAGTTGAAAGGACGGTCCCGCATGCGACTACGACGCCTCACGAGGGTACTGGCGCCCATGGCGGTCTTCCTGGCCTTCCTGGCGCTCGCCGGCCTGGCCAGCGCGGCGCCCACGACGCTGACGGTCAACCTGACGCCGCTGAACAACTCCGGCGAGTCGGGCACGGCCACGCTCACCGACGCGGGCAACGGGCAGACGCACGTCTCGGTGACGATGCAAGGCGCGCCGGCCGGCGTGACCCAGCCGATCCACATTCACGAGGGCACCTGCACGACGCTGAACCCGAACCCGAAGTACCCGCTGACCAGCCTGCAGAACGGCAAGTCCGAGACGACGGTGAACGTGAGCATCGCCGATCTGCTGGCGAGCCCATTCGCGATCAACGTCCACAAGTCCGCGCAGGACGTGTCGGTCTACGTGTCCTGCGGCAACATCACGCAGACGGCGTCGTCCGG
>DASSSV010000042.1:0-5011 GCA_035708265.1 Thermomicrobiales bacterium | reverse complement strand
GGGGCGGGCGGCGCGCCGGGGGCGCGGGCGGGCGGTGGTGGCGGCGGCGCCACCCCCGCGCCGTTGCCGGGCCGCGGCGGGGCCGCGGCCGGCGGCGGGGGCGGGACGGCGCCCGCCCGCGGGCCCGGCGCCGCGACGTGCGCCCGCATCCGCTCGCCGGCGACCCGCGTCAGCGAGTCGCGGAGTTGCGGGCGCGCCTGGAGCAGATAGTCGAGCGACGGCTTCGAGAGCGCCCAGAGGCGCGCGTCGAGCGTCACCGTCACCGTCGCCGTGCGGCGGCCGTCGCCCAGGAGGGCGATTTCGCCGAAGTAGGCGCCGGGGCCGAGGTAGTCGTAGACGTAGCGGCCGTCGCCGGAGGCGATCTGGACCTGGCCGGCCTCGATGAAGTACATCTCCTGGCCGGTCTCGCCCTGGCGGCAGACGACCGTGCCGGCGACCGCGTCGACGCGGCGGAGCTGGCCCGCGATCGCCCGCAGATCCTTCTCGGGCCAGCCGGCGAAGAGCGGGCAGCGCGCCAGGAGCCCAGACGGATCGCTCGCGGTGTACTGCGGGGACTGCGGGAGCATCGTGACCTCAGCCGTGCAACTGGGCGAGCAGCGTGTCGAGCCGCTTGCCGTTCTCGGTGCCGAAGACCGTCAGGTCCGGGTTGATGCGCATGCTCAGGCCGGTCAGCACGCGCGCCGGCCCGACCTCGACGAAGGTGTCGTAGCCGTCGGCGGCGAAGCGGCGCATCGCATCGCTCCAGCGCACCGCGCCGGCGACCTGCCGGCGGAGCGCCTCCTTGACCTCGGCCGCGGTGCGGACGTAATCACCGGTGACATTGGCGATCACCGGGATGCGCGGGTCGCTGAACTCGTACTTGTCCAGCTCGGCCGCGAACTCGTCCTTCAGGTCGTCCATCAGGCTGCAGTGGAAGGGCGCGCCGACCTGCAGGGGGACGACGCGCTCCGCGCCGGCGTCCTTCGCCAGCGCCATCGCGCGGCGCACGCCGGCCTCCTCGCCCGAGATCACCGTCTGCTCGGGCGAGTTGTAGTTGGCCGGCTCGACGACGCCGTCAGCGCGCGCCGCGTCGCAGACCTCGCCGACCTGCTCCGGCGACAGCCCCATGATCGCCGCCATCGCCCCCGGCGTGCGCGCGTTGACGCCGGCCATCAACTCGCCGCGCCGGCGCACCAGGCGAAGCGCGTCCTCGAAGCGCAGCACCCCGGCACAGACGAGCGCCGAGTATTCGCCGAGGCTGTGCCCGGCCGCGGCGTCGGCGTCGACGCCGTTGGCGCGCAGCACGTCGAGGATGACCATGCTGGTCAGCAGGATCGCCGGCTGGGCGTTCTGCGTCTGCGTCAGCTCGGCCTCGGGGCCGTTGAAGCACAGCTCGGTCAGCGGGAAGCCGAGGATCTCGTCGGCCCGGTGGTAGTAGCGTTCCAGCAATTCGGGGTAGCGCTCCGTGAAGTCGCGCCCCATGCCGACCCGCTGCGACCCCTGGCCGGGGAACATGAACACGACGCGCGCCATCGGTGCTCCCTCCTCCGCCCCGCCGCGCGGGGCGCTCTGCGCGATCATCGCGACCGCGCGGGTGCGTGCGGGGCTGGTTGACCCGGCCCGTTCACCCGTTGTTTACGTCCGGGAGGCGGCGAATATCACGCCGCGGCGACGATTCACCGGCAGCCGGCGAGCGACGCTCACGCCTCACGCGGCACGGCGGCGGCCAGGGCCCCGTCCGGCGTCAGGCGCTCGCCGTCGGCCCAGGCGGCCGCGAACGCGGCGTCGCCGAGCGCGCCGCGCGCCGCCGCCACCGCCCGCTCGTGGTCGGCCTGATGGACCGGCGGCCGGGGTGTGTCGAGGTGATCGCGCAGGGCGGCGGCCGCGCCGAGCAGGCGGACCGCGCCCCAGAGCCCCGCCGGGTCGGCCATGGCGGCGATCTCCGCGCCGGCCAGCCGCTCCAGCCCCTCCGCGACGGCGCGCCGGTCGCCGAGCCGGCCGCTGAGCGCCAGGCTCTCCCGGTACAGCCCGGCCGCCCGCGCCGCGTCACCCTGCGCCTGCGCCGCGTCGCCGAGGCCGGCCAGGGCGAGCGCGACGCCCCAGGTGTGCCCGATCTGCCGGAAGAGGGTCAGGCCCTCCTCGCCGAGCGCGGCGGCGCGCGGCGCGTCGCCCAGCGCGCGGACCGCGTCGGCCAGCGAGACGAGGCCCATGGCGGTCCCGTAGGTCAGCCCGAGCGCCCGCCCCAGCGGCAGCGCCTCCTCGTAGTGGCGCACCGCCGTGGCGTAGTCGCCCCGCTCGTAGGCGGTGATCCCCAGGTTGTGCAGCGCGGCCACGACGCCCTCGCGGTCGTCCCGCGCGCGGCGGAGCGCCAGGCATTCCTCGTACATCGCCCGCGCGCGGTCGTAGTCACCCTGCACCCGCGCCAGGTTGGCGGTGACGTGCAACAGCATCGCCAGCCGCAGCGGGGCGACGCCCGCCTCGGGCGGCGCGCCGTCGGGGGCAGGCTGCTCCCGCGCCAGGGCCAGGATCGCCTCCAGCCAGCGGCGCCCCTCGCTCAGGTGGCCGCGCGCCGCCCAGAAGCGCCAGAGCACCGCCGCGAACCGCACCGCCGTGTCGGCCTCGCGCCGGTCGAGCGCCCAGCCGAGTGCGGCGCGCAGGTTGGCGTGCTCCTCCTCCAGCCGCGCCAGCCAGGCCGCCTCCTCCGGGCCGACCAGGTGCGGCTGCGCCCGCTCGACCAGCCCCAGGTAGTACGCCGCGTGCCGGCGCCGGGTCGCCTCCTCCTCGCCGCTCGCCGCGAGCAGTTCCGCCGCGTACTCGCGCACCGTCTCCAGCATCGTGTAGCGCGGCTCGCCGCCCGCCTCGGCGTCGGCGCCCGCGGCCGGCGCCCGCAGCAGGCTGGCGTCGACGAGAAGTGAGAAGTCAGAAGTGAGAAGCGAGAAATCCTCTCCGGGAGGGCCATTTCCAACTTCTACCTTCTCACCTCTCACTTCCGCGGCAGCGGCGATCGTGCAGCCGCCGACGAAGACCGCCAGGCGGCGCAGCAGGACGCGCCCCCGCGGGGGCAGCAGGTCGCAACTCCAGGCGATCGCGTCGCGCAGCGTGCGGTGGCGCGCGGGCGCGTCGCGCGGGCCGCCGGTGAGGAGCGGGAGCGCGCGCGCCAGCCGCGCCAGCAGCGCGTGGGCCGGCAGCACCTTGACCCAGGCCGCCGCCAGTTCGATCGCGAGCGGCAGCCCGTCCAGGCGCCAGCAGATCGCCGCGACGGTCGGGGCGTTCGCCGCCGTCAGCGCGAAGTCGGGCGCGACGGCCCGCGCGCGCTCCGCGAAGAGCGCGACCGCCGGCGAGCGCGCCAGCGCCTCCGCGGGCGGCGGGTCCGCGGCGTCGGGCAGGGGCAGCGGCGGCACGGGGAACTGGCGCTCGACGGCGAGGCGCAGCGGCGCCCGGCTCGTCGCCAGGACCATCAGCCGGGGGCACGCCGCCAGCAGCTCCGCTACCAGCGGCGCAGCGGCGAGGAGGTGCTCGCAGTTGTCGAGCAGGAGGAGCAGGTGGCGCGCGCGCAGTCGGGCGATCACGCCCTCCAGCGGCGTTCGCCCCGCCCGCTCGCCGACTCCCAGCGCGTCGGCGAGGGCGGCGGGCAGCAGGGCCGGCTCGCGCAGGGATGCCAGCGGCACGAAGGCGACGCCGTCGGCGAAGCGCCCGGCCAGGCGCGCGGCCACCTCGATCCCGAGGCGGGTCTTGCCGACCCCGCCGGGACCGGTCAGGGTCAGGAGGCGGACGTCAGGGCGGGCGAGGAGGCGCGCCACGGCCGCCACGTCGCCCTCGCGCCCGATGAGCGGCGTCGGCGGCACGGGCAAGGCGGCGTGGTCCGCGGCGCCGGCCCGCGGCGCGGGGCGGGCGCCGCGCGCGGCCGCCTCGAAGCGCGCGCCCTCCTCCGGCGACAGCCCCAGCGCCGCGGCGAGCCGGCGCACGGTCTGGCGTTGGGGCCGCCGCCGCGCGCCGCGCTCCAGCAGCCCGATCGCGTCCGCGCTCAGCCCGGCGCGCTCGGCCAGTTCCTCCTGGGTGAGCCCGCCCCGCTCGCGGAGGTCCCGCAGCAGCGCCCCGAACGCGGGCCATTCCGCCGTACCCACGCCGCGCCTCCTGCCCGCGGGCGCAATCGTAGCACGCCGCCGCGGTCGCCGCACGGCGGAGCGTGACAGTTGTCAGGGTGGTTGTCAGGATCGTCACTGGTGACGGCGCGGCCCGTGGCGCATGCTGAGCCTGCGCGCCCGAGGGCGGGCGACGCGGGCCGGTAACTCACGATCAGCACGGAGGAGGTTTCGCGATGGTGACCGGAACGGGCGAGGCGAACGCGGCGATCTTCCGCCGCATCATCGAGGAGGGCTTCAACCGGGGCGATCTGGCGGCGATGGACGCGCTCGTCGCGCCCGACATGGTGGAACACCAGACGGGCCTGCAGCCGGGGCTGGCGGGGCTGAAGGAGACGATCGGCGGGCTGCGGCGGGACTTCCCCGACTTCTCGCTCACCATCGAGGACCTCGTCGCGGACGGGGACAAGGTCTGGGCGCGCATGCGGGGCGGGGGCATCCACCGCGCGGGCTTCTTCGGGCAGCCGTACACCGGCGAGCCCGTCGCGATCGACGTGATCGACATCTGCCGCTTCGCGGGCGGGAAGATGGTCGAGCACTGGGGTGTCCCCGACCGGTTCAACCTGCTGGAGCAACTGGGCCTCCTGCCGGGGCCGCAGCCGGCGACGGCGGGGGACAGGGCGTGAGCGAAACGGCCGGCGGTGGGCCGGCCGCGCGCGAACGGAGGATGAGCCGTGGACAGCATGAGGGAGAGCAGCAAGCAGATGATGACGACGACCGCGACGGCGCCGACGCCGGAAGCGCTCGCGGCCGGGCTGCGGGCGGCGTGGACAGCCGGCGACTTCGGCCAGATTGCCCAGTACGACACGGCAGGGGGACCGGACCTCGTCCGGCGCCTCGGCCTCGGTCCAGGCGAGCGCGTGCTCGACGTCGCCTGCGGCACCGGCAAC
>DASSSV010000041.1:0-2695 GCA_035708265.1 Thermomicrobiales bacterium | reverse complement strand
GGCCGCCAGCCTTTCCCTGTCGCGGCATAGGCGGCTGCCGGTGGATGACGCGCCGGCCGCTGAGGCCGTGCCTGATCCATACATGGAACCCAGCCTGCGCCGGCGGGCTTCGTGCCGCGCGGCGGCCCCCAGCCGCGGCTTCAGCCGCCAGCTTGCCCCCACCGCCGATGCCGCGGGTTTGTGGCCGCCGGCCGCCCGTGTTATCATGGGGCTAATCGTTGGACAGTGCGGCGCGCGCGCCGTGCGCCAGTCACGGCGCCGCCCGGAGCGTCGCACGGTGCCCCCGGTTGATCCACTCGCCCTCCCGTCGATGCGTTGCGGGCGGGGTGGGCCGCCGGGGCGGTCGCGTCACGGCGCGCGGTTGGGAGAAGGGCGATGGCGCAGCATGACTTCGTGATCCGCATCGGCGGCGAGGCCGGTGAGGGCGTCCAGAGCACCGGCGACCTGGCGGTCCAGATCGCCGCGCGCGCCGGCTTCCGGGTCCTCACGCACAAAGTCCCGCCCGCCGAGATCAAGGGCGGCCTCTACGAGTACCAGATCCGGCTCTCCAACGGCCCGCTCTACTCCCAGGGCGACCGCCTCGATATCCTCCTCGCCTTCAACGAGGAGGCGTACCGGGCGGGCCTCAAGGTGCTCAAGCCGGAGGGGCTCTTAATCTACGACTCGGCCGAGTACACCCCGCCGGACGACTGCCCGATCGAGCGGCGCGTGGCGCTCCCGCTGACCGACATCGCCAAGACGCAACTGAAGTTCGCGCTCGGCAAGAACGTCGTCGCGGTCGGCGCGGTCGGCGAACTCTTCGGCCTGCCGATCGAGTTCGGCACCCAGCTCCTGCGCGAGCGCTTCGGCCGCAAAGGCGAGGAGATCGTCCAGAAGAACTTCGCCGCCTTCCAGGCGGGCATCGATTACGTCAAGGACAACATCCCCGACTACCAGCAGTACCAGCTCGAGCGCCCGACCGAGCACCCCGACGTGATCGTCATCACCGGCTCGCAGGCGCTCGGCCTCGGCGCGCTGGCGGCCGGCTGCCGCCACGTCTTCGGCTACCCGATCACCCCGGCCTCCGAGGTGCTGGAATTCATGGCGACCGAGCTGCCGAAGATCGGCGGCGTCGCGGTCCAGGCCGAGGACGAACTGGCCGCGATCGGCATGGTCGTCGGCGCGGGCTACGCCGGCGTCAAGGCGTTCACGCCGACCTCCGGCCCCGGCCTGAGCCTGATGTCCGAAATCCTCGGCCTCGGCCTGATGGCCGAGATCCCGCTGGTCCTCGCCGACATCCAGCGCGCCGGCCCCTCGACCGGCATGCCGACCCGCCACGAGCAGGGCGACCTCTACCTGGCCGCGTTCGGCGGGCACGGCGAGGTGCCGCGCATCGTCCTCGCCTGCACCTCCGTCGCCGACGCCTTCGACCAGATGATCAACGCCTTCAACCTGGCCGAGCGCTACCAGATGCCGGTGATCTTCCTCTCCGACACCTCGCTGGCGACCCGCTCGGAGGCGGTGGCGCGGCCGGACGTCGGCGCGCTGGAGGTCGTCAACCGCACGACGCTCACCGGTGCGGCCAACGGCCACAACGGGCACAACGGCCACGGCGACTTCTACGCCTTCCAGCCGGAGGTTAACGGCCAGGCCGAGCGCTACAAGCGCTACGACCTCGCCGCCCCCACCGGCGTCAACCCGATGGCCGTCCCCGGCGAGGCCGGCGGCGAGTACACCGCAACCGGCCTGGAGCACAACGAGTACGGCCGCGTGAGTTACACCGTCGCGACGCACTCGGCGATGACCGAGAAGCGCTTCCGCAAGATCGCCACGGCGGTCCACGACGCGCCGGCGCCCTACCGCTACGGCGACCCCGACGCCGAGATCGGGTTGATCACCTGGGGCTCGACGGCCGGCACCTGCACCGAGGCGGTGGACGTGCTGAAGTCGCGCGGCATCGCGGTGGACCTGATCGCGCCGAAGATGCTCTGGCCGCTGCCGATCCACCAGCTCGAGCCGTTCATCAAGGGCAAGAAGCGCGTGATCGTGGCCGAGGTCAACTACCAGGGGCAGTTCGCCGACCTCATCACCATGCGCCTGCCCGGCGATTACGAACGCCTGAATACCTACGGCGGCGTGCCGTTCAGCGTCGCCCAAGTTTGCGACTACGTCGCTAGGACTCAGGACTAAGGACTCAGGACTAAGTATTCAATTGCTCGGGCTAGCAGAGCGCTTATCCCGACGCACAGAGCCCACTTAGTCCTGAGCCCTGACTCCTGAGTCCTCCCGACCGAAGGGAGGGATCCATGAGCGCCGCGATCGAGCGCAAGCCGGACGAGTTCAAGAGCGAGGTCAAGGTGACCTGGTGCCCGGGGTGCGGGGACTTCGGCGTGCTCAACGCCACCTACCGCGCGCTGGCCGACCAGGGCTACGACACCAAGGACGTGGTGGTCGTCTCGGGGATCGGCTGCTCCAGCCGCTTCCCCTTCTTCGTCTCCACCTACGGCTTCCACGGCGTCCACGGCCGGGCGCTGCCGATCGCCACCGGCGTCAAGCTGTCGCGACCGGAACTGGAGGTGATCGTCTTCGGCGGCGACGGCGACGCCTTCGCCATCGGCGCGGGGCACTTCGTCCACGCCTGCCGCCGCAACGTCGACATGTGCTACGTCATCATGGACAACGGCGTCTACGGGCTGACCAAGGGGCAGTACGCGCC
>DASSSV010000040.1:0-11328 GCA_035708265.1 Thermomicrobiales bacterium | reverse complement strand
CGGATTTGGGGCATTACCTCCCCGAGCGAGTTCAGATTCCTCGCCGGGATTGAGGCCGATTACCAAGGGTTCCCGCTCCTCGCCGAGTTCCTGCAAGGGCTCTTCTGGCGCTTCTTCGGCCAGATGCAGGCGGCAAACCTGGTCGGCCTGTGCGGCCTGCTCGGCTACTGCTACTTCGCGAAGGTCTACCTGCGGGTGCGTCCCTCCCTGATGTTCCTGGCGCTCCTCGCGGTCCCGCTGATCCAGATCCACGCCGCATCGAGTGACGTCGATCTCTTAGCGAATCTCGCCTGCGCGGCCATGCTCGTCATGGCCTATCTGCTCTTCGCCGGGGCGATAACGCCGAACTGGCGCAATGTCGCGGTCTTCGCCCTCGCGGCGGCCGTCGCCGCCAACACGAAATTCCTGCAGGCGCCGATGGTGGCTCTGGCAGGATTGGCCGTCGGGCTCTGGCTCGTCTTCCAGTTCCGCGCGAGGCAGGGCACGCGGCGCCGCGAAACGGGCTTGGCCCTGTGTACCCTCGCCATCGCGGCGCCGCTGATCTGGGCGACGTACCTGAAGAACCTGGTGCTATTCGGGCAACCGTTCTATCCCCTCACGGCCGGGGCAGGGGTGAAGCTTGCCACCGGCCCTGCCTTCCTGGCACCGAGTTATCTCACCCATGTACCGCAATCGGTCCGCTGGCTCTTCTCCGTCTTCGAGATCCGCGCGTTCGACGCGCGGCGCCCAGCCCTCTGGATGGGCGAGCAGGGCAACCTGCCCCGTGGCGCGCCCGCGGATCGTATGGGCGGCTACTTCTTCGTGTACGTCATCGTGCTCTTGCTGCTCTTCGGCTTCCTGATCGCGCGCAGCCGCTCGCGCGAGGCCCGCCTGGCCGGCGCGTTCTTCCTCGTCGTCTCGCTGGTCACCTCCGCGCTGCCCCAGTCGCATGAATTGCGCTACTACATGTACTGGATCATCCTGCTTATCTCACTGACATGGTACTTGCTGATCCGGGCGCGGGAGGGTGGGCGCTTGCGGCGGTTCGCGCCAGAATATTTCGGTGTGCTCTGTTGCGCCGTCCTCTGCGCGGTCGTGGTCTTGACGAACGCCATCTACTTCCGTCCCTCCACGCAGGCGATCTTCGACAGCTACACGAGCGCGATCGAGCCGTCGATCGCGGCGGCGATCGCGAAGGACCCGCATATCTGTGTCGTGGGCAATGCGAAGGACATCTTCCTGTACGTCAATACCTTCCACACGCCGCTGCACTATTCGGTCCAGGGCGCACTGACTCCACAGGAGTGCGGCTCGCGCCTCGTCGTGCCCACACGCTGACGGGCAGTGGGCGCCCGCGGCAGCGATGCGCGACACCCAGCGGCGAAGGCGGGCAGAATGGCTATGCGGGTTGAGATGGGATACCAGCTGGGCTGAGGCTCCGGTCTTCGATCAGCTCGGTCACCGCACGCGCCATGGCTGCGGGATCGAAGTTGGCCGCGACGAACGCCCGCGCATTGCGCTGGATCGCTAACCAGAGCGCTTCATCCTGGTGCAGTCGCACGACTTTCTCGCCGAACTCGCGCGCGTCCTCGGCCACGAGCGCCTCGCCGCCGTCGGTCACGCCGTGCTGCTCGGCGAGGAGCGGCGAGATGACGCAGGGCACTCCATAGGCCATCGCCTCGATCACCTTGATCGGGATCCCGGCCGCGAAACGGTGGGGCGCGACGAAGACGCGGCAGCGGTCGAAGACCGTCCGCAAGTCCTCCACGAAGCCCGCCCAGGTGATCCGCGCGGCGTCCCGCTCGCCGGCCGCGCGCGCTTCCGGCAGGGCGCCCGTGCCGGCGATCACCAGCCGGCAGTCGCACTCGGCGAAGACGGCGGGCAGGATGTCGCGCAGCAGGTGGATGAGGGCGTCGTTGTTCGGCGCCGACGTGAGGTAGCCGACGAAGGCCAGGCCCGAGCGGTCCCGGAAGTCCGCCCCGGCGTCCTGAAGCGACATCGCGTGGCCCCAGACGGCCACCGGCAGATCCGGGAAGTAGCGCTCGATCGCGCGCCGCTCGACCTGCGACACGGTGAGGACCAGGTCCGCCGAGGCCGCCAGCGCGAACTCCTCGCGGACGCGCGCCTCCAGCGCCTCGGCGGAGAACGGCCGGCCCTCGACCTCGGCCTGCCGAGCATCGCGCAGCGCGAAGACCGCCTCGGCGTCGTAGACGATCAGGGCGTCGGGGTTGGCCTCCCGCGCCGCCGCGATAAGCCCCGCGTTGTGCGGGCGGCTGACGATGACCGCGTCGTAGAGGCCGGCGCGCGCCGCGAGCTGTGCGGGGATGTCGGACACGCCGTAGAGGACCTCGACGCCCGCGTCCTGGAGGTTGGTGGTCGCCGGTTCGTAGGGCCGGGGGTCGGTCGCAGGGAGGTAGGTGAGCACGTCGCCCGCCTCGACAAGCCCTTGGACGAGGGCGAGTGTCCGCGGGAACCCGCTGCCGAGTTGCCGCTGCGGGACCATGTCGTCGAGGATCAGGACGCGCTTGCCGGCGCGACTGTCGCGGCGGCGCAAGACCTCGAGCGGGCCGGGCATGCTCTGCGCGGCCAGTTGGTCCCGCCACTTGGCGACGAACGCCTCGCGGTTGCGGAGTTGCAGCGCGACGGCGGTGCCGCGTCCGCTGGTTCCATGCTCGCGGTGCAAGACGACCGCCCGGTGGGCCAAGACGACGTGATAACCGGCCTGGCGGATCGCCATGCAGAGGTCGACATCCTCGTAGTAGGCCGGGGCATAGCGCGGGTCAAAGCCGCCGAGGTCGCGGAAGAGGTCGGCCCGGACCAGCAGGCAGGCGGCCGAGCAGTAATCGACCTCGCGGCGGTAGCTGTACTCCGGGGCGAAGGCGTCCTGTCCGCGGCCGTAGCCCAACGCCGAGCCGTCTCGCCAGATGATGCTCCCCGCCTCCTGCAGCCGCGCGTCCGGGAAGACGATCTTGGCCCCGACCGCACCGCACAGCGGATCGCCCTCTGCGATAGCTACCAGGGCGTCGAGCCACCCCGGCATCGGCAGGGCGTCGTTGTTCAGGAAGCAGAGGTATTTGCCCTGGGCCAACGCGGCGCCGCGATTGCAGGTCTCGCCGAACCCCAGGTTCGCGTCGTTGCGCTGCACGCGAACATTGTCCACCCGCGCGAGCAAGTCCGCCGTCTCGTCGGTCGAGGCGTCGTCGGAGACCAGCACCTCGGTCGGCATGGCCTGCGTCGTCGCGAGCAGGTTCTCCAACGTGAGATAGGTGTGCTGCGCCTGGTCGTGGACCGGGATGACGATACTCACCAGTGGCTGGTCCACCGCCGGGAAGGAGAGCCGCTGACCGGCGGCCAGGAAGGCGCGGAGCCGCGTCCGGCCTAGTGTGTCCGGTCCGGCCGCGCCGTTCTCGCCCGGTGCCGCGCCCAGGGCGAGGAGGCGATCGGCCGCCGCAACCTGGCGCGACTGCTCGACCTGCGACGTGCGCACGAGGGCGTTGGGGCCGTAGTAGCGGCGCTCGCCGCGCAGCCAGCGACCCAGACGACCGGCGACCGCAAGCGCCCCCTCGGTGTGCCACATGTAGGCCGACCGCTCGAGCAGCATCTGACTTCGCGTCGTCCCGTGCGCGACCTGCTCCGCGACGCCCGCCTTGACCCGCCACCACCCGGCCACCACGCGCATGCTGCGCGTATTCCACAGGGCCGTGTGAGCAGCCTCCGCGGCGAGGGCGCGCGCCTGCCAGGTGGCGATCTCTTGCGAGGACTCCGCCTCCTGCCGGGCGCGCTCGGCCGCGTACTGCGCCTGCTGCGCTGCCAGGCTGGCTTCAGCGTGTGCCTCCAGTTGCTTCCGCTCGGCCTCGTGCTGCGCGGACAGCGCCGCGAGCGCGCGCTCCTGATCCTGGATGAGTCGCTCGTGCTGCTGCACGGCCTGCACGATCCGGTCGTATTCCTGGCGCAACTCCGCAAGATCTTGGCGCAACTGGACGCGCCGCCCCAACTGCGCGTAATACTCGCGCACGAGTCCGGGGTTCTCGCCAGCCGCCACCAGCCACCGCCGCAGCGGCTCGGGAGGCTCCTGCCCTGCCACCAAGAGGCCAAGACCATGGCTGTGGACGAACTCGAAGTGTGGGTAGTGGGGCTTTTGCTCCTCCCAGAGTTGCCACACGCCGAAGTCGCCCTCTCGGACGTTGGTGTCATGGAGCAGGATGACCCCGTGACTGCTCATCTTCGGCAGCCAACTCTCGAAGTCATGCTTCACCGATTCGTAGGTGTGGTGACCGTCGATGTGCAGCAGGTCAATAGAACCATCCGAGAAGTGACTCAGCTCGTCGTCGAATGAGGACTGTACCAACTGCGAAAACGACCCGTACAACGGATCGTGATGGGCGCGGAGATCTTGCAGAACCTCCACGCCATAATGTCCCGTTTGCGGGTCACCTTGCCAGGTGTCGATGGCATAGCAACGGGTATCGCAACCCACCGCTCTCACTGCTTGACAAAACGAACAGTAGGAAACACCCGTGTACGTGCCGAGCTCCACAAGCACGCGCGGTCGCAGCAGATCAATGATCTGTAGCCCGAACGGGGTATGCTCGAGCCAGCCCGACGAAGCGACTCGCGAAGGTACGATCAGGCTCAGGGCATTGTCGTTGAGCACGCATGAAGCCATAGAGAACTCCCAGTCGATAAAGTCCGGTCGCCGGATCAAGTCGGTGTATGTAGGATCATCTGGGCGCTGGCACGCTGCCTGGCCGCGGGCGGACAGGGCAAGCACACCGACGCTACACGCCGTCGGCGCCACAGCCCTGACCATCAATCGAACGCCCTGCCCGCTTGCGCGCGACGATGTAGCTGAAGTAGTTCGGCAACTGCCCGGCCGCGATCAGGGCGTCGTCGAGATCCAGAATGACGTTGACGAGATCGCGGCCCTGCTCGGTCTCGTAGAGGGCATCATGGTTTAGGCCCCACCAAAGGATGAAGGTCAGCGCGCGCCCGAGCGGGGTGACCTCGATCCCATTGAATATCCGCTCCACCGCCGCGAGGATATCGGAGGAGTGGATCGACTCGGTCGGGTCGGCGGCCTCCACGTCGGCCGGGTTCGGCTGGGGCAATTCCGGCCACGGAGACCGCAAGGACGGATCGAGAACTCGGTAGAGGCGTTTCGCGAAGGCCGTATCGTGCTCGGGGTAGCCGAAGCGGTCGGGACCGACATACTCGCTGGCGAAGAACAATCCTTGCGGCGTGAGCGCGCCATTGATCCGCCGCAAGACGCCTTCGAGGTCCGCGACGTGGTGCAAGGAACTGATGAAGGTCACGAGATCGTAGGTGTTCGGCGGTAGGGTCACGCGATTGATGTCCTGCCGGAATACGCGCACACGTTCGGCCACCCCGCGTGCTCGCGCCGTATCCATCGCGGTATCGAGCGCGACCTGGCTCACGTCGTATAAGTCGATGCGCTCGACAGCGCCCAACTCAAGTAAGCCGAGCTCGAATGAGGCGACGCCGCACCCGACCCCAATGGCGCGCGCGATGCGCCGTCCCCGCAGGTAGCGACCGATGACCCAGTCCTCCAGCGACTGACCTCCACGGAGTCGCGCTAGCCGCTCTTTGACGAGCGGGTGGGCGAGCCACTCTGCGCGGTTCTCGTAGATCTGCGTAACATGGCTGTCCCAATACGCTGAGGTACGAGTCAAATCCTCCGTACCACTCACCGCTGCCCTCTCACGCTGCGAGAACGAGCGCCGCCAGCGACGTACCAGATGCGACCAGTCCGGATTACTACGCAACGCTCCCACCTCGCGCGTGACTGCCGCGACGAGCGGGCGCACGGGAATCTGGCCCATCCGTGCCCGGACAACCCGAGGCCGCCAGATTTATCCCTGCGCCGCCCACGCTTGCATGGCCGCTTCGTATCGGTCGACGACCTCACCGGCCGGCCCGTCCAGTTGCACCTGGCCCTGATGGAGCCAGATGGCCCGCTCGCAGAGATCCCGCACGGCGCCGGCGGCGTGGGAGACGAACATCAGCGTGCGGCCCTCGCCCTTCATCTGGCGGATCCGCGCCATGCACTTCTGCTGGAAAGCGACGTCGCCGACGGAGAGGACTTCGTCGATGAAGATGATGTCGGGGAAGATGTGCGCGGCGATGCTGAAGCCGAGGCGCGTGACCATGCCGCTGGAGTAGCGTTTGACGGGCGCGTCGATGAACTCGCCCAATTCGGCGAAGGCGAGGATCTCGCCGACGAGCCGGTCGATCTGGCGCGGCGGCACGCCCTGGATCGCGGCATTGAGATAGATGTTCTCGCGCCCGGTGCGCTCGAAGTTGAAGCCGGCGCCGAGTGCGATCAGCGTGGCGAAGCGGCCGTGGACGGCGGCGTGCCCGCGCGTGGCGCGCGTGATGCCACAAAGGATCCGGAAGAGCGTCGTCTTGCCCGAGCCGTTGCGCCCGACCAGGGCGACCGATTCTCCCGCACTCACGGTGAAGGAGACGTCGCGCAGCGCCCAGAAGGGCTCCTCGGCGGGGGCGGCGGCGCGCCGCAGGGCGCGAGTCAGCAGGTGCCGCGCCTCGTGGCGCAGGCTGACCTGCCGGCCCTGCCGGCGATACGCCTTCCAGACGTGATCGGCGACGATGATCGGCGCGGCGGACGGGCGCTCTGGCGCGGGCGTCGCCGGCGCGTCGGCGGGGGGCGAGAGCGATGGCGGTTCCAGCACACTCATCACGCCAGGTCCGCGAAGATGTCTTCGTTCGCCTTGAAGAGGCGATAGCCGCAGGCCAGCAGGCCGGCCGCCAGCGCGGCCGGGTAAACCAGGCTCGACCATACCGGCGCCCGGTCGTAGACCAGCACGGCGCGGAAGGCGTCGATCAGCACGGCCAGCGGGTTGAGCGCGAAGAGGAAGCGATAGCGCTCCGGGACGATGCTGGCCGGGTAGATGATCGGGCAGAGGTAGAAGACGAGCTGAAGCAGGACGCTGACCAGTTGCGGCACGTCGCGCACGAGCACGCTCAGCCAACTCACCAGGAGCATCAGCCCGAGCGAGAAGGCGACCTCGATCGCCAGGAGGAGCGGCAGCGCGAGGTAGAGCGGGTTCGGCCAAATGCCGACGATGGCGTCGATCGCCAGCATCGCGACGAACATGAACGTGGTGTCGACCAGCGCCTCGCCGAGCGCCGAGAGGACGATGATCTCGCGCGGGAAGTAGATCTGGTTGATGAGACCCATCGCGCCGAGGATCGAGCGCATCCCGGAGGAGATCGCCTGATTGAAGAGGCCCCACGGCACCAGGCCCGCCAGGAAGAAGGCGATGAACGGCACGTCGCCGACCGAGACGCGCATGATCTGCGAGAAGACGACGCTCATGATGATGGCGGTGGAGAGCGGCAGGAGGATGATCCAGAGGATGCCGAGGATCGCCTGAGCGTAGCGCGACTGCACGTTGTACTGGACCCAGATCCGCAAGAGGCTCCGGTTGGCCCAGAGGCGCGCCAGGTAGACCCCGAAGGGCTGACCCTCGTCCACGTCCGCCGCGCGGCGCGGCAGCGGCCGGATCAGCAGGACCAGGAGGAGGTCAATGGCGGCGAAGTAGCCCTTCTGCCAGCCCGATTGCTGCGGCACGAGGAGCGTCAGCCCGCCGAGCGCCAGGGCGGCGCCGAAGACCGGCGTCCAGAAGCGGCGCGCGGCGGACGCGAGGCGCTCCTCGCCTGGCAGCACCAGCAGCAGGCCGGCGACGGCGAGCGCCGCCGCGAGCATGCCATAGGCGGCCGGGTCGTACCAGCGGTAGTGCTCGCCGACGAAGCGGCCGAACGGCAGGGTGCGGCGCCAGTAGGTGGCGATGAAGTAGCCCGCCCAGAGGATGGCGAGGTCGACGGCGTAGTCGCCGATGACGCCGAGGCGGGATGCGGCGCGGGTGGACGCGCGCGGGCCGGCCAGCGTGGTGTAACTCAAGACTGCGCGTTCCCCTCCCACGGCAGCGCCCTGTACGCTCTCCCCCGGCGCCCCAGTCGCGCGCACGGGGCGTATTGTAGTGGCCGCGCCGGGCCGGCGCAAATCGCCGCGGCGCTCAGGCGAAGCGGCGGCGCACGTCGGTGGGCGCGCGGCGTCGGTGGGCCCGGATCCAGGCGCACTTGCGCAGGGCGCGCGGCAGCAGCCGGAGAGTGTCGGGGATCGCGCCGAGCGAGCTGCGCTCGACGGCGACGAGGCCCGCCGCGATCTTGAGCTGGTAGGGGAGGACGAACGGGAGGTCGCGCAGGAGCGTGGCGATAGCGGCGTTCTTCAGCAGCAGCAGCCAGCCGTTCTTGACGGCGTGCCGCTTGAGATGGGCGGGGATCGCGCGGCGGCCGCGCCCGACGTGGAAGGTGCGCGCGTGGTAGGCCAGCGCGGCGGGCGTGTAGACGCTGTCCCAGCCATAGATCTGGGAGCGCCAGGCGAGGTCGACGTCCTCGCGGTAGATCACGAAGTCCTCGTCGAAGTATTCGGGGCCGTCCGGGCCGGGCCAGGCGACGTCGTCGAGCATGGCGCGGCGGTAGGCGCCGCAGGCCCCGTCTACGCCGAAGATCGGGCGCGGCGCGAGGCACGAGGCGCCGTGCGGCCGGCGGTTGCCGCGCAGGTCGGGCCGGCGACTGCGGCGGAGCAGCAGGCCGGCGCCGTCGATGAGCGTCTCCGGCGCGGGCGGCCGGTCGAGGAGCGTGGGGGCGAGGTCGCCGGGCGGCAGGAGCAGCTTGCCGTTGACCGACCCGATGGCCGGTGACTGCTCGAAGGCGGCGACGACGGCCGCGAGGTAGTCGGGGTAGAGCAGGACGTCGGGATTGAGCGTCAGGACGAACTCGCCGTCGGTCGCGCGGATCGCCTGGTTGTGTGCACGGGCGTAGTAGCGGTTCTCGGGGTTGGCGACGACGCGGACGCCGCGCTCGCGCCAGCGGTCGAGCCGGTCGAGCGTGCCGTCGCGCGAGGCGTTGTCGACGACCGTGACCGCGAAGTCGGTGCAGGTCTGCCGGAAGACGGCCGCGAGGCAGCCGTCGATCCGCGCGGCGCTATCGTGCGTGACGATGTTGACCGCGATACGGGGCATGGTCTGCGTCACCGGGTCGGGGCGCTGACCGTGGCGCGCCGGATGCGCGGCGCAGCGTCGCGCATGCAGCGGAAGGGGAGGCCATCGACGGCGCGCGAGTCGAGCGCCGGGTGCCAGTAGGGGTCAGCGTACTCGTGCCAGGGCCAGGCGAACGCGGTGACGTCGGGCAGCAGAGGCAGCGCGCCGCCCGCGACGGACGCCGCCTGCGGCGCGAAGATGATGCGCGCGCCGCGTTGCCCGGCGCGCAGGCAGAGGTCGATCCAGGCCAGCGACGGCGGGAGGTCCGGCGCGAGCCCACCGAGGTCGCGCCAGGTCTCGCGCCGGAGCGCGGCGCAGCCGCCGTGGACCGCGCTGACCTCGCGCGCCAGGTCTTTCAGGTTCAGGTAGAAGCTGTGCTGCGGCAGCGTCGGCAGGCCGGCGAAGGCGTAGGCCGGCTGGCCGCCGTCACCGAGCACGATGCCGCCCTGGAGGATCCGGCCTCGACGGTCGTGCGTGACGCCCCCGGCGACGGCGACGCCCGGCTCCGCCAGCGCGGCGAGGAGGCGCGCGACCGCGTCGGGCGTCGCCGGGCGGGCGCCCGCGTCGAGCCAGACGAGGTAGTCGCCGGCCAGGTCGTCTACGGTCGGCACGACGGCGATGCCGGCCGGCACGGCCGGCGCGCCGGCACCCTCGTCCAGCGCGACGACGTCGCAGACGGCGTAGTCGGGCGAGTGGAGGGCCGCCTGCCAGGCCGCGCCGCGCCCGCGGACGATCAGCGAGACGCGCGCGCCGCGAGGGATCTGGCGGCGGGCGACGAAGTGGCCGTTGAGGTGGCTCGGTTCGAGCGCGGCCGCGAGGCCGCGGCGCTCGATCGCCTCCCCGAGCGCGCGGTGCGCCGCCTCGATCGCGTAGGGCTTGGCCGTGCTCGCCATGGCGGTCGAGTGCGGCGTCATCCGCCAGTGGTAGAGGACGCGCGGGATGTGCGCCACGGCCCGCGCCCGCTCGCCCGCGCGCAGGAAGAGGTCGTGGTCCTGGCTGCCGACCATCGCGTCGCGCAGGCCGCCGACGTCGAGGACGAGCGCACGGCGCAGCGCCGCGAAGTGGGTGACGTAGTTGCAGGAGAGGAGCAGCGTCGGCGACCAGGCCGGCTTGAAGAAGGGCTCGATCCGCCGGCCGTCCGGCGCGAGTTTGTCCTCGTCGGTGTAGATGAAGTCGACGTCGGGGCGTTCCTGAATCACGCGCGCGACCTCGGCCAGCGCCTCCGGCGCGAGGAGGTCGTCGTGGTCGAGGAGGGCGATGAAGTCGCCGCGGGCGATGGCGAGCGCGCTGTTGGTCGCCGCGGCGATGTGCCCGGTCGTCGCCCGCTCCACGACTCGGATGCGCGGGTCGCGCGCGGCGTAGCGGTCGAGGAGCGGGCGGACGTGCGGCGCGGTCGAGGCGTCGTCGGCGACGCAGAGTTCCCAGGTCCGGTACGTCTGCGCCAGCACGCTCTCCAGCGCCTCGGCTAACACCCGCTCGGGCGTGTTGTAGACCGGCATCAGGATGCTCAACAGTGGCCCTTCGACGGGCAAGGCGCCCGCGGTGGCCGCGTGCTCCCGGCACCCAAGCCAACCCTGATACGCACGATTGACGCGGTGGTAGCGCCGCCGGGCGCCGAGGATCTCCCCGCCGCCGCGCGCCGGGTGGCGCAGGACCAGGGCGAGACGGCGGCGGAAGAGGCGCGGGTTGGTGCGCCAGAGTTGCCAGGCGCGGCGGGGCAGGGCGAGCATGGCCGGGGGTCAGTAGGCGCCGCGGCCGGTGATGACCGCGCCGAGGGTGCGCCCGAGGATGCGCAGGTCCAGCAGGAGCGAGTAGTTCTCCAGGTAGTAGAGGTCGAAGTCGGTATGGAGGTGCATCGGGTACTCGCTGCGGCCGTTGACCTGCCACCAGCCGGTCATGCCGGGTCGGATGTGCATGCGACGGCGCTGCCAGGGCTCGTAGCCGGCGACGATGAAGGGCTGCTCCGGCCGCGGGCCGACCAGGCTCATCTCGCCGCGCAGGACGTTCCAGAGCTGCGGCAGTTCGTCCACGCTCGTCCGCCGCAGCCAGCGCCCGACGCGCGTGATCCTGGGGTCGTCGTGCGTCTTGCCCGGGCCCCTGGCGTGCGGGTGCCCGTCCGCGCCCGCGACCATCGTGCGGAACTTGTACATCGTGAAGGGGCGACCGTCCTCGCCGATGCGCGCGGCGCGGTAGAAGACCGGGCCGCGCGAGTCGAGCTTGATCGCCGCGGCGATGACGAGGCCGAGCGGCCAGCCGAGCAGCAGGCCGG
>DASSSV010000039.1:0-11481 GCA_035708265.1 Thermomicrobiales bacterium | reverse complement strand
CGCTGCGCTCCGCCGGCGGTCCGGTGGGGGCACGCGACGCCCGGCACCGGCGCCCCGCGCCCGGTCGTGTCCCTCAGCGTTCACGCCGCGTGGTAGCGTGGGACAAGGGCCGGTTTCAAATCGCGCTCTCCCTTATCCCGTCCACCGCGGCGGTGCCGAGATCCGTCACGCGCAGCAGCCGGCTCGGCTCGGTCAGCGAGCCGAGCCCCCAGACCCCGCCCGCGTAGACCGCGACGCCGTTGAACTTGAGCGGGTAGGTGGCGAACGCCCCGCCGCCGATCGGCCAGCTCCAGAGGTCGCTGCCGGCGCGCGCGACGAAGAGGGTGCTGTCGTCGCGCACGGCCAGCCCGGCGGCCGGCACGCCGAGCGGGCCGCCGAGTTGCGTGCAGCCGCCGAGGTTGTCCGGCGTCAGCCCGCCCGCGCGGTCCACGCGCCAGAGCCCCTCGCCCGCCGCGAAGTAGGGCTGCCCGTTGACTAGCACGCCGTGGCGCGGCGCCGTCGGGTCGAGCCCGGCCACCGCTATCGGCGCGCGCTCCCGCGGCCCCGGCCCGACCGCCTGCCCGCCCGCCAGCGGCCGCAGCCCGACGCTCGTCCAGAAGCGGTCCGGCTCCTCCTGCTGGCTCTGCAATCCGCCGCGCCAGGCCCGCTGCACCACCCGCCGCGACCCCCAAGACTGCGCTTGGGACAAGCCCGCCGCCACCGCCGCCCCGCCCGCCTGCTGCCGCCGATAGCTCCCCGGCGCGACCATGTACCCCCGCCCGCCGAGGGTGATGTCGAAGCGTTCGGCCACTCGTGCGCCTCCTCGTAGGGCGTGGAGCGTAGAGCGTAGGCGTGCCAGGGATGCCCTCAACGTCCCCACGCTCTCACGCTCTCACGCCCCACGCCCCACGCCGTCACCACGCCAGCACGTCGCCGCGCGCCCGGCGGCAGCGCGCGAGCGCGTCGGCGTAACTCCGCCGCGCCTGCGCCAGCGCGGCGCCGACCGGCGACGCCCCGCCCCGCCGCTTCGCCGCCGCGACCTCGCGCCGCTGGAGCGCCAGCACCACCGCGCCCGCGACCGCCAGGTCCACGCCCTCGTCCGGCAGGGCGAAGTCGTCGCCGTCGCCGGCCGGGAAGGGGTAGAGGCCGCGATAGAGCACGACGAGCGGGTCGGTGGGCGGCAGCCCCAGGCGCACGACGCCGCCCGAGTAGGCCCAACTCTGCGCCGCGCCCGGCTCGTGCCCCGCGCTCGGCGCGCGGCGCGGCAGCGGCTGCCCGGCCGGGCTCTCCACCCGCATGACGCGCCGCGCGTCCGCCGGCAGCGGGTAGTCGGTCTGCCCGCCGACCGGATTGAGAGTCGCCGTCACCTCGCGCGGGAAGCGCGCGCCGTACTCGCGGTGCGCCGTCGCCAGCGCCTCGTTCAACTCCGTGTCGCTCCACAGCGGCGCGACCGCGTCCGTATCCTCCAGCGCGCGCCGCAGCCGCGCGCGCACCTCGCCGAGCGTGGGCATGGCTCACTCCGTTCGCAGACGGCAGCCGGCAGTCGGGAGTACCGGCTTACGCTCGTCGACCGGTCCGGCCTGCGGAAGCCTCCTCTGCCGTCTCCTCGTCAATCAGCCGCAACTCGTGCTCCGGGTCGTCCGCGCCGAGCACCGCGAGCGCGGTGCGGCGCGAGTGGAGCGCGTGGTCCACGAGCTGGATCTCCTGCCGCACCAGCGCCTCGCGGTCGTCCGGCAGGATCGCGCCCCAGATCGCCGTCGTGCGCCGGCTGTCGCCGATGTCGAGGCCGCCGAAGCGCGCCAGCAGGTCGAGGATCAGCGCGTTGCGGCGGGCGAAGACGCTGTCCCAGACCCGGCGCTTGCGCTTGACCTTCTGGATTAGCGGCTGGATCTCCACCTCCAGCGCCGCGCCGCTCAGGTCGCGCCCCGCGTCGCCGAACGCCGTGCGCGGCGTCTCGGCCAGGTCGTGCAGCACGCGGTAGAGCAGGTCGATGTACTGCAGGTGCAGCCCGACCCCGCCGCCCGCCAGCAGGTCGAGCAGGTACGCCTTCGCCCCCTCCGGCAGCTCCCAGAGCGCGCCCGGCCCGACCTGGATCCCCTCCGCGCCCTCTACGTTCTCCAGCACCGCGATCGGGTTGCCCGACAGCTCGAGGATGCGCGCGACGACGCTCAGCCGGCGATTCAACTCGCGCTGCACGTCCAGCAGGTCGGCCAGGTCGCTCTCACCCCAGAAGTCGTGCGGGCGCGGCGCGTTGGCGAAGATGACGTAGGGCAGCCGGCCGAAGGGGTTCGCCTCGTCGCGGACGACCTCGCCCGCCACCGTCAGCGTGAAGCGCTCGGGCCGCCAGTCCTCGACCACCGTCGCCGCGGCCTCGCGCGCCGCCACGCCGTAGCGGGCGCGCGCCTCCTCCGCCGGCAGCACGCCCCGCTGCACCACGCGAGTCACGCGGCGCGGGTCGTCGGCGTCCCACCAGGCGAAGAGCGCCTGCACGTCCACCGCCGTCACCACCGGCCGCCGCTCCGCCGCGCCCCAGACCACCTTGAACGCGCCGTCGCCCAGCACCGCCGCGTCGATCGCCGCGTCGAAGTCCACCGCCGCCAGGTCATTGGCGGCGTAGACCTCCGCCAGCGCCGCCTCGGCCCGGCGCGACCGCTCGCGCGCCGCCGCGCCCGCGTCCTCCGGCGCCACCGCGAACGTCACCGGCTCGGGGAAGAGGTACGACGCCACCTTGCGCACCAGCGTCCGCGCATAGTTGGCCGTCAGCCGCCGTTCCCCCGGCAGCGGCCGACCCAGCCACTGCCGACCCTCGTAGAACTCCAGGGACTCGCGATACCGCGCCCGCCGCGCCGCGTCCCGCGTCGCCAGCCAGCCATAGTCGTCCATCGCCCCTCCGGGGAGGCGTTAGGCGTTAGGAGTAGGGCCGCGCAACCCTGGCGGCTGGCGAGCATCGTTTTCGCTCGGCCAACTCCCCTAACGCCTAACCCCTACGCGTTCGTGATGCCCTCCAGCGCGGCCGCGGCGATGTCGCGGAAGCAGACGATCGCGCTGTACCACTTGACGCGGTGGCGCGTCGCGTCCTTGGTCTCCAGGTCGCCGACCGTGTCGACCTGCACGCCGCCGTTGTGGATGCCCATCACGCCGCGCTGGTAGCCGAACTGCACGGCGTAGAGCGTCGAGCAGATGCCGGCCGACGCGCCGACGGTGTGGTTGTCGAGGATGAAGTCGTCGATCACCAGGGGGATGCCGTCGTAGAACTCCACGCGGCGGCCGAACTGGTCGATATCGACCTCCATCACGTTCGCGGCGTTGCGGCGGAGCGACTTCAACTTGCGGCGCGTGCGCTTCGAGAGGAAGAGCGCGTCCGGCTTGCCCGGCTTGACCAGGTCGATGACCTTGTCGACGTCGTCCAGGGTCAGCGCGCCGCCGTTGGCGTTGTCGTTGTTCGCCTTGAGGCGCTGCCCGGCCGGGATCAGCTTGTGCAGCCCGTCGTAGCCCTTCGGCGTCACCGCCGTGTCGCCGTTGAAGAAGGTATCGGAGAAGGTGCGCGCCACCGCCTTCGCCTTCGCCGCGATGACTGCCGCGGCCAGGTCGTTGGGGTCGCTGTAGGTCTGCTGGAGGAAGTTGTCGACGTCGGCGTCGCCGCCGAGGATCGCCAGCTTGGCGGTCTTCTGCGTGAAGGTCGGCGTGTCCTCCAGCCAGGTGTCGCCCACCCCGTAGTAGCTCGCCGTCGCCAGCGCGTTCTCCTGGTTGTAGGTCAGGGCGTTGCCGGTCACGTCCATGAACGGCAGATAGTTCAGCAGTTGCGACTCCGACACGATCGTCTCGATCACGCCGCGCAGCAGCAGGTCCTGCGTCAACTTCGCCGCCTCGGTCAGCGTCAGCGCCACGTCGCTCACTCCGTTCGCTTGCGAGGACTCAGGGCTCAGGGCTCAGGACTCAGTGTCCGGCCCCCGCCCCTCGTCGCTCGTCGCCCCTCGTTCGCCACTCGCTACTACCCGACTACCCGACTATCCGCCTACCCGACTCACCCACCGCCAGCCCCGCCGCGATCTTCGCCTCCGGCGCCAGGCCGGCGTAGAGCGCCGGGTCCGGCTCGCGCACCCCGCCGCCGCGCGGCACGCCGGCCGCCGCCTCGCGCGCCGCCGCCTCCCGCACCCGCCGGTAGGCGTCGCGCGCCGGCCCGACGCTGGCGAGCAGCGCGTCGAAGTCGGCGCCCGCGATCAGTTCGGGGACCGCGTCGGGGTAGGCGGCCAGCAGCGTCTCGCGCAGGCGCGCCAGTTGCTCCGCCGAGAGGCCGCCGCCCGCGCCCTCCGCCGCCGCGACGCCCTCCGCCGCCCCCTCGCCTGCGCCCTCGCGCGACGCGGTCTCGTCCCGCTCCTCGTCGGTCATGCCCGCCACCTCCATGCACACCGTCCGGCCCCGGCGCGCCCGCGCCGCGATCCCGCACCGCTCGGGATCGGCCATCGGACCCGTCCGCGCCCTCCCGGCGTGCCAGGGCGCGCGACAAGTGGACGATCCGTCGCGGGGACGGTCGTACCGCGCACAAATAGCCCCGATGGGCCTGGGCAGGGCCCCTCCCACGGCGTATGCTCGGAGTGGCCCTTCCGCACAATGGGGCCGAGAGGGCGGGGCGACGAAGCCGGAGGTGTGCGCCATGCGAGGGATCGAACGGCTGGCTGCAGTATTGGAGCGCCTGGCGCGGCTGCGCGAGCGGCCGATGCCGGAGATGCCGACGGTGGTGCTGCGTAGCTGGGGATAACGGCCTCTCCCCTGCGCATTCGCGATGGACGCACCGAGGGCGGGCCGAGCGGCCCGCCCTCGATCGTGCTCGCGACCGACCGCCGCATCACGCCGACGCGGCGATAGCCTTCGTATGTGGGGCCCTGAACGCCAGGAAGTAGTGGATCGCCCGTTCGCCCACCGGCTTCCCGGCGACCACCCGCTCAGTCAGCCGCTCGACCCGCGGCGCGATCTGCCGGACGCCCCCTACCCTGCCCGGGTTCCCTCGTCGCCGTTGGCCGCCCCGAAGCGGACAAGGGCCACTTTCGTTGCCATGAGTGGCCCTGGCCTCCGGGCGTACCGGCCCGCACTTGCCGGGCCAGCGGACCCGGCCGCCCCCCCACCCGCGCCGGCGCGCCGCCGTCTGGCATGAATCGTGCTCTGGAACGCGGTACAATGCGCGCTGCCGGAGCGCCGGGGGGCCCGCGTCGCGGGTGGCCGCCGGTGTGGCCTCGCCGAGTGGACGGAGTACGAGCCGGAAGGACCTGCGCCATGAGCGGCCTCATGCGGAACGTCGTCGACCAGGTGCTCAAGAACATGAGCGAGCAGGAGCGCGCTCAACAGGTGAACTACGTCACCGATCGGATGATCGAGAAGATGGGCAACCAGGAGCGCGTCGCCCTCCTCCTGGCGATCATCGACCGGGTGATGAGCAACCTCTCGGCCGACGAGCGCGCCGACTTCCGGGAGCAGCTGGCGCGGCAACTCCAGGCCGCCGGCCAGCCGGCCGACGCCGCGGCGGGCGCCGGACCGACCCTGGCCGAGGGCTGAGCGGCGACGCCGCGCCGGACCGGCCGGCCGCGGCGCAGCGGGCAGAAGTAGGGAGCGAGCAGCGCGATGGCGGACGAAACGCGGAATGTCCCGGCCCCGTCCAACGTCACCGGGGCCGGGACGACCGGCCAGCGGTGGGATCAACGCCTGCCGGCGTGGGCGCAGGGCGCGGCCGGCCGTGTGCAGGCGGCGAACTTCGACCCGACCGAATTGTCGACCGGCCAGGTGCTCGGCCTGGCCGTCGGCGCGGCGACCGCCCTGGGCGGCCTGGTCGTCGCCCTCGAACCGGCCCCGCGCACGAAGGAGCCCCCGCTGCCGCAGCCGGTGGAGCGCGCGATCGAGGCGCTGCCGAAAGGGCGGCGCCGGCAAGCCCGCCGCGCCGCCGGGCGCGCCCGTCAGGAGGCCGAGGAGGCGCGCCGGCGGGCCGCACAGGCCGGGCAGCGTGCGGCCGCGCAGGTCCGCGCGGGCGCCGCGGGGTTCGGCGAGAACATCGGCGAAACGCTCACCGCGGCCGGCGCCGCGCTCTCCCAGGCGGGTGGCACGGTCGCCGACCGCGCGAGAAACACGGAGGAACACGACACGATGAGCGCCATTCAGGAGCGGTTGCGCCCCAACCGCCGCGGCTCGCGCCGCGTGAGGAAGAACCTCCAGAAGCAATTGCGCCAGGTCGAGAAGCAGCGCCAGCAACTCCAGAAGCAGGCGGCGCGCCGCGTCAAGCAGGTGCGCGAGCAACTCCCCGGCCAGGGCAACCCGCTCGACACCGCCCGCGACACCGCGTCCGCCGTCGGCAGCAACGTCGGCAAGACCCTCGCCGCCGTCGGCGCCGCCACCGCCGCCGCCACGACCCCGCTGGTCGAGAAGGCGCGCAGCGGCGACCTGACCGAGCAGGTGCGCGAGACCGCCGCGCAACTGGCCAGCACGACGCGCGAGCGCGCCGGCGAATTGACCGAGCGCGTCCGCACCGACGTCCTCCCCCACGTGCGCGAGGAGGTGGTGCCCCAGGTCGTCGAGGCGACCCGCGAGGCGGCGCAGCGCGCCGGCGCGCGCCTGCAAGAACTGGCGACCACCGGCGTGGAGGCCGGACGCTCGGCCTTCCAGGACCTCGCCGCCAGCGACGCGGCCGAGCGGGCGAGCGACCTCGCCGGGCAGGCCGGTCAGACCGCCCGCGCGCGGGCCGAGACCGCCCGCCAGGTCGCGCGGGCGCGGGCGGAGGACGCCCAGCGCCTGGCCCGCGCCCGCGCCGACGAGGCGCAGCGCCTGGCGCGCGAGAAGGCCGAAGCCGCCCGCAGCGCCGCCCGCGAGCGCGCCGAGGAGGCCCGCAAGACCGCGCAGCACGGCGGTTCCGCCGTCGCCGACACGACCGGCAAGGCGCTCAGCGCGACCGGCAGCGCCACCAGGGAGACCGCGCTGACCGGCTTCTGGATGGCCGCGCTCGCCGGCGTGGTCCTCTACCTCGTCCTCGACGAGGAGCAGCGCGACAAGGTCATCGGCGCGGTCAGGGCCGTCTACGAGCAGATCCGCGAACTGATCCGCGACTTCCAGGGCTACGACGAGGAGTTCTAACCCGCGGCGCGCGGCGAGCCCAGACATCAGCGGCGGGGCCGGCTCCGATGGCCGGCCCCGCCGTCTACCCTGTTCGCGTTATCCTATGCGCGCCACCCGCCGTTGATACCGCGCCGGTATCGACGGCGGCCAGGAAGGACGCCCGCGCGGACCAAAACGTCCCAACCCGCCGGGTGCCCTCTGGGTGTGGGTTCGCGGCGAGCGCCAGCGAGCCCTTAGCCGCGGTTTCACCCGCGGGCGCCCCCGGCGCGAAACCCGTAGTGATCGGAAACCGGACCGCCGATGCCCGCCCTCTCCATCGCCGTCTTCCTGCTCGGCGCCGCCGTCGTGGCGAGCACCTTCCTCGCGGCCGTGCGCACCTTCGTCCTGCCGCGCAGCGCGCGCGTCGCCCTCACCACCGTCGTCTTCCGGGCGATGCGGTACCTCTTCGCCCTGCGCGCGCGCCAGTCGCGCTCCTACGCCGAGCGCGACCGCGCGATGGCGCTCTACGCGCCCATCAGCCTGCTGGTCCTCGCCCTGACCTGGGTGATCCTGATCGGCCTCGGCTACACGGCGATGTTCTGGGCGCTCGGCGTCCGGCCCTGGCACCGGGCGCTCGCCGTCAGCGGCTCCTCCCTCTTCACGCTCGGCTTCGCCTCGGACCCCGGCGTGCCGGAGTTGCTGCTGACCTTCTCCGAGGCCGCGATCGGCCTGATCCTGGTCGCCCTCCTGATCTCCTACCTGCCGACGATGTACACCGCCTTCGCCCGCCGCGAGGCCGCCGTCACGATGCTGGAGGTCCGCGCCGGCGCCCCGCCCGCCGCGGTCGAGGCGATCCTGCGCTACCGCCGCATCCAGGGACTCGACCGCCTGAACGACCTCTGGGTCACCTGGGAACTCTGGTTCGCCGACATCGAGGAGAGCCACACCTCCCTCGCCGCGCTCGCCTTCTTCCGCTCGCCCCAGCCCGAGCACTCCTGGATCACCGCCGCCGGCGCCATCCTCGACACCGCTTCCCTGGTCAACGCCGCGGTGGACATCCCGCACGACCCCCAGGCCGACCTCTGCATCCGCGCCGGCTACCTCGCCCTGCGCCACGTCGCCGACTACTTCGGCATCCGCTACAACCCCGCGCCCCGCTTCCCCGACGAGCCGATCAGCGTGACCCGCCCCGAGTTCGACGACGCCTGCGACCGCCTCGCCGCGGGCGGCGTCCCCCTCAAGCCCGACCGCGAGCGCGCCTGGCTCGCCTTCGCCGGCTGGCGCGTCAACTACGACACCGTCCTCCTCGCCCTCGCCGCCCTGACCATGGCCCCCGAAGCCCCCTGGTCCTCCGACCGCTCCCTCCGCAGAAGTACGAAGGACGAATGACGAAGGACGAATGACGTGGTGCGCGGCCATCGCTCGCGTATGGAGCGCATGGGCCGCAGAGCGGGCGCCCCACTCGCCGCCCGCCACGCGCATTCGTCATTCGTCATTTGTCCTTCGTCATTCGCGCAGGGCGGGGAAGAGGATCACGTCACGGATCGCGCGCTGGTCGGTGAAGAGCATCGTCAGGCGGTCGATGCCGATGCCGAGGCCCCCGGTCGGCGGCATGCCGTAGCGCAGCGCCGCGACGTAGTCCTCGTCGATCGGCATCGCCTCCTCGTCGCCGGCCTCGCGGTCGGCCGCCTGCTCCAGGAAGCGGGCCAGTTGCTCCTCGGGGTCGTTCAGCTCGCTGTAGGCGTTGCCCAGTTCCAGCCCCGCCACCAGCGGCTGGAAGCGCTCGACCGTCTCCGGGTCGCCCGGCTTCTGCTTCGCCAGCGGCGAGAGCGCCGTCGGGTAGTCGTAGATGAAGGTCGGCTGGACGATGTTGGGGCGCACGAAGGTCTTGAAGAGTTCGTCCACCAGCCGCGGCCAGACCGTGTCCGGCGCGACGTCGGCGCCGGCCGCGCGCGCCGCCGCGTAGAGTTCCGGCTGCGTCGGCAACGCCCGGTAATCGATCCCCGTGAACTCCAGGATCGCCTCGCGCATCGGCAGCCGCCGCCACGGCGGCGTCAGGTCGACCTCGTGCCCGTTGTAGGTCAGGCGCGGCCCGCCGCAGACCTCCAGCGCGACCGCGTGCAGCAGCTCCTCGACCAGGCGCATGATCATCTCGTAGTCGGCGTACGCCTGGTACAACTCCATCTGCGTGAACTCGGGGCTGTGGCTGCGGTCGATTCCCTCGTTGCGGAAGTCCTTGCAGATCTCGTAGACCTTGTCGAAGCCGCCGACGATCAGCCGCTTCAGATACAGTTCGTCGGCGATGCGCAGGTAGAAGGTCTGGTCGAGCGCGTGGTAGTGCGTCGTGAAGGGCCGCGCCGCCGCCCCGCCGTAGAGCGGCTGTAGCGTCGGCGTCTCGACCTCGAGGAAGCCGCAGGAGTCGAGGTAGCGGCGGACGGCGGCGACGAGGCGGCTGCGCGTGACGAAGATGCGCCGGCTCTCCTCGTTGACCATGAGGTCGACGTAGCGCTGGCGGTAGCGCGTCTCCACGTCGGTCAGGCCGTGCCACTTGTCGGGCGGCGGCGTCAGCGCCTTGGTCAGCAGGCGGTACTGGCGCACCTCCAGCGTCGGCTCGCCCGTCCGCGTGCGCATCAGCGTCCCGGTCGCCTCGATGAAATCGTTGAGGTCGAGCAGCGCCTTGAGGCGGGCGTAGTGCTCGTCGCCGACGGCGTCGCGGCGGACGTAGATCTGGAGCGTGCCGGTGCCGTCGCGCAGGTGGGCGAAACTCGCCTTGCCCATGTCGCGCCGGCTCACCAGCCGACCGGCCAGCGTCACCGCCGCCCCGGCCGCCATGAGGTCGTCGAAGTCCTCGCGGACCTCCGCGATCGTGTGCGTGCGGTTCGTGCGCGGGGTGTAGGGATCAACGCCGAGGTCGCGCCACGCTCGGGCCTTCTCCAGCCGGACGCGCGTCTGCTCGGGCACCGTCGTGCCCTGGTCGTCGCTCATGACTCCCCTGACGAGGCGGTAGACGGCAGACGGCAGACGGCAGTAGGGGTTGACAGTTGCGAGTTGGTAGGTGCAAGGGGATCAGCCTCCTGCCACTATCACCGTACAACCGTCATCGCTCAACTCTCTGCCGTCTGCCGTCTGCCGTCTGCCGTCTACTCAATCGCGCTGATGGTGTACCAGGTATCGCCGTCCGGCGCGCGGACGCTGATCCGCTCGCCGACACGTTTACCCATCAGGGCCGCGCCCATCGGCGACTGGTTGGAGATCTTGCGGTTGCGCGTGCTCGCCTCGGCGGGGGTGACGATCATCCAGGTCTCGGCCGTGCCGTCCTCGTCCACCACGGTGACGCGGCAGCCGATCCGCACCGTGCCGTCGCGCGCGCTGTCCTCCACCACCCTGGCGTGGCGGAGGGTGTGCTCGAGTTCCTTGATCCGGCCGTCGATCTGCGCCAGCTCGTCCTTCGCCTCGCTGTACTCGCCGCCGTCGGCCATGTCCCCGTAGGTCTTGGTGCCCTGGATGCGCTCCATGATCTCGCGTTTCTTGGCGACGAGCGTCGGCAGCATCGCCTCCAACTCGCGCTTGCCCTCGGCGGTGAGCAGCATCTGCTGACGATCGGCCATGGCCATGTCCCTCGATTTCAACAGGCGAACGGCCTCAACCCGGAACCCGCGCGGAGGCGCCATCCCGCCGCGCCGGCCGGCCAACGGCCAGAATGGACAAAAGCCGAGGGCTGCCGCCCTCAGCTCAACTCCCGCTACGTCCAGTATAGGCGCGCCGCCTGGCGTTGTCAAAGACGCTCCGCCACACCCAGCGCCTCCGCGCGTACCCACTCGCGCAGGCTCGCCGGCTCCAGCACCTCCACCTGCTGCCCGTAATGATAGACCCAGTGCCGGAACTCCGGCGTGAGCGGCACGTCCACCCGGAAGAGCATCGTCCCGCCCGGTTCCCACTCCACCCGCTGCGACTGGTGCCAGCGCTCCTCCGCGACGAAGCTCGCCGCGGGCGGGTGGAATCTGAGCCCGACCGCCTCCACCGGCCCCTCGACGCCCGGCATCAGGCCCCAGCCCCGCCCGAGGTAGCGCTCCAGGTCGAAGTCGGCCGGCGCCGGGAAACGGCCGTCGAGCACGCGCCACACCCTGATCCGATCCACTTTGAAGAGCCGCACATCCTCGCGCAAATGGCAGTAGGCCGCGCAATGCCACGAGCGCCCGTAGGGGAAGACCGCGTAGGGGTCGATCGTCCGCGCCGTCACCACCCCGCCGCGCGACGCCGCCGCGTACTCGATCCAGACCTGCCGCCGCCGCGCGACCGCGACCTCCAGGTCCGCCAGCCGCGCCGCCCGGCCGCCCGGGTCGGCCGCGCCTGGCTCCGCCGCGCGCAGGACCGGGTGCAGCTCGCGCGGGAAGAGGCTCTCCAGCCGCCCCACCGCCGCCCCCAGCG